>NZ_PDJI01000004.1:2140223-2445969 GCF_002563695.1 Georgenia soli | reverse complement strand
CGTTCTCCAGCTGGGGCGCGAGCATCATCGGGATCATGGCGCCGATCGTCGTCGCCGCAGGCCTGGTCGACGTCACGGCCTTCGAGGCCTTCCTCGCCACCATCCCGATGAACTACTACGCCTGGGCGGCCCTCGCGCTCGTGTTCGCGACCGTCCTCCTGCGCGTCGACCTCGGCCCCATGCGCACGGAGGAGCTGCGCACGCTCACCGACGGCGCCCCGTACGCCCCCGGGAAGAAGGTTGCCGGCGAGATGGCCAAGGAGCTGCCCGAGCACCGGCCCGGCTCGATCAGCGCGCTGGTGCTGCCGTTCCTCGCGCTGGTCGTGGGCGTGGTGGGCGCGATCGTGTGGACCGGGCACGCCGAGTCCGGCTCCTGGAACCTCATGGAGATCTTCGCCGCCACGCTGGTCACCGAGTCGCTCATGGCCGGCGGGCTGCTCGGGCTCGCCGTGACCCTGGTGCTCTACCTCAAGGACACCCGCAGCAACGAGCGGTTCGGGTTCGGCACCTTCCGCGACGGCTGGACGCAGGGCATGAGCTCCATGCTCCCCGCGATCTACATCCTCGTGCTCGCGTGGATGCTGGTCGGGCTCATCGACCAGCTGGGCACCGGCCGCTACCTCGCCGACCTCGTCCAGTCGGTGTCCCTTTCCCCGCACTGGCTGGTGCCGATCATGTTCGTCGTGGCCGGCGGCATGGCGTTCGCCACCGGCACCTCGTGGGGGTCCTTCGGCATCCTGCTGCCCATCGCGGGTCAGGTCATGACCGGCGTCGACGAGCCCGGGCTCGTGATCCCGGCCCTCGCGGCGGTGCTCGCCGGCTCGGTGTTCGGCGACCACTGCTCGCCGATCTCGGACACGACGATCCTCTCCTCCACCGGTGCCGGCGCCAACCACATCGACCACGTGATGACGCAGCTGCCCTACGCGCTCGTCGGTGCCGGGGGCTCCCTGGTCGGGTACGTGGTGCTCGCGCTGACCACGAGCGCCTGGGCGGGGCTGGCCGCGACCATGCTGGTGCTCGCCGGCGTCGTGGGGTGGGCACGGACCCGCCGGCGTCCGGCCGAGGACGAGGTGCCGGCGTTCGAGGTCGCCACCGTCTGAGGGCGTCCGTCCCCGCGCGGCCGGCCCGCGCCCTCGCCTGCGCCTGTCCGGGGCTCGCCTACGTCGTCGGCGCGAGCGCCTGTCCGGAGCGCGCCCTACGTCGTCGGCGTCAGCTGGTCCAGCCGCCGCAGGATCACGCCCTCGCGCAGCGCCCAGGGGCAGATCTCCAGCTCCTCGACGCCCAGCGCCTTCATCGCACGCTGCGCCACGATGGCTCCGCCGACGATCTGGTACGTGCGCTCGGGCGTGATCCCCGGCAGCTCCATGCGCTGCTCGGCGGGGATCTTGGCCAGCCGGGGCGTCCAGTCGGCGAGGTCGGCGAGCCGCATGCGCCGCCGTTCCTCGGGCCCCACGACGGCGACCTGCTGACCCGCCAGACGCGCGAGGGAGCGGAAGGTCTTCGACGTCGCCACCACGTGGTCCGGCGGGGGCAGCTTGGCGAGGTCCTTCGCGACCGACGCGAGCACCTTCTTGGCGTGGTCCTTGGCCTCGCGGACCTCCTCCTCCGTCGGCGGGTCGGAGCGCAGGAACTGCCGGGTGAGCCGGCCGGCGCCGAGCGGCACGGACACCGCGAAGTCAGGCCGCTCGTCCAGCCCGGTGGCGATCTCCAGGGAGCCGCCGCCGATGTCGAGTACGAGCAGCCGTCCGGCGGCCCACCCGTGCCAGCGCCGCGCCGCCAGGAACGTCAGCTCCGCCTCCTGCTGACCGCTCAGCACCTGCAGCTCCACCCCGGCGAGCTCGGAGAGGTGGGCGAGGACCTCCGGGCCGTTGGCCGCCTCCCGGATCGCGGAGGTCGCGATCCCCACCATCTCCTCGACGCCGAACTTGTCGGCGGCCTTGACCGCCTTGCGCACGGCCGCGCCGAGGGTCTCGACGCCCTCGTCGGTGATGGCGCCGTCGTCGTCGAGGTAGCGCATGAGCCGCACGGTGCTGCCGACGTCTGCGGCCGGGTCCGGCCGGGCGTCCGGCTCGGCGTCGACGGCGAGCAGGTGCACGGTGTTCGAGCCGATGTCCAGGACGCCCAGTCGCATGCGCCTACGGTACGGCCCGGCCACGTTCCCGCCCGGCGAGGCGTCCCGCCGCCGCAACCTCGCCCGGGCCGATGGCGACCTCGGCGAGCCCCGGAGCGCGCGCCGTCGGCGCGCCCGGCCTGCGCGGGCAGTCCCACCGTGGGGAGCGGTTCCGCCCGCGGGAGGGGCAGCACCTATTGTCGTGGGGAACCCCACACCCGACCGGAGACCTCATGGCCACCATCCTGCAGAAGGCGATCACCCCACAGATGTCCGTCGCGTACCTCGAGCGCGGCCTCGACCGGGTCGCCGGCTACGTGGTGCCCGCGGCGGACGCCGCGTCCGTGACCTCGACGGCCGGGCTCTTCGAGCTCCACGGCCTCGGCTTCGCCGGCACGCCGTTCTCCCCGGACGCCCCGATCGACATCCTCCACCTGCCCGTCTCCCCGACGGCGGTCGTCCTGCCGGCCACCGGGGGCCAGGACGAGGAGGGGCGCCGCCGGACCGGCGGGCAGTTCCTCGAGCGCCCGCCGTTCGCCGGCACCGGCTTCACCAGCACGGGCGACCTGATCGTGCCGCTGTCCTGGGTCGAGCACACCCGCCTCACGCCCGGCGCACGGCTGTGGCGCTTCACCCCCGGCGAGGCGGAGCCCGAGCTGATCGGCACCTACCACGGCGTGGCGTTCGGCTGGCAGAACCACCTCGACGACGACACGTTCCACGCCGTCCTGCCGTCGAAGTACGTCGGCCACGTGGCCAAGATCGACCTCGGCACGTTCGCGGCCGACGTCACCACCGACGAGTCCGGCAACCCCACGGTCCTCACCCTGGTCAGCCCCTCCAAGGACGCCGAGGAGCACGGGTTCACCCGCACAGCGGCGGGTCTGTGGGCCCGGAAGGTCCCGGCCGGGGAGGCCACCGAGCTCTTCGAGATCCACGCCAGCGCCCGCTGGCACGGCATCCCCGTCCGGATCGTCGACCAGGGGCCGAACAAGGAGGGCGAGCAGTTCTGCCGTGTCGCCTCGCTCGCCCACGACGCCGACGCTGCCGAGCGGCTCCACATGGACAAGCTCGACCCCGGTGTCTACGAGACCACCGTGGCGCTGTCAGCGCTGACGGACGTGGTCTACGCCCAGCGCGTCCCGCGCGGGTGGGCCCGCGAGGGTCAGCTCGAGAAGATGCGGGCGCAGGAGTCGACGACGCCGGCGCCCGCCCCCGGCGCGCCGGGCGCGGTCCCGACCGTGGGCCGGCCGGTGGTCTCCGTCGGCGCGGCCGGCGGTGACGGCAGGCCAAACCCGATGAACAAGCACGCCGCCCACCTGCAGCGGGTCGCCCAGGGGCTGGTGTCCCAGGCCCCGGCCGGCTGGACCCGGGCGCGGGTGCTGTGCCGGATGGTCGGCACCCGGGGCGAGCTCCTCGCCGCGGCGACCGACGCCGACGGCAAGGAGACCGGGCTGGCGGGGCTGCCCGGCGACGTCGGCAAGGCGCTCGCCGAGATGCGGCACGCCAGCTTCGAGCCCGGCAGGGGCACCTGGTTCGCAGCGCTGGTCACCCTCGAGCCGTCCGGCAAGCTGACGCTGAACCTCGACTACACCCACGAGCAGAAGTGGTCCAAGCCGCTCGAGCCGGGCCAGTACACCGCGGACCTGCAGCGCTACCCGCGCGACGACGAGCACACGCCGGACTGGCTGCGGGAGCGGCTGGCGGAGGACGAGGCGTCGGGCGCGGGCGGTCCGGCGGACTGACCGGCCTCGGGGGTCCGGCGACGAGCTTCTCCGGGCGACGCCCCGACGATCCGCCTCCGGATCGCACAGTAAGTGCTCCTCCGCAGAGACAGTCGGCCTCCGCCGACTTCTTCTGCGCAGGTCGACTTACGGACCGCGAGGGCGCGAGGGCGCGAGGCCGCGACGTCTGCGGGTGCCGCCCCGCCGCTACTAGGACCTAGGTCACCTCGACACCCATACCCCCCATGGGTATCGTTTCTCCCGGACACCGGTCACAGGGGCCGGTGCTCAGTGACGGGAGGGCGCCATGGCCGGCTACAGCGGGACCAAGGACGACTACGCCCGGCGGCTGCGTCGCATCGAGGGCCAGGTGCGGGGTATCGCACGCATGGTCGACGAGGACACGTACTGCATCGACGTGCTCACCCAGATCTCCGCGGTCACCAAGGCGCTGCAGGCGGTCGGCATCGGCCTGGTCGAGGACCACCTCGGTCACTGCGTCGTCGAGGCGGCCCGGTCCTCCGACGAGGAGGGCCAGGAGAAGGTCGCCGAGGCCAGTGCGGCGATCGCCCGACTCGTCCGTTCCTGATTCGCACGCGAGGAGAACCCATGAGCACCACCGAGATCGACCGCACCACCGTCGTCGACGTCCAGGGCATGACCTGCGGCCACTGCGTGCAGCACGTGACCAGCGAGCTGGAGGCCCTGCCGGCCGTCAAGAACGTCTCCATCGAGCTCAACGCGGGGGGCGTCTCCCCCGTCACGGTGGTCTCCGACACCGTCCTGGACGACGACGCCATCCGCGCCGCCGTGGACGAGGCCGGCTACGCCGTGACCGGCATCCGCCGCGACGCCTGACGCTCGCCGGCGACGTCAACCGCCGACGGCGCACCAGGCCCGTGCCGCCCCCACCGCCGCGGCAGCCCGGGCCACAACCGAAGGGCGCAGCTCGCGCCCACCCGTGACGGCTCCGGCCGGCTGACGCCGGCCGGGCCGCCGTCGACCCCAGAAAGGTCTGGCGTGTCCACCTCCACCGATCCCCGTGCACCACTGACCCCTCTCGCCGAGGTCGACCTCGCGGTCGACGGCATGACCTGCTCGTCGTGCGTGGCACGCGTGGAGAAGAAGCTGAACAAGGTGCCCGGCGTCAGCGCCACGGTGAACCTGGCGACGGAGTCGGCGCACGTCGAGCTCACCGAGGACGTCAGCGACGCCGACCTCGTCGGCGCCGTCCAGGCCGCCGGGTACACCGGGACGGTCACCCGCCGACGCTCGACGGCTCCCGCGGCCGAACCCGCCTCCCCCGACGTGCTGCGCGAGATCGATCTCGCCGTCGACGGCATGACGTGCTCCTCCTGCGTGGCACGCGTGGAGAAGAAGCTCAACAAGGTCCCGGGCGCCACCGCCACGGTGAACCTGGCGACCGAGTCCGCGCACGTGACGCTCACCGAGGAAGTGGACGTCGACGCGCTGGTCGCCGCCATCGAGGCGGCTGGCTACACCGGTCACGTGACCGGTGAGCGGGGCGCCGGCGGGGCCGGCGCGACCCGGGCAGGCGGTGGGTCTGGCGCCGCCGGTGGCACGCCGGTCACGACAACCGACGGCGCACCTGCCGCGACGGGAGGCTCCGCGGCCGACGGCACCGCGAACGCCGCCGCCCCGGGCGACACCCACGACACCTCCTCCCCCGCCGAGCGCCGCGCCGAGGACCTGAGGCGCCGCCTCAAGGTCTCCGCCGTCCTCACCCTGCCGGTGGTGCTGCTGTCGATGATCCCGGCGCTGCAGTTCCCGGGCTGGCAGTGGGTCGTGCTGGTCCTCGCGCTGCCGGTGGTCACCTGGGGAGCCTGGCCGTTCCACCTGTCCGCGTTCCGCGCCGCCCGCCACGGCGCCTCCACCATGGACACCCTCGTCTCGCTCGGCGTGACGGCGGCGACGCTGTGGTCGCTGTGGGCGATCACGCTGGGCGGCGCCGGCGAGATCGGCATGCGCATGCAGTTCACGCTCTTCCCGGCCCAGGGTGAGCACGGCGCGGCGCCGGAGCTGTACTTCGAGGTCGCGGCGGTCGTGACCACCTTCCTGCTCGCCGGCCGCTACGCCGAGTCCCGCTCGCGCCGCCGTGCCGGCGACGCGCTGCGCTCGCTCCTCTCCCTCGGCGCCAAGGACGTCGCCCGCGTGACGCTCGACGCCCAGGGCAACCGGACCGAGGAGCGCGTCCCGGTCGACGCCCTCGTCGTCGGCGACCTCTTCGTCGTCCGGCCGGGCGAGAAGGTGGCCGCCGACGGCGTCGTCGTCGAGGGCACCTCCGCCCTCGACACCTCCCTGCTCACGGGCGAGCCCGTCCCGGTGGACGCCGGGCCCGGCGACGAGGTGGTCGGCGCCACCGTCAACACCTCGGGCAACCTGCTCGTGCGGGCCACCCGTGTGGGCGAGGAGACGACCCTGGCGCAGATCGGCCGCCTGGTCACCCAGGCGCAGACCGGCAAGGCACCGGTGCAGCGGCTGGCGGACCGCATCTCTGCCGTGTTCGTGCCGATCGTCATCACCCTGGCGATCCTCACGTTCGCCGTGTGGGTGCTGCTCGACAACCCGCTGCAGGCCGCGTTCACCGCGGCGGTCGCGGTGCTGATCATCGCCTGCCCGTGCGCGCTCGGGCTCGCCACGCCGACGGCCCTGCTCGTCGGGACCGGCCGGGCCGCCCAGCTCGGCATCCTCATCAAGGGCCCGGAGATCCTCGAGTCCACCCGCCAGGTCGACACGATGGTGCTGGACAAGACGGGCACGGTCACCGAGGGCCGGATGCAGCTGGCCGACGTTCTCGCGCCCTCCGCCGTGCCCACCCGGCACGTGGTCGGCATGGCGGCGGACACCGGCGTCGACGACCTGCGCGCCCAGGTCCTGAACCTCGCCGGCGCCGTCGAGTCCGGCAGCGAGCACCCCATCGCTCGCGCCATCACCGAGGCGGCGACGGCCGGCGGCACCACCCTGCCGCGCATCACGAACTTCTCGAACCACGCCGGCCGCGGGGTCTCCGCCACGGTCGACGACGGCGGCACGGCCCGGGAGGTCCTCGTCGGCCGCCCGTCGTGGCTCGCCACCCAGGGCGTGGCCGGCGTGGGGGACGACGACGAGGTGGCCCGCGCCCACCGTCACGCGGAGTCCGACGGCGCGACCGCCGTCGCCGTGGCGTGGGACGGGGAGGCCCGCGGCGTGCTGACCCTGCAGGACGAGGTCAAGCCCACGTCCGCGGAGGCCGTGGCGCAGCTCAAGCAGCTCGGCATCACGCCGCACCTGCTGACCGGCGACAACCGCGCCGCCGCCGAGCGGGTGGCCGCCGAGGTGGGCATCGCGCCGGAGAACGTCATCGCCGAGGTGCTGCCGGACCAGAAGCTCGACGTCGTCAAGGACCTGCAGGACCGGGGACGCGTGGTCGCCATGGTGGGCGACGGCGTGAACGACGCCGCCGCCCTCGCCCAGGCCGGGCAGCGCGGGCTGGGGCTCGCGATGGGCACCGGCACCGACGTGGCCATCGAGGCGTCCGACATCACGCTGGTGCGCGGGGACCTGCGGGCCGCCCCGACGGCGATCCGCGTCTCCCGCGGGACGCTGCGGATCATCAAGCAGAACCTGTTCTGGGCGTTCGCCTACAACGTCGCCGCGATCCCGCTCGCGGCGCTCGGGCTGCTCAACCCGATGATTGCCGGGGCCGCCATGGCGGCCAGCTCGGTGATCGTCGTCGGCAACTCGCTCCGGCTGCGCCGGGCCGGCTAGCACCCCCGCGAGATGTCATCTTCTCGGCGAGATGTCATCTTCTCCGCGAGTCCACCGGTGCATCAACGGCTGAGGAGGCCCTCGACCAGCTCGGGGGTCACCTCGTCAAGACTGGTGACCACGGCTGCGGCGCGGGCGAGCGCGTCGTCGGCCGGCGGGAACGCCTCGTGCGGCACGGCGATCACCTTCATCCCGGCCGCGGCGGCCGAGCGGATGCCGTTGCTGGAGTCCTCGATCGCCACGGCACGGGTCGGGTCAGCCCCGAGCAGCTCGCACACCCGGACGTAGCCGTCCGGCGAGGGCTTGCCCGCGGCGACCTCCTCGGTGGAGACCGTGGCCCCGAACCGCTCCGCGATGCCCAGCTCGCTGAGCACGGCGTCGATCAGGCGCCGGGGCGAGGACGACGCGAGGCCGAGCGGCCAGCGCTGCGAGAGCCGCTCGACGGCAGCCACCGCACCCGGCAGGGTCGGCAGGTGCTGGTGGTAGCGGGCCGCCATCTCCTCGATGGTGCGCTGCGCGACGGCGGCGGCGTCGCCGTTCACCCCGACCGTCGTCGCCATGTACTCGGACCACTCGGGGGTGGACATGCCCATCATCGCGCGGGTGGCCTCCTCGGGCCACGGCACGCCGTCCTGCGCGGCGAGGCCCTGACGGACCTCGTCCCAGATGGTCTCGGTGTCGGTCAGGACTCCGTCCATGTCGAAGACGACGGCGGAGACGGCGGATCCACTCATGCCTCCATCGTGCCCGACGCGCGGGGCGGAGCCCGGCGACGCCCGTCAGCCGCCGGGCCGGACCGGGACCGGCGCCCCGTCGGCTGAGGGACACTGTGCCGGTGGACGACAGGACGACACCCGCCGGCACCGACGCCGTCGTCACCGACGCGGCACCGCGCGACGCCGGCGCCGGGGAGACGACGACCTACTCGGCAGGCCGCCTCCGGTCCCGGCTGCGCGCGGAGGTGCTCATCGTCCTCGGCCTCTCGCTGGGGCAGTCCGCGGTCTACGCCGTGGTCAACATCGTCGCCCGGCTGACGCTCGAGACACCCCTGGGCCAGCAGAGCACCGCGATGAACCCGTCGCGCTCAACCCGCCCGTACCTGGACCTCACCTACCAGCTGCTATCCATCGGGTTCGCGCTCGTCCCGGTCGCGCTCGCGCTGTACCTGCTGTCCGAGCCCGGCCGGCGCGCGACGGCCCGCATCGGCCTGGACGGGCGGCGCCCCTGGCGGGATCTCGGCGCCGGCGTCGGCCTGGCCGCGCTCATCGGCGTCCCCGGGCTGGGCCTGTACCTGGCCGGGCGTGCGCTGGGCATCACGGTCGAGGTGCACGCGTCCACGCTGAACGCCCACTGGTGGACCGTCCCGGTGCTCATCCTGGCGGCCCTGCAGAACGCGCTGCTCGAGGAGGTCATCGTCGCCGGGTACCTCATCGAGCGGCTCGAGCAGCTCGGCTGGCGGCCGGCCGCGGTCCTCGCCACCAGCGCCGTCGTGCGCGGCGGGTACCACCTCTACCAGGGGTTCGGCCCGTTCGTCGGAAACGTCGTCATGGGCCTGATCTTCGGCGAGTACTACCGGCGACGACGGCGGACCATGCCGCTCGTGGTCGCCCACACCCTCATCGACGTGGTGGCCTTCGTCGGCTACGCACTGCTGCCGGCGAGCGCCCTGGCCGCGCTCGGCCTCGCCTGAGCGCCGGTCGGACGGCCATGACGGCGCACAAGATGGCCTTTCAGGACGTCCTCACGTTGGGCAACGATCTGGAGGTCGCCGGACACGGAGATGTGGACAGCGCCGAGCGTCAGATCGGTGCACCGTTCCCGGCCGGCTACCGCGAGTTCGTCACAACGCTGGGGGACGGGCAGTACAACGGCGGGTACGTTTACGTCCTCATGCCTCAGGCCATCGTGGGGCAGTACCGGCAACTGCAGAGAACCTGGCGGCAGCACGCCGATTTCTGGGAGGAGTCGGACCTGCTCACTCCCGAGGAGCTGGGACAGGCTGTCGTGCTGGCACGAACCGTGGACGGGGACGAGGTGGTCTTCCACCCGCAGAAGCCTTGCGCGGTCCACGTGCTCCCCAGGCACCATGACGAGATCCACCACGCCGGCGAGGACCTCGAGGAAGCACTGGAGTGGGTGGAGAACTCCGGTGTGCTCGCGAGCCGCACAAGGGTCAGTCGCCTGGAGCCCGACGGGAGGTTCGAGGACTGGAGCGGCGCGACGTTCAGGCCGTACACGAACGTCGCGCGCGCCGAGTTCCTCTGCCGCACGGCCGGGAACCTGTACGCCGCGCTGATGGCGCGCATGACGCGCCAGGCGTTGGCCGACGTGGATGGCACGGTGCTGATGGTGTTCGACGACGACGAGGCTGAGGGCGCTGAGGAAGGCCCGGTTGCCCTGTACCTGACGGAGTGCGCGGGCGAGATCAGATGCCAGCCGTACGGCGAGGGCACGATCCGAGTCCTCGTGAGCTACGACAGCAGAACGAGGTCGAGACGCATGGAGGAGTGGCTCGAGCATCTCGGAAGCGTCTCCGTGCAGGCCGGCTGACTCCCCCCGGAACCGGACCGGCGCGGCCGGTGTCTACCTGGTTCACGAGGTCCAAGGTGGCGTGCGACCGCAGGATCTCGCATCGTGGGCAACAGGTCTGCGTACGTCCGCCAGCCGGGTCACCATCCGACTGACGGTGCGCGACGTGGGGCGGCCGGGAGAAGATCAGGGTATGCACCGACCCCCACGACGCCGACCGCTCGCCCTGCGTCCCGCCGCATCCTGTCGAGTGACCTCTGCATGTCGACGTCGAGCCTGATCGCCCCCGAGACCGCGCTCCCGACGGTCTCCTTCGAGCTCTTCCCGCCACGGGGGACGGAGTCCGACGACGCCGTCTGGGCGCGGATCCGGCGCATGGCCGAGGCCGGCCCGGACTTCTTCACGGTGACCTACGGCGCCTCGGGCTCGGCCCGCACCTCCTCCGACGCGATCGTCCACCGCCTTCTCGCCGAGACCCACGTCCCGGTGGTCGCCCACCTCACCTGCGTAGGAGCGACGCGCGCCGAGCTCACCGCGCGCGTGCGGGACCTGCTCGACGCCGGGGTCCGGGACTTCCTCGCCCTGCGGGGAGACCCGCCCGCGGGACAGACCCGATGGGTCCCCGACCCGGAAGGTGTGGCCGGGTCCGCAGACCTGGTCCGGCTCATCCGCGAGGTCCACTCGGCCCGTTCGGCCACGGGCGACGTCACGGTCGCCGTCGCCGCCTACCCGTCCGGCCGCAACAGCGGGCCCGGTGAGATCGCGGCCCTGCGCGAGAAGCAGGCCGCCGGCGCGGACTACGCCGTCACGCAGGTGTTCTACGACGCCGAGGACTACGCGACACTCGTGCGCGACGCCCGCGCCGCCGGCGTCACCCTGCCGATCGTGCCCGGCATCCTGCCGATGACCGAGCGGCGCCGCCTCGCCCGGCTCGAGGAGCTCACCGGCGTGCCCGTGCCCCTCAGCCTCGACGCGCTGCTCGACGTCCGGGACGACGCCGTGCGCCTGCGCCGCGGTCTCGACGCCACGCTCGCGCTCATCGACCGGGTGCTTGCCGTGGGCGCGCCCGGCCTGCACCTGTACACCTTCAACCGGGACCGTCCCGCGCTGGACGTGCTCGACCACCTGCGGGCGCGCGGGGTGCTGAACCCCGCTCTCGTCAGCTCGGGCGCGACACCGGCGTCCGCCGCACCGGCCTAGGCACCGCCACCGCGGCCGGAGCCAGCCGCTCCCGTGCCGCGGCGGGCCGGCCGCAGCGTCCGCCCGAGCGCCCACCGCTCCGCGCCCGCCAGATCCATATCAAGTACCGACCTCAGGAGACCCGCATGACCCCCGACCTGCGCGAGGCAGCCCGCGCTCGCATCCTCGTCCTCGACGGGGCGTGGGGGTCGCTGCTGCAGCAGGCCGGCCTCGAGGAGTCGGACTTCCGGTTCGACGGCGCCGACCCGGCCCGCGCCTACACGGGCAACTTCGACCTTCTCGCGCTCACCCGTCCGGACGTGCTGCTCGAGGTGCACCGCGCGTACCTCGCCGCCGGCGCGGACATCACCACCACGAACACGTTCACCGCCACCACCATCGCGCAGGCGGACTACGGCACCGAGCACCTCGTGCCTGAGATCAACCGCCGGGCCGCCGCGCTGGCCCGCGAGGCCGCGGACGAGGCGGCCGCGGCGGACGGACGCCCCCGCTGGGTGGCCGGCGCCATGGGACCGACGAACCGCACGGCGTCCCTCTCCCCCGACGTCGACCGCCCCGAGTACCGCGCCGTCACCTACGAGGACCTGCGCGTCGCCTACGCCGAGCAGGCCCGCGCGCTTCTCGACGGCGGGGCGGACCTGATCCTCGTCGAGACGGTCTTTGACACCCTCAACGCCAAGGCCGCCCTGCACGCGGTGGACGACGTCGCCGCCCAGGTGGGCCGGGCCGTGCCGGTCATGCTCTCGGGCACCATCACGGACGCCTCCGGCCGCACCCTCTCCGGGCAGACCCCCGAGGCGTTCGTCATCTCCACCGAGCACGCCGACCTCGTCTCCGTCGGCCTGAACTGCGCGCTCGGCCCGGCGGCGATGCGCCCGCACGTGCGCGAGATCGCCGGCGCCTCCGACCGGCTCGTCTCCGTCCACCCCAACGCCGGACTGCCCAACGCCTTCGGCGGCTACGACGAGACGCCCGAGGACATGGCCGAGGTCCTCGGCGACTTCGCCCGCGAGGGTCTGGTCAACATCGTCGGCGGCTGCTGCGGCACCACCCCGGAGCACATCCGCGCGATCGCCGACGCCGTGACCCGCCACCGCCCGCGGACGCCGGGCGAGCGGACGCAGCACCTGCGCCTGTCCGGCCTCGAGCCGTTCACGCTCACGCCGGAGCTGAACTTCGTCAACGTCGGCGAGCGCACCAACATCACGGGCTCGCCGCGGTTCAGCAAGGCGGTGCTGGCCGGGGACTGGACCGCGGCGGTGCAGATCGCCCGCCAGCAGGTCGAGGCCGGCGCCCAGCTCATCGACGTCAACCTCGACGAGGGCATGCTCGACGGCGTCGAGGCCATGACCCACTTCCTCAACCTGCTCGCCGGGGAGCCGGACATCTCCCGGGTGCCGGTGATGGTCGACTCCTCCCGCTGGGAGGTCATCGAGGCGGGGCTGCGGTGCCTGCAGGGCCGGGGCGTCGTCAACTCCATCTCGCTGAAGGACGGTGAGGAGGAGTTCCTGCGCCGCGCCGCCGCCGTGCGCCGCCACGGCGCCGCCATGGTGGTCATGGCGTTCGACGAGCACGGCCAGGCCGACAGCTACCAGCGCCGCGTCGAGGTCTGCGAGCGCGCCTACCGCCTCCTCACCGAGAAGGCCGGCGTGGCGCCGCAGGACATCATCTTCGACCCCAACGTGCTCACGGTCGCCACCGGCATGAGCGAGCACGACCGCTACGCCCTCGACTTCATCGAGGCCACCGCCTGGATCAAGGCCAACCTGCCCGGCGCGCTGGTCAGCGGCGGCATCTCCAACGTCTCGTTCAGCTTCCGCGGCAACAACCCGGTGCGCGAGGCGATGCACACCGTGTTCCTGTTCCACGCGATCCGCGCGGGCCTGGACATGGGCATCGTCAACGCCGGGATGCTCGGCGTGTACGAGGACATCGCCCCCGTCCTGCGCGAGGCCGTCGAGGACGTCATCCTCGCGCGCCGCGACGACGCCACGGACCGGCTCATCGCCCTGGCGGAGACGTACCGCAACCAGGCCCGCGAGGGGGACGACGGCGCAGCCGCCCGGAACGCCTGGCGCGACGCAGGCGTCCAGGACCGGATCCGTCACGCCATGGTCCACGGCATCTCCGACCACATCGTCGACGACGCCGAGGAGGCCTACCAGGAGCTCGGCTCCGCGCTTGAGGTCATCGAGGGCCCGCTCATGCAGGGCATGGACGTGGTCGGCGATCTCTTCGGCGCGGGCAAGATGTTCCTGCCGCAGGTGGTGAAGTCCGCCCGCGTGATGAAGCGGGCCGTCGCCCATCTGACGCCGTACCTCGAGGCGGCGGCCGTCGACACGGGCGGCCGCTCGAAGGGACGGGTGGTGCTCGCGACCGTCAAGGGCGACGTCCACGACATCGGCAAGAACATCGTCGGCGTGGTGCTCGCCTGCAACGGCTTCGAGATCACCGACCTCGGCGTGATGGTGCCCGCCGAGAAGATCCTGGACACCGCCGCGGAGCTCGACGCGGACATCATCGGGCTCTCCGGCCTGATCACCCCGAGCCTGGACGAGATGGTGTCGGTGGCCGGCGAGATGGCCCGGCGGAAGCTGTCGACCCCGCTGCTCATCGGCGGCGCCACCACCTCCGCCGCACACACGGCGGTGAAGATCGACCCGGCGTACCCGGGCACCGTGGTGCACGTGGCGGACGCCAGCCGGGCCGTGGGCGTCGCGGCGGACGTCATCGGCCGGGAGACCGAGATCGCCGAGCGGGTGCGCGGGGAGTACGCCGAGCTGCGCGAGCGCCACGGCGCCAGGAAGGTCACCCTGGTGGACCTGGAGACCGCCCGCGCGGACTCCCGCACGGTCGACGCCCCGGGTCAGCCCGCGCCACGAAGCCTCGGCCGGCAGCTGCTCCGCCCGGACCTCACCGAGCTCGTCGAGATCATCGACTGGACGCCGTTCTTCTCCGCCTGGGAGCTGCGCGGCACCTACCCCCGGATCCTCGAGGACCCCCGCCAGGGCGAGCAGGCCCGTCAGCTCCTCGCCGACGGCCGCGCCCTGCTGGACCGGATCGTCGCCGAGGGGCTGTACGAGCCGCGCGGCGTCGTCGCCCTGTGGCCGGCGCGCCGGGAGGGGGACGACATCGTCGTCGAGCCCGACGGCGCAGCCGGCCCGGTCACGTTCCACACCCTGCGTCAGCAGAAGGAGCGGGCGGGCCGCTACGCGGCGCTCGCGGACTTCGTCGCCACCGGGGACGACCACCTGGGCGGCTTCGCCGTCGCGATCCACGGCGCGGACGAGCTGGCGAGGACGTTCAAGGCAGACCACGACGACTACAACGCGATCCTCGCCCAGTCCCTCGCCGACCGGCTGGCCGAGGCCTTCGCCGAGTGGACCCACCGGTACGTGCGCACCGAGCTGTGGGGCTACGCCGCCGACGAGGCGCTGGACGTGCCCGACCTCATCCGCGAGCGCTACGCCGGCATCCGGCCGGCGCCCGGCTACCCGGCGCAGCCGGACCACACGGAGAAGCGCACGCTCTTCGCCCTGCTCGGGGCCGAGGAGGCGGGCCTGGAGCTGACGGAGTCGTGCGCGATGTACCCGACGTCGGCGGTGTCCGGGCTGATCCTCGGGCACCCCGAGGCGACCTACTTCGCCGTCGGGAAGCTCGGCCGGGACCAGGTTGCCGACTACGCCGCCCGCAAGGGCTGGACGCTGGATGAGGCGGAGACGTGGCTCGCGCCGAACCTGGGGTACGTGCCCTGACGTGGCACCAGGGCGCCGCGCCACGAGGAAGCGTCGGCGGGGCGGGTCAGCGGCCCGCGGCGCCGAGGGGCGGCGCGACCAGGAAGTGCCCCTAGGCCCGACCGACCAGCGGCCCGCGGGCAGCCGGCTCCTGCGTACGCTCGTGCGGCAGCAACCAGCCGAGCACCGCGACGACGACGCCCACGCCGAGGAACACGGGGTGCAGCACCGGGTGGAAGACCTGCATCCAGACGAGCTCGACCCCCACCCAGGCGATGAGGCCGACGCCCGCGGCGATGGCGATGGTCCGGTGGTGCGGCGCGCTCGTCAGCACGGCGACACCCGCGAGGAACACGGCGAGCCCCGGTAACAGCATCGTGGCGAGGCCCGGGAGGGTCCAGGACCCGAACGGTGTGTGCGCCAGCCACGCGGCCGGGTCCATCTCCCACGCGCCGGTGGCGAGCATGTACCCGCCCCACATCGCGCTGACGCCGGTCACCAGCAGCATGGCGACGAGAACGAGACGGACGACGGTGTCCCTCATCGCGAACGACCTCCTTCGGTCGGCCCGTCCAGCGAGGGCAGCTACCCCTGGGGGCGCTTCCACACCCTGGAGGTTCTTCCACGCTCGCGCCGGTCCTGCCCCGCGTCCAGAGACCAACGTCCCTGGCACCTTCAGAGCCGCGCCAGCTGCTTCCACTCCCGGCGCAGCCGCCAGCCGTGGGCGACCAGCGCCGCCCCGACGAGGAGGGCGCCGATCCCGAGCGAGACCGTGGCCACCAGCAGGGCCACCGACGGGAAGACGATGAGGAAGGTGCCCAGGAGGGCGAGCAGGCCCCCGGCGACGAGGCCGCCCGACCACGTGCTGGGCGCGAGCGCCCGGGTCTGCACGGACACCGCGATCATGACCACGCCCGTGACGAGCCCGGCGATGCCGGCCAGGACGACCAGGCTCTTGGCCGAGATGGACGGCTGCCAGATCAGGAACAGGCCGGCGAGCACGCCGATCGCGCCGCGCACCACGCGCCAGCCGGCGCCCCACTGGCCGCGTCCGGCGATCCCCAGCACCACCGAGACGACGCCGTCGGCCAGGGCGCCGACGCCGAGCACGGTGACCACCGCGGCGAGGCTGGTCAGGGGCGCGAGCAGCAGCGCCAGACCCACCAGGAGGAGGATCAGGCCACGCACGAGCGGCACCCACCAGCTCCGGGCGGTGTAGCGCGCGAGCTGCTCGCCCATGCGCGTCTGCCCCCAGGACATCGTCCACCTCCCGGCCGAGCTCTGTCCCCGGCACTTGGTTTTACCCGACCAACCATACCTTCGTGCCCAGCCGCCTCCGGGGAGAGCTGCCCCGGGTGCGGCCGGAACGCACGAAATCGGCGCGGTGCCGCGCCCGGCAGGTGCGCCGTCGGCCCCGGGTCCCCGCCGTAGACTCGCGGGCATGAGCCTGCAACCGGGGGACGGCGGCGCCACCATGCCCGCCACGGCCCCGGTGGAGGACACCCCGCCGAGGCGCGAGGTGCTGCTCGTGGACGCGCCGGAGACGCGCGTGCGCCGGCCGGGCGACCTCCTGGCGCTCGTCGCCTCCCTGCTCGGCATCGGCTTCGTGCTCGTGCTGGCGGTCTACGCCCACGCCACCACCCAGGGCGTCACCGAGGACGTGCAGTCCGCCGTGGCCAACGTGCTGCGCCAGGTGCTGCTGCTGCCGGTCACCGTGCTCGAGGGCCTGGTCTCCTTCTTCGTCCCGCTCATCGTGCTGGTGGACCGGGTGGTGCGGCGCAGCTGGCGCTCCGCGCTGGAGGCGCTCGCCACCGGCCTCGTCGCCGTCGTCCTGGCGGTGGGGGCCCTGTGGCTGCTGGACAACGTCGCCCCCGTCTCGCTCACCCGCGGCCTGACGATCACCTCCGAGGGCGACACCGTCATCGGGCTCAACGTCTACGCCGCCGGCATCGCCGGCGTGCTCACCGCCGTCGGGGACCGCTCGCACAACCGCCTGCTCCGCTGGTCCTGGAACCTGCTGTGGATCGTGCTGGCGCTCTCGGTGGTCCAGGGCGACCAGACCCTGCCGGGCGCGATCGTCGCGGTGCTGCTGGGCCGGTCCGCGGGGCTGGGGATGCGCTACGCCTCCGGCGTGCTCCACGAGCGGGCCACCGGCGTCCAGCTCGTGCGGGGGCTGCGCCGCGCCGGCCTGGACCCGGTCAGGGTCGTGCGCATGGACCCGGTGCTGGTGGGCACCCACGCGCAGGCCTGGACCGTGACGACGTCCTCCCCCATCGGCTACACCGAACGTCTCCGCGAGCCGGCCGCGACGGCCCCGGACGACGACGGCGCCCGGGCCCGGCTCGACGACGTCCCGGCCGGGGACGCCTCGCCCGCGGACCTGCTCGCCGCCGTCGACCAGGAGGGGGCGACCGGGTCCGACACCATCGCGCCCGACCCGCTGACCGACCCGGAGCAGGTGCTGCAGGAGGTCTCCTCCTCGGCGGTGCGCACCCTCGACGTGGAGTCCGCCCATCGGCTCTACGCCATCTGGGACGTGGAGGGCCGCCGCCACGACGTCACCGTCCTCGACGGTGACCGCCACGTCGTCGGCGTGCTCGCCTCGGTGTGGGACAGCGTGCGGCTGCGGGGCATCGACCGGCGCCCCGCCCGGAGCCTGCGCGAGGCCGCGAACCGCGCCGCCCTCATGGCCCTGGCCACCCGGGCAGCCGGGGTCCGCGCACCGGAGCTCGTCGGGATCACCGAGTCGCGCGACTCCGTGCTCATCGTCTCGGAGCACCTCCCGGGTGCCCGCCGCCTGGACGAGCTCGCGCCCGCCGAGCTGGACGACGACCTGCTCGACCAGCTGTGGACGCAGGTGCGCGCCGCCCACGCCAAGGGCCTGGCGCACCGCGAGCTCAGCGCCGAGGCCGTGCTGGTCGACCGGGCGGGCCAGGTGCGGATCATCTCCTGGGAGGACGGGGAGATCATCTCCTCCGAGCTCTCGCGCCGCCTCGACCTCGCCCAGCTGCTGGCGATGCTCGCCACCCTTGTCGGAGCGGAACGGGCGCTGACCTCCGCGGCCCGCGTCCTGACGCGCGACCAGCTCGCGTCCATGGCGCCGCTCCTGCAGCCGGTGGCCATGCCCTCCACGACGCGCGCCGCCGTCGACGACCTCAAGGAGCTGCTCGCCACCCTGCGCGAGGAGCTCGTGGAGCTGATCCCCCGGGCCGACGTCGCGCCGCTGCAGCTCAACCGGTTCTCGGCACGCACGGTCATCACCCTCACGGTCGCCGTCGTCGCGGTCTGGGCGCTGCTGTCCTGGATGAACATCGAGGAGGTCACGGCGGCCGTCACGCGCGCCAACCCGGTGTGGATCGTCGTGGCGTTCGGCATGGGCCTGCTCACCTACGTCGGCTCGGCCATGGGCCTCGTCGCCTTCTCCCCGGAGCGGCTGGGGATGTGGCGGACGACCCTCGTCCAGGTGGCGGCGTCGGTCATCTCCCTCGTGGCCCCGGCGGGCATCGGCCCGGCCGCCCTGAACCTGCGCTTCCTCAACAAGGCGCGCATCTCCACGCCGATGGCCGTCGCCACGGTGGGCCTGGTGCAGCTGTCGCAGTTCATCACCACGGTGCTGCTGCTGGTGACGGTCGCGCTGGTGACCGGCTCGGCCGGCTCGCTGAGCGCGCCGTCGGGGTCGGTGATCCTCGCCGTCGCCCTGGTGCTGACGACCATCGGCGTCGTGCTGCTCGTCCCCACGGTGCGCGCGTGGGTGTGGGAGAAGGTCGCCCCCACCATGCAGCAGGTCTGGCCGCGGGTGGTGTGGGTGGTCTCGAACCCGCGCCGCCTCGCCACGGGCATCGTGGGGAACCTCGTCATGACCGCGGGGTACGTCGCCGCCTTCGGCGCCTCGCTGGCGGCGTTCGGGTACGAGCTGCCGCTGACCAAACTCGCGATCACCTACCTCGCCTCGAACTCGATCGGTGCGGTCGTGCCCTCCCCGGGGGGTATCGGGCCGGTCGAGGCGGCGCTGACGGCCGGGCTCACGCTCGCCGGGATCCCGGCGGCGACGGCGGTCTCGGTGGCGATCCTCTTCCGTGTCCTGACGTTCTGGGGCCGCGTGCCGCTCGGCTGGGCGGCGCTGCGCTACCTCCAGCACAAGGACGCCCTGTGACCCAGCAGGACCCCCCGTGGTTCCCCGGGCAGTTCGGCCGGCACGACGACGCCCGCCGGGAGTTCACCGGCGATCCCTACACCGACGGGCCGCCCGACGCCGAGCCGTACGCACCGGCGACCCTGAACACCCAGGCCACCAATCCCTACGGCGACCTCTCCATCCCACCGGCCGGCGGCCCCGGTCCCTCTCTTCCCGACGGCGCAGCCGCCCCGACGGCGGACGGCGCGGCTGACGTCCGGGTCACCTACCCGGCGGCGGCCCAGGACCGGCCCGAGGATCCCGCCCGGGTCGGCGGGGCCGGGCGGCGCACGTCGGCACCGGCGGCAGGCCCGGACGCACCGGCCGCCCCGCCAGGGTACGAGGACTTCTACGAGCCGGGCAGCGTCGACCGGCAGGACCTGCGCCCCTCGCGCGGGCCCCGGCGGCGGCCCTCCCGGCGCCGCCGCGGCCAGGAGGCCACCCAGCCGGGGCACGGCCCGCGTCCCGGACGCCGGAACCGACGTGGTCGCGCGGATGCCCCGGGGCCGGCCGACCCGGCGCCCGGCTCCCCCGCGGCGTCGCCCGCCGAGGCCGGCGGCCCGACGCCCACGATCACCGTCGTCCCCGGCGGCACCGCGCCGGCACGAGCAGGTGCCGCCGCCGGCACCGGCCCCGCAGGTCGTTCCGCGCCCGCGCCCGGCCGGGACGAAGAGGCCGAGGCCTCCGGCGGCCGGTGGCGGCGCAACCTGCTGGTCCTGGTCCTCGGCGGGGTGATCGTCAGCCTCGTCGTCGGCGTCGTCGGCGGGCTCGGCGACGAGCCCGACCCGCGGCCCACGACCGCACCGACGGCGTCACCGGACCCGTCACCCGCCCCGACAACGTCCCCCGGCCCCACGCCGGACCCGCTGCCCTCCCCGACCGCCGTCGCACCGCCCGACGGGGAGGTCGCCGTCGGCGCCGCCGTGGCCGACGGTCCCTTCGAGGCGGAGGTGCTCGGCGTCTCCACCGGGCTGACCGACCTCGCCGGCGCCACGGCGACGACGACGGCCGAGGGCGAGTACGTCGTCGTCCGGCTGCGCGTCACCGCCACCGCCCCGGGCACCTCCTACTTCCTCGACATCGACCAGCGGCTCCTCGACGCCGGCGGCACGGAGCACGGGCCGGACCCCGGCGCGGCGATGGCGGTCGACGGCAACCGCCTGTGGTTCGCCGAGCTCGAGCAGGGCGAGAGCGCGGAGGGCGTGGTGGTCTTCGACGTCCCCGTCGGCACCGTGCCCGCCGCCTTCGTGCTGCACGCCTCAGACCAGAGCGCCGGCGTGCCCGTGGAGCTGCCGACGCCGTAGGGCCGCCTCGGTGTGGGCGGCGGGCGTCCCCGCCACACCCTTGCGCTCGGACCCCGCTTCGGGTGGAGGCGGTCACGCGCCCGTGCGCGGCGGCGGTTAGGGTGGCGCCGACCGGTGGATGGGCGGCACGCGGAGGTAGACCGTGCGAGTCGGGTTGGAGCGTGCCGGGCGGCGTCGCTCCGCCGTGCGCCGGTCCGACGGCCCGTGGGTGCCCTGGCTGGTCGCCGCCGTCGCGGCCGCCGTGTACAGCACCTTCGCCGTCACGCAGTGGCGGCGGCTCGAGGTGCCGTCGTGGGACCTCGGCATCTTCACCCAGCTCGCCAAGGCGTACTCGCGCCTGGAGGCGCCGGTGGTGACGATCAAGGGTGCGGGCTTCAACCTGCTCGGCGATCACTTCCACCCGCTCCTCGTCGTGCTCGGGCCGATCTACCGGCTCTTCCCCTCGGGCCTGACCCTGCTGATCGTCCAGGCGCTGCTGCTCGCCCTGTCCGCGGTCCCCCTGACCGCCGTGGCCCGCGAGCTCCTCGGCCCGCGGCGGGGGGCGGCGCTCGGCGTCGCCTACGCGTTCAGCTGGGGTCTGCAGGGCGCCGTGGCGGTGCAGTTCCACGAGATCGCCCTGGCCGTGCCGCTGCTGGCCCTCTCCCTCGCCGCGTTCCTGCGCGCCCGGTGGTGGGCGTGCGCGCTGTGGGCGGCGCCGCTCGTGCTGGTGAAGGAGGACCTGGGGCTGACCGTCGCGGTGCTGGGGCTCGTGATCTGGTGGCGCAGCATCTCCGCCGGCCGGGCCGCCTGGCCGCGCCGGGCGCTGCAGGCCGTGCGCGGGGACCGGCAGGCACAGGTGGGCGCGGGCCTGGCCGCCTGGGGCGTGGTGTGGTTCGTGCTCGCGATCGGGGTCGTCCTCCCGGCCCTGAACCCGCGCGGGACCTACGACTACTACGACCGGGTGGCCACCGAGGGCCGCACGGGCGTCCTCGATCTCCTGCTCGGCGCCCTCGCGCCCGCCGAGAAGTGGGTGACCGTCCTGCTGCTGGTGCTGGCCGCCGGCGTGGTGGGCGTCCGCTCGCCCCTGGTGTGGCTGTGGGTGCCCACGCTGGCGTGGCGGTTCGTCGGCGAGGTGGAGCACTACTGGGGCTGGGAGTGGCACTACTCCGCCGTCCTCATGCCCGTGGCCGCCGCCGCGCTGCTGGACGCTGTCGCCGGGCCGCCGGCCGCACGCCGCACCGGTCGGGCGCCGGTGACCGGTCCTGCCGGGTCAGGTCAGCTCCGCGCCCCGGCAGGCCGGGGCGGCTGGGCGAGCGCCGCCGTCGCCCTGGCGCTGGCGACGACGGTGGGGATGACGGTGACGACGCCGGTCGCGCGGCTCGCCGACCCGGTCACGTACCAGCCCTCGCCGCGGCTCGACGGCGCACGGGCGGCCGTCGACGCCGTGACGCCCGGCAGCACGGTGGAGTCCGACATCTATCTCATGGCCTACCTGGTCCCCCGGGCCCAGGTGTACTGGGTGGGCAACCACGGCAACCCGGCCCCTGACTACCTCGTGCTCGACACCCAGGGACGGACCTGGCCCGACGTGACGGTCACCGACGCCGCCGCCCTGGCCGAGAGCCGTCACCCCGGCACCACCTACGTCCTCGTCGTCGACGCCGACGGCTACCAGGTGGCCGAGCGGGCCGGGTGACCAGCGGCTTTCCTCCGCGGCAGGGGCGGCGCCTATGGTGGCCACGTGTTCCCCCACACCCTCCGCCGCCGTCTCATCCGCACGCCGCTGCTGGCCCTCCTCGCGCTCGTCGCCGTCGTCCTCGCGCCGCCGGCGAGCGCGCACGACGTGCTGATCGGCTCCGAGCCGGCAGACGGTGCCCAGCTCGACGCCGCACCGACCGAGATCGTGCTGACGTTCAACAACCAGCTCCTCGACAGCGCCCAGGTCGTGATCGTCACCGACGCGTCCGGCGCGACGGTGGCCGAGGGATCGCCCACCGTCGACGGCGCCAAGGCCACGTTCCCCCTCCCCGCGCTCGACGCCGGCGCCTACAGCGCGACGTGGTCGGTGGTCTCCTCCGACGGCCACCGCATCGACGGCGAGCTCGGGTTCGACGTCGCGGGCGCGGCCCCGGAGACGACGACGGACGCCGCGGCTGCGCCGTCCGCCCCCGCGCCGAGCGCCTCGCCGGACGAGGTGAGCACGCCGGGCGCCACCACGACGGCGCCCGCCGAGGACGGCGCGAGCGCGTCCGGGGTCCCGGCGTGGCTGGTCGTCCTGCTCGCGGTGGGTGTCTTCGGCGGCGTCGTCGCGATCGCGGTGCGGCGCTGGCGCGAGCAGGGCTGAGCGAGGAACGACCGACAGGAGCGAACTCAAAACCGCCCGGCCCCGTCCGCCGCACCGCTACTGTGTGCCTCCTCAGCGGGGAGGGACGATGGGCGCGAGCAGGCGCGCGCTTGGATGGATCGACGTCAGCGCAGAGGTCCTGGCTGCGCCCGACGCGCGCTCGGCGCACGAGCGGCTCTCCCGGGCGCTCGCGGAGGAGTTCCACGCGTACTTCGTGGTGCGCACGCTGTTCGGTCCCGACGGCACGCCGACCGCCCGTTACCTGCCCGACGGGTCGGCACCGGTGCAGGCCTGGCCGAGGGTGCTCGCCGACGTCGACCGGCACCCGCTGGTGGCCCACCTCCGGCACGGGCGGCCCACCGGACCGGTGACGTTCGCGGACGCCGTGGCCGCCGGCCACGTCCTCACGGCCGGGACCCGGGAGCTCATCGAGGCGGTCGGCCTGACCGTCCACCAGCTGGCCCTCCCCGTGCCCGCGGCCGGCCCGGGCGAGGTCTTCGCCCTCGTCGCGGAGGAGCCGTTCCGGGAGGCCGAGGAGGAGGTGGCCCGGCTGCTCCAGCCGGTCGTCGCGGGGCTGGACCGGCACATCGGCCTCCTCGCGCGCATCGAGGAAGACGCGACGGCGCACCGGGCGACGCCCACGCCTGCCCCGTCCGGGCCGGCGCTGACGCCCCGCGAGTTGCTCGTGCTGCACGGCATCGCGGGCGGCAGCACCGTCCGGGGCATCGCGGCCCGCCTGGCGATCTCGCCGCGCACCGTCCACAAGCACCAGGAGAACCTGTACCGCAAGCTCGGGGCGGTGGACCGGCTGTCGGCGGTGCTCGAGGCGCAGCGTGCCGGCCTGCTGCCGGTGGGTGAACGGCCGGTCACGTCGGTGCCCGAAAACCCGGTGAGGACCGCCTTCCCGGGATTCAATGGGACGGGCGGGTCGGAGGTGCAGCATGTCGGAGACGTTCTGGGACCGGGTGGCGCAGACCTACGACGCCGACCAGGTGCACATCAGCGGTCCTGACCTGGCGTCGAAGATCGGCGCGCGGCTGGCCGCCGACCTCCACGGCGAGGTGGTGGAGCTCGCCTGCGGCACCGGGCAGCACACCCTCGCGTACGCGCCCCGGTGCTCCAGCGTGATCGCCACCGACCTCTCGGCCCCGATGCTGAAGGAGGCCGGACGCAAGCTCGGCTCGCTGCCGAACGTGACGGTGCGACCGGCTGACGCGACGTCCACCGGCCTGCCCGAGGGTTCCGCGGACGCCGTCGTCGCGGTCAACCTCCTGCACATCGTCCCCGACCCGGCCGCGATGCTGGCCGAGGCGCGTCGGCTGCTGCGTCCGGGAGGTGTGCTCGTCGTCGCCGACGCCACCGGGCAGGGACTCTCACCCCGGCAGATGGTCGTCAGCATGTGGCAGATCCTGCGGCGCTGGGGGCTGCGGTCCGGCGGTGGGAACCTGAACCAGAGGGCGCTGGAGAGGCTCGTGCACCAGGCCGGCTTCGTGCAGCTGCGTGGAGAGCTGCTCACCGGACGGCGGATGAACGCGGCGTACGTCCGGGCCGTGAGACCGGCCTAGCCGCACCGCGTCCGGCTGCGCCGCCGAGACCGGGTGTCCGGGAGGTCACATACGCTCGGGCACATGAAGATCCTCCTGCCCGACACCATGCCGCTCGACCCGTCCCTGCCCGACGGCGTCTCCTCCGTCGTGTACGACGCGACCGCGCCCGTGCCGGAGGAGCACCTGGACGCCGATGCGCTCGTGGTCTGGGGCAACCGTCAGGCGGACCTCGCCGCCGTCGCCGGCCGCATGCCGAACCTGCGTTGGGTGCAGACGCTGGCCGCGGGCCCCGACTCGGTGCTGTCAGCGGGCTTCCCGGACGAGGTGGTCGTCACCTCCGGCGTCGGGCTGCACGACGCCACGGTGACCGAGCACGCCCTGGCCCTGACGCTGGCGCTGCTCCGGCGGCTGCCGCAGTCGGCCGCCGCGCAGCGCGAGCACCGGTGGGCGGACGAGATCGGCGGGCTCCAGCCGCTCCGGCCCGACGGCGCCGTCACCTCGCTCATCGGTGCGCGCGTCCTCGTGTGGGGCTTCGGCAACATCGGGCGCACCCTGGCGCCGTTGCTGCGCGGGCTCGGGGCGGAGGTGCGCGGGGTGGCGCGCTCGGCCGGCCCGCGCGACGGGTTCGACGTGATCGCCGAGGACGACCTGACCGCCGAGCTGGCA
Source organism: Georgenia soli (assembly GCF_002563695.1). Lineage (NCBI taxonomy): Bacteria > Bacillati > Actinomycetota > Actinomycetes > Allobogoriellales > Allobogoriellaceae > Georgenia > Georgenia soli. The sequence goes on along the minus strand of NZ_PDJI01000004.1, from coordinate 2,420,887 downwards.
CGCACCGACGTCCTCGTCATGATCCTGCCGGCGACGCCGCAGACGGAGCGGGCGCTCGACGCCGACCGGCTCGCCGCGCTCCCGCGCCACGCCTACGTGGTCAACGTCGGCCGCGGGACCACGGTCGACGAGGACGCCCTGGCCGAGGCGCTGCGGGCGGGCGCGATCGCCGGGGCCGCCGTCGACGTCACCGCGGTGGAGCCGCTGCCCGCCGACTCGCCGCTGTGGGACCTGCCCAACCTGGTCATCACCCCGCACGCCGCGGGCGGCCGGCCGGTCGGCGCCGACGAGCTCATCGCCGCGAACCTCGCGGCTCTGCGCGCCGGTGAGCCGCTGCGCAACATCGTCGCACGCTGACCAGGCTGCGCCGCTCCGCCGTCGGCGCAACGAGGAACGGGCGGCTCCCGCGCACCTGATGAGGCGCACGGGGGCCGCCCGTTCGGGGCTGAGGGGGACCCGCCTGGCGGGGGGGTGGTTGGGGCGGGGACCCTCAGAGCCCTACCGGCCGGGGCCGGTGGTGCGGGAGGTCAGAAGCCGTCGCAGGTCTGGGCGAGGTCGGCGTCGATCGCCATGACGAGGACGCCGAAGTCGTCCTCGCTGAGGTAGGCGAAGCCCTTGGGGGCCTTGCCCTGGTAGGCGGCGCCGCTGCCGACAGTCGCCTTGGAGTGGATCAGCGGTTCCTGCGAGACGCCGGCCTGCTCCATCCATGCGGCGACGGCGACGTCGGCGGACCCGGCGCAGTCGGGACGGCCATAACCGCCCTGCTCGACCGGTGCACCGATGATCATGGCGCCCAGGTCGGACAGCGGCATCCAGGCCGTGCGGTTCTTGGCGAGCTGCTCGCGCGCGCTGTCGTTCCAGTCGACCTTGTAGCAGTGATGGGCCGATGCGCTCGTCGCGCTCGCGATGCCCATCGCTGCGACGGCGGCCGCGACGGCGCCCGCGCGGCGCCTCCACGTACGGGCGGTGCTGTGACGTGTCCCGGTCACGGGTACCTCCTCGATGGCGTGCCGCCCCGGTGGCGGCGTCATGGAGGGAAGTCTCGTGAGGGGCCTGCCCGGGCGCCATACGCACAAGTACGTATGGCGCCGCGACGATCAGGCCGTCACGGCGTCGTCACGCTGCCGTGCCGTGCCGTGCCGGGACCGGGGCGGCTCAGCCCTGGACGTCGACGGGCTCGGCGGCTGCGCCGTCGGCCTCGGGCCGGTCTACGGCGGGGCCGCCGAGGGCGTGCCCCTCCCACGTCAGCGCGGTCCACCCGTCCTCCAGGCTGCCCTCGAGGACGACCGCGCCGGTGTTGGTCACCGGGTGGGTGGCGGCGTGGTCGATGCTGACGTTGTCGGTCCGGGCGGCGACCCAGGAGCGGATCGCGGCGCCGTGGCTGACGACGACGGCGGTGCCCGCCCCGGTCGCCGCCACCTCCGCGACCACCTCGTCGTAGCGGGCGAAGAACTCGGCGCCGCTCTCCCCACCCGGGACGCGAGCGTCGAGGTTCCCGGCGCTCCACTCGAAGATCGTGCCGAGGTAGGTGCGCACGGAGGCCATGTCACCGCGCATCTCCAGGTCGCCGGCGTGGACCTCCCGGACGCCGCGTCGCACGAGGGTCTCCAGGCCGGCGTGAGCGGCCAGCGGGTGGGCCGTCTGCTGCGTGCGCACCAGGGTGGAGGCGACGATGAGGTCGATCGGCTCCTCGCCGAGCGCCGCCGGCAGGGCTGCGGCCTGCTCCCGGCCCAGGTCGGTCAGGTCGGCCCCGGGCTCGGCGGTGTCGAGCAGGCCGCCGACGTTGGAGCTGGTCTGGCCGTGCCGCACAAGGATCAGTCGCATACCGCCATCATCGCCGACGGCCGCGGGGGCCGGAAATCTTCGGCGTCAGCGGTCCTTGAGGTGGTCGAGGACCTCCGCCAGCACCTCGGTGGGCGTGCCGACGTTGTGGACCTTGAAGCCGTCCTCGTCCGGCTCGAGCTCCTCGAGCGTGTCGATCTGCGAGTCGAGCAGGCTGGCCGGCATGTAGTGGCCCTTGCGGCGGTTCATGCGCTCGAGCGTGAGGTCGACCGGCGGCGCCATGTGCACGAAGATCGTGCTCCCCTCGGCGCCGCGCAGGACGTCCCGGTACTTGCGCTTCAGGGCCGAGCAGGTGACCACGGTGGAGTGCCCCACCTGAGCCTCGGCGGTCATCCAGTCCTGGATGGACTGCAGCCACGGGGCGCGGTCGTCGTCGTTCAGCGGGGTACCGGAGCGCATCTTCTCGCGGTTGGCCTCGCTGTGGAACTCGTCGCCCTCGGCGAAGATGTAGCCGAGCTTGCCCGCGAGCATCATCGCGATCGTCGTCTTGCCGCCGCCGGAGACGCCCATCACCACGAGGTGGCGCGGGCCGCGCGCCTTCTTCGGCCACGGCGACATGGTGGCGGCGGTGCTCGCCTCGGTCATTCGATGCTCCGATCGGCTGGTGGTGCCCCGACCGTACCTGGGGCGGCCCGCCGCCTGCCACGCCTTGCCTCCGGTTGCCCGGGCCTCCGACACGGTTACCTCGTGAGGTACGGCGCGAGGTGTCTGGCCCAGCGGGCGTACCCGTCGGGGCCGGGGTGCAGGCCGTCGGCGGAGAAGTCCGCCGGGTTGAGCGCCAGGTGGTCGACGGGGACGTAGACGGCGCCGCTCGCCGCCGCCGCGCGCTCGGTCGCCCACCCGAAGCGCCGTGCCCGGCGGGCGAGCACCGGGCCGAGCGGCGGCGGGAGCGCCGGGATGGCCGTGACGTCCGGGAGCCCGCTGACGACGACGCGGGCGTCCGGGGACGTCCGCTGCACCACGCGCAGCAGATCGGCGACGTCTCGCGCCCACGCACCCCGCCACGAGCGCTGCAGATCGTTGATGCCGATGAGCACCACGACGTGGCTGGGGGCACCGCCGTCGTTCATCCGGGGCACGAGGTCACGGGTCACCACCCGCGCGCGGGCTCCGTTCCGGCCCAGCGAGCGCCAGGCCACCTGCCGGCCGTCCGCGGCAAGCTGGCGCGCGAGGTGACCGGCCATACCGGTCTCGTAGGTCGGGGCACCCGTACCGGCCGCCGTCGACTCCCCCAGCACCACCAGCCGCAGAACGGGAGCGGCGCCCGGCACGACGCCGTCCGGCGGGCCGGCGGGCGCACCGACCGGGAGGCGCACCGACCGGGGCACGTCAGGTCCCGCCCTGAGCGGCGATGAGGAGCGCCTCGGCCCGGGCTGCCTCGGGGTCGAGGTACGTGCCGCCGCGGACGAGCGGGCGCAGCCGGTCGCCGTCGTCGACGAGGTCGTAACGCAGCGGGCGGGCGTTTGGCAGGTTGAGCGCCGCGAGCTCGGCCGGGCCCAGGTCGTCGAGCAGCGCGCACAGGGCCCGCAGGGAGTTCCCGTGGGCGACCACGAGGACGTTCCGGCCGCCGGCGAGGTGCGCGCGCAGCTCCGGGAGCCAGGGCCGCAGCCGCGTGACGACGTCGGCGAGCGACTCGGTGGGCGTCAGGGCCTCCGTGGGGAGCCGGTCGAACGGGGGAAGCCGGCGCCACAGGGCGAGGGTGGCCTCGTCGAGCGCCGGGGGCCGCCCGGCGTAGGAGCGGCGCCAGTGCAGGAAGAGCTCACGCCCGTGCTCGGCGAGCACCTCCGCCTTCAGGTGGCCGGACAGGGCGCCGTAGTTGCGCTCGTTGAGCCGCCACGTGCGCACGACCGGGGCCGTCGATCCGAGGGCCGCGCGGACGAGCGCGGCGGTGCGGCGACCGCGGGCGAGCTCGGACGTGACGACGAGGTCCGGCGCGAACCCGGCGCCGGCGAGCCGGTCGCCCGCGACACGGCACGCCTCCTCGCCCGCCGGGGTGAGGTCGAGGTCGAGGACGCCGGTGAAGATCTCCAGCGCGTTGCCGACGGACTCGCCGTGGCGCACGAGCACCAGAGCGCCGAGAGAGCCGTCCACGCCGAACACTCTGGCACGCCGCCGCGGGCGCTCGCACGGGGAGCCACCTACCATCCGGACCATGCCGACCTACCGCCACCCGAGCCCGGCGACCCGCGAGCGGCGGGTCGCGACGTCCGCCGAACAGCTCCGGACGGGCCTCCGCTGACGTGGTGGCCGGCGAGGGGACGACGCTGCTGACGGTCGGTCACGCGGCGCTCGACCGGTCCGCGCTCGCGGACCTGCTGCGCTCTGCCGGGGTCACCACCGTGGTCGACATCCGCCGATTCCCCGGCTCGCGCAACAACCCGGACGTGCGCCGCGACGCCCTCGAGGAATGGCTGCCCGGCGCCGGGATCAGCTACCGCTGGGAACCTCGGCTCGGCGGGCGGCGTCACCTGCGCAAGGCGGAGGATGCCGCCTCGCCGGACACGTGGTGGCAGGTGGACGCCTTCCGCGCCTACGCCGGGTGGACGCGCGACCCCGAGTTCCGTGCCGCCATGGCCGAGCTGCTCGCGGAGGCGCGGGGACCCGGACGGGTCACCGTGATGTGCTCGGAGGCGGTGTGGTGGCGGTGCCACCGCCGGCTGGTCGCGGACGTCGCGGTCCTCGCGCACGGCGCCGAGGTGCGTCATCTCATGCACGACGGCGGACTGCGGGAGCACCCGGTGGCCGAGGGTGCCCGGCTCGCCGAGCCGGGCGAGGTCGTCTGGGACGGCGGCCCGCCCTGAGGCCATCCCGTACTTGAGGTCAGTCCCTCACCGAGCTCAGCCCGTCACTGAGCTCAGCCCGTCACCGTGCGGCGGCGACGCCCTGCTCGGTGCGCGCCCGGTGGTCCTCGAGCAGCGCGTCCACGACCCTCGCCGTGCGCAGCGCGCTCTCGCCGGTGCTCGGGCAGGTCCCACGGCCGGTCAGCTCGTCGACGACCAGCTGGATGAGCGGCTGCTGCACGACCTCGGGATAGGGCGCGTCGATGCGCTCCTCGCCGCGCGCGGTGCGCAGCACCAGCGGTTCCTCGCCGAAGCTGGAGAAGATCAGCGAGCCGGCGGTCCCGACGATCTCCACCTCGTCGCGGGGGTGCGCGGCGTCGAACGCCCACAGCCCCGTGCCGACGACACCGGACGCGAAGGTGAACGCGGCGGCCACGTGATCCTCGGCCGCGGACAGCCCGGAGAGGTTGGTGGCGGTCCCGGCGACAGTCTCGATCGGGCCGAGCAGGTGGTCGAGGAGGTCGAGGGTGTGCGTGCCGAGGTCGACGAACAGCCCGCCGCCCGCGATCTCCGGCTGCAGCCGCCAGGGCATCTCGCCGCCCTCCCAGGCGGGCGCCGGGCGCTGCAGGCGGACGGCGACCGCCCGGACGGCGCCGACGGCGCCGCCGTCGAGAAGCTCCTTGACGCGGACGAACCGGGGCATCGCCCGGCGGTAGTAGGCCACGAAGAGGGGCACGCGGGCGCCGGCGCAGGCGTCGATCATCTCCTCGCACTCGTCGGCGGTGCGGGCCATGGGCTTCTCGACGTACACCGGCTTTCCCGCCGCCGCCGCGCGCAGGACGTGCTCGCGGTGGCTGCCGGGCGGGGTGGCGACGTAGACGGCGTCCACCTCGGGGTCGGCCACCAGCGCGTCGGCGTCGTCGTACCAGCGCGGCACGCCGTGGCGGCGGGCGAAGTCGGCGGCCTTCGTGCCGTCGCGCCGCATCACGGCCACGAGCGAGGAACGCTCGGCGCGCTGGAAGCCCGGCCCGGACTTGCGCTCGGCGACCGCGCCGGCGCCGATGATCCCCCAGCGAACCTGCTCGAGCCCCGTCCGTGACGTCATGGGCTCACGGTACTGGTGGCCGGGCGCGCATATTCGCTTGCTAGCAACCTAGCCGGGAGCTAGGTTGCCGCCATGGCCGACAAGGCACAGTTCAACGTGTACCTCCCGCCCGCGCTGGTGCGGGCGGTCAAGCACCGCTGCATCGACGAGGGCGTGTCGCTCTCCACCTTCGTCGAACGCGTCCTGACCGAGTACCTCGATGAAGTGGAGCCCTCATGACCGCGTGGACCGGCCCGACCCCGACCGTCCGGCCCATCCAGTTCGTCACCGATCTCCCGACCTGGCGCCGGTTCTACACCGATCTCGGCCTCGTCGGCACGGGCGAGGACGCCGACGGCTGGACCGTCCTGGCCGCCCCGTCCGGGCGCGTGGCACTGCACGCCGCCGCGCGCGGTGGTCCGCTCGAGGGTCGCACCAAGCTCGGTCTGGAGGTCGACGACCTGGGCGCCTACCGCGACGCCGTCGAGGCAGCCGGCCTCCCGGCCCGGCCGGTCACACTGGGGCACGGCTCAGCCCTGGAGGTCCGGGTGCCAGGCATCGGCAGCGTCGTCGTCGACCGGAGGCAGACGCCCGCCGGCGCCGCCCCGGTGACGCCCGCTGTGCTCAGCGTCGTCGGGCTGGTCCACACCGAAGCAGTCCTCGAGGGCGCCGCGGCGGCCTCCCGCCTGGGCTTCCGCCGTCGCATCACCTCGGACGGCGGCGGCTGGGCCGACCTTGTCGGGCACGGGATCCTGGGCCTCCACGCGGGCGAGGCAACAACGGTCGACGGCACCACCGCCTGCGAGATCAGCCTCGAGGTCGGTGACCTGGCCCCGCTCCTCGGGAAGGTCACGGAGTCCGGCCTGCAGGCTCACCTCATCGACGAGGCCTACGGCCGGACGCTCCGCGTCACGATGCCCGACGGGAGTGAGCTGTGGGTCAACGAGACCCAGCGCGACCTGTACGGCTACCACGTGGAGGAGGAGACGCAGGAGACACGCTGAGGTTCCCGGCGGGAGGATGGCGGTGCGCTTCGAGCGCCATTGGAGGTGCGCACGGTGTCGGAGGGGTCGCGGATCCGCGCGGCAATGAGCGCCGTGGACCGGCGGTCCTTCCTGCCGCCGGACCAGCTCCGCTTCGCCCATGCCGACATGCCGCTGCGCATCGGCCACGGCGCGACGTGCTCCCAGCCGAGCACCGTGGCCGCCATGCTCGAGCTTCTCGACCCGCGTCCGGGCGACAAGGTGCTCGACGTCGGCTCGGGCTCGGGCTGGACGACAGCGCTGCTCGCCCACCTCGTCGCCCCGGGCGGCAGCGTGCTGGGCGTCGAGCTGGTGCCGGCGCTCGTCGAGACCGGTGCCCGCAACCTCGAGGCGGCGGGCATCGCCCACGCGAGCATCGAGGTCGCGGAGCACGGACGGGTCGGCCGCGCCGCGGCGGCACCGTTCGACCGGATCCTCGTCTCCGCGGAGGCTCGTCACGTCCCTGAGGGGCTGGTGGACCAGCTCGCCGACGGCGGACGCATGGTCATCCCCGTGCGCGGCCACCTCCTCACCGTCGACCGGGACGGTGACGAGGTGCGCACGCAGGCCCACGGCTCGTTCAGCTTCGTGCCGCTCCGCGCGGCCGAGTGAAGGGGCGCCTACTGCGCCGTCGGCCCGTTCCAGTCGACAAGCTGGACGATGACGCCGTTGGGGTCGCGGACCTGGAAGGCGCGCTCGCCCCACTCCTCCACGGTCAGCGGCATGGTGATTCCCACCCCCTCCTCCTGCAGGCGGGCGAGCTCGCCCTCGAGGTCGTCCACGACGAACGCGAGAATCTGCCCCTGGGCGTGGACGTCGCGCTGGTCCGGCGGCAGGGTCGGCATGCCGGTGCGCAGGTAGACGACGTTGAACCCGGCGTCCGGACGGGCGAGCGAGGAGAAGCCGTCGGCCGACATCTGCTCGGCGAAGCCGAAGTGGTCGACGAGGAACCGCGCCGAGGCGGCCGGGTCGGCGACGTTGAGGCTGACGGCGGATGAGGTGATGTTCACGGGACTCCTGTCGGTCGGTGCTGGACCGCCTCTCGGTACAGCGTACGTCGTACAACGTACGATGATTCAGAATGTTCCCGTGCCCTCACCGCGAACCAGCACCGGAGACCCGGCCCGCACGATCGCCCTGCTCTGGCGCCACTCCCTCGACGAGCGCGCGTCCGCCCGCGGTCCCCGGCAGCGCCTGAGCCTCGACACGATCGTCGACACGGCGGTGGAGCTGGCCGACACCGACGGACTCGACGCCGTCACCATGCGCCGGGTGGCGACCGCCGTCGGCACCGCACCGATGACGCTGTACACCTACGTGCCGGGCAAGGCCGAGCTGCTCGACCTCATGCTCGACCACGTCTACTCGCAGATGCTCCGGCGGACGACGGCGGAGCGGCCCTGGCGCGAGCGGGTCCGGGAGGTGGTGCTGGAGAACCGGGCGCTCTTCGAGCGCCACCCGTGGGCGGCGACCGTCTCGACCACGCGACCCGCCCTCGGGCCCGGGGCGCTGGCCAAGTACGAGCACGAGCTCGCGGCGCTCGACGGCCTCGGCCTGGACGACGTCACGATGGACGCCGCCCTGGCGTGGGTGCTCGCGTTCGTCCAGGGCTGGGCCCGGACGGCGGCCGACGCGGCGGCTGCGCGGCGCGACTCGGCGCTCGACGAGCAGCAGTGGTGGGAGTCGGCGGGACCGTTGCTCGGGCAGGTGGTCGACCCCGGGGCCTTCCCGCTCGCGTCGCGGGTCGGCAGCGCGGCCGGGCAGGCGCAGGGCGCCGCGTGGGAGGCGGGGCGGGCGTTCGACTTCGGGCTCGCCCGGGTGCTCGACGGGCTGGCGGCGCTGATCGAGCGCTGACCCGTCAGCTCTGCGGCTCGGCCACCGGCGGTGGCGCGTCCCCGCACGTCACCGTCCGGGCCTGCGTGACGGCCGGGTCGTCGTCGGGCACGTCCTTCGCGAGCACCTCCGTCCTGCCGTTGCGCGCCGAGGCACCACGGTCCTGCAGCTCGATCGGTGTCCGGGTCACCTCGAAGGTGGTGCCCGACGCCGACGGGGCGGCGTTCAGCCCCACGAGCTGCAGGCCGTTGCCGACGTCGGCGCAGCCCACCCCGGTGCCGTAGCCGGTGAAGCCGAGGTCGAAGGTGTACTGGCCGCCCTGGACGTTGCGGGTGGGGACGAGCTCGCAGTCCACGACGGCGTACAGGGCGACGGACCGCCCGGTGTCGAGGAGCACGACCGCGGAGCCGTCCGCGAGGCGCTGCCCCAGGGCCTTGGCCGCGATCGGCGAGCCGCTGCTGAAGCGGGTGGAGAGCACCGCGCCGGAGGCGGTCCGCACGCCGAGCGTGCGGGTCGGGCCGCCGGAGAGCCAGAGCGTGTCGGCCCGCCTGTCGCCGTCCAGGTCCGCCGTCGGCGCGGTCGCGGCACCGTCCGGCACCGTGCCGCCGGCGGGGCAGCCCGCGCTGGAGGCGGTCGGTGAGGGCGTTGCCGTGCCGCTCGGCACGCCCGACGCCGCGGTGCTGGACGGCGCGGCGGTCGACGCAGTGGGTGGCGCCGTGCCGCCGCCTCCGGCGGGCGCCGCGCACGCGGCGACCGCGAGCGTCACCAGCGCCGCGGTGACCAGCCCGCTCAGACCTCGGGAGACACGCACAGCCAGCCCTGCCACGGGAACCACCTCACCCAGGCGCGGCGACCCGCCGTCGTCGACACCACCGGTGTAGCACACCGGGACGTCGCGTGGTGGTGGAGCGTGGGGCACGGTCAGCGGCCGGCCCCGCAGCTAGTCGGTGGCGAGCGCCGCGTCGGAGCTGAACACCATGCCGAGCGCGATGTCCCCGGCCGTCAGCGCCTGCTTGGTCAGCGGTCCGCCGGCGTCGAGCGAGACGAACTCGGAGAACTTCAGGCCGTACGTCTTCTCCAGCCCCGGCTGGCAGAACGGCCGGTCCGGGCACTCGACGGGGCCGCCGAGCGTGAGCTCGCCGCAGGCGTCGGCAAGCTCGGACAGCGTGGACACGTCATGCTCCTGGGCGAACGCCGTCGTCACCGCGTAGGCGTTCTGGTCCGCCGCGTCGGACGGCTTGCCGAAGACCAGTCCGACCTCCTTGCCCAGGGCGGTCAGGTTGTCCGTGGTGGAGGCCAGGTCCGAGCTCGCCTGGGGGTCCTGCGCGGTGGCGTCGGGGCCGTTGACCTTGACGTTGAGGAACTCGGTCAGGGTGCCGACGTACTCGGGCACGACGGTGAGCTCGCCGGACTCGAGGGCGGGCTCGTACGTCTCGCGGTTGCCGATGGTGCGGACCTCGACGTCGTAGCCGGCGTCGGTGAGGGCGAGCGCGTAGAGCTCGGCGAGCGTGGCGGACTCGGAGAAGTTGGCCGCCCCGACCACCACCTTCCCGGAGCCCGAGGTGTCGCCGACCTCGATGCCGGCGGAGTCGTAGAAGGCCTTCGCGGCCTGGTTGGAGGTGTTCCGCTCGACGTCGACCTGCTTGTTGAGATCGATGAGCTTGTCGGTGTCGAGGGCCGCGGAGACGGCGTCCAGCGCCGCGATCATGGCGGGCTGCGACGCGTCGGCGTTGACCGCCGGGATGACGTTGTCGACGGTCTGCAGATGCTTGTCGTCCTCGAGGACGACGATCTGGTCGCCCGCCACCGGGTCGCACGCCGCGGCGGCCGAGGTCCCGGTCGATCCCGCTGCGGAGGTGGCGGCCCCTCCCCCGCCGGCGGAGCCCGGCTCGCCGCAGGCGGCCAGGGCGAGGAGGGCGAGTCCGCCCAGGACGGCGGTGACTGAACGGCGCATGGTGTCCTCCCCGAGCCGGGCCGGTCCCGGTCGTCGTCGGCCATTCGACCGTGCCCGGGCCACGCACGCAAGCAGTTTCGCCGTCGCGCTCACGCTCCGGCCGGAGCCGGGTCGGCGACCGTGACGCCGCGGCGGCGCCCGTGCGCCGCCCGCATGGCGCGCGGGGTCAGCAGGTGCTGCACCCCGGCGAGCAGACCCTCGAGCCCGAGGCAGAGGACGACGACGAGGAGCGCCCCCGCCAGCGCCTGGCCGTAGCGCTGGGTGAAGATCCCGTTGGAGATGATCAGCCCCAGCCCGCCCCCGCCGACCAGCGAGGCGAGGGAGACGGTCGCCACCACCTGGACGACGGCGGTGCGCAGGCCCGCGGCGACGAGCGGCAGCGCGAGGGGAAGTTCGACGTCGCGCAGCAGCCGGGCCCCGGACATACCCATCCCGACGCCGGCGTCGCGGGCCGCGGGGTCGACGTCGCGCAGGCCGGTCCACGTGTTCGACAGGATCGGGGGCACGGCGAAGACGGCGACGGCGAGGATGGTGGGCCACTGCCCGAGGCCCAGTGCGGCCGTGAAGATGTAGAGCAGGGCCAGCGTGGGCAGGGCCCGGGTGAGGTTCGCGGTGGCCACCACCGCGGCGCCGCCGCGGCCGGCGTGCCCGAACCACAGTCCGAGCGGCAGGGCGACGACGGCGGCGAGCAGCACCGCCACGAACGTCATCCACAGGTGGTCGCCGAGCAGGTCGAGGATCCCGCCGGGGCCGGTCCAGCTGAGCGGGTCGTTGAGGTAGGCGAAGGCGTCGCCGAGCACCGCCCCGCTCATGCTCGCCTCCGTAGCCACGGCGTGACGAGTCGGCCGAGGGCCAGCAGCACGAGGTCCGCGACGAGGGCGATCGCCACGCACAGCAGGGAGGCGGCCATGATCTCGGCGCGGTAGGAGGAGGTGAACCCCCGGTACATCGCCTGGCCCAGGCCGCCGTAGCCGACGACGACGCCGACCGTCACCAGCGCGACCGTGGTGACCGTGGCCAGGCGGATCCCCGTGATGATGGCCGGCAGGGCGAGGGGGAGCTCGACGGCGAGCAGGCGCCGCGCCCGGGAGTACCCCATGCCGTCGGCCGCGTCCACGACGGCGGGCGGGACGCCCCGCAGCCCCACGAGGGTGTTGCGCACCAGGACGAGCATCGCGTACGCGACCAGGCCGATCAGCACGGTGGTGCGGCCGATGCCGGTGAACGGCGCGAGGAGCCCGAACAGGGCGAGGGAGGGAACGGTGTAGAGCACCGCGGAGGTGCCGAGGACCGCTCCGGACAGGGCCGGCCGGCCCCGCGCCAGCACGGCCAGCGGCACGGCCAGCAGGAGCGCGATGAGCACCGCCTGGACCGTGAGGCTGACGTGCTGACCGGTGAGCTCGACGAGCGTGCGCCAGTTGTTCTCGAGGTAGCGCCACGAGAACCACGGGTTGTCCGCGCCGGTCTGCATCGGCATCACGCCGACCGACGCTACCGGGTGCGGCTGACGTCCGAGGCCGCCGGTGCGACGGAACGTCATTCCTGCGGGTACGAACACTCGGCCCCTGGCCGGGAATACCTGGCGCCGGCGCCGGGCTGGCCAGAACATGAGCAGCCACCCGCACTCCCCGGCCGAGACGTCGTCCACGTCGGCTCAGCAGCCTCTCGTCCCGTCCCTGTCCGTGCTCGACCTGCTCCCGGTGCGGACCGGGCAGACCACGGCCCAGGCGATGACCTCGACCCTGGAGCTCGTGGGCGCCGCGGACCGTCTCGGCTTCACGCGGTACTGGTTCGCCGAGCACCACAACATGCCCGCGATCGCGGCCTCCAGCCCGCCGGTCATGATCGCCGCCGCGACGGCGCGCACCGAGCGGATCCGACTCGGGTCGGGCGGCGTCATGCTCCCCAACCACGCACCGCTGATCGTGGCCGAGCAGTTCGCGGCCCTGGAGGCCCTCGCTCCGGGTCGCATCGACCTGGGCATCGGCCGTGCCCCGGGCTCGGACCCGGTGATCACCGCGCTGCTGCGCTCCTCGGGCCCGACGGCGGACGTCGAGCAGTTCCCGCAGCACGTGCGCGAGGTCATCGCCCTCATGAGCCCGGAGGGCGCCACCGCGCAGATCCCCGGCCGCGGCGGGGCGCGGGAGACGTACACCGTCCACGCCACGCCGGCCGCGGTCGGGAGCCCGGACGTGTGGCTGCTCGGATCCTCCGACTACTCGGCCTCCCTGGCCGCCGTGCTCGGCCTGCCGTACGTGTTCGCCTACCACTTCGCCGGCCCGAACCTCGAGCGCGTCCTGAGTCTGTACCGGGACAACTACGAGCCGTCTGAGCGCTTCCCGGAGCCGCGGACGTTCCTCACCGTCAACACGGTGGTCGCCCCCACCCAGGCCGAGGCCGAGGAGCGGGCTCTGCCTCACCTGCGTCAGATGGCGCGGCTGCGCACCCCGGCGCCGCAGCGTCCCCAGGAGACGGTCGAGGAGGCGCTGGCCACCCCGCTCGACGGCGTCGCGGAGCAGGCCCTGGACGCGATGAGGCCGCGCTGGGTGATCGCCGAGCCGCACCGTGCCGCCGAGACCCTGACCCAGCTGGCCCGGACCCACGGCGTCGACGAGGTGATGCTCGTGCCGGTCGCTGGGTCGTACGAGAGCGAGCCCCTGGACAGCACGCCCGGCCGCCTGCAGACCCTGGAGCTCCTCGCCCGGGCGCTGCGGCAGGAGATGGCACCGACGGCGACCTGATCGTCCGCCGCCAGCCCCGGTACCGTCTGACCGTGACGCAGACCGAGACCCCCAGCGAGGCGCTGATCCGTTTCGACGGCGTGGGGATGACCTACGCCGACGGGACGGTCGCCGTCGGCCACCTCGACCTCGACGTGGCCCCGCACGAGCTGCTCACCCTCGTGGGCCCCTCGGGGTCCGGGAAGTCCACCCTGCTCCGCATGGTCAACCGGCTGGTGGAACCGACGAGCGGGCGGGTGCTGCTCGAGGGCGAGGACGTCGCCCGGATGGATGCGGCGCGGCTGCGGCGCGGCATCGGCTACGTCATCCAGGACGTGGGGCTGTTCCCGCACCGCACGGTCGCCCAGAACGTCGCCACGGTGCCCGGCCTCCTCGGCTGGGACCGGCGCCGCACCCGGGAGCGGGTGGAGGAGCTGCTGACCCTGGTCCGGCTGGACCCGGCCGTCCACGGCCCCCGCTACCCGCAGGAGCTCTCCGGCGGTCAGCGCCAGCGGGTCGGGGTGGCGCGGGCGCTCGCGACCCACCCGAAGGTCATGCTCATGGACGAGCCGTTCGGCGCCGTCGACCCGGAGGGCCGGCGCTCGCTGCAGGCGGAGTTCCGCCGCATCCACGACGAGCTCGGCACCACCGTCCTGCTCGTCACCCACGACATCGACGAGGCGGTCATGCTCGGCGACCGGGTCGCCGTCCTCAGCCAGGGCGGCCGGCTCGAGCAGCTCGCGCCGCCCGCGGTGCTGCTCTCGCGCCCCGCCAACGCCTTCGTCGAGGGCTTCATCGGCGACGCGCGTGCGGTGAAGCTCCTGGCGCTGACGGAACTGGTCCGCGCCGACGTGGAGGTCTCGTCACCGGCGGGCGCCGGTCCGGCCGCGGAGCCCGCGCGGCGGGCGGCCGGCACGCCGGGCGCACCGACGGTACGCCTGGGCGACACGCTCAGCTCCGCCTTCTCCGCCCTCGCCACGGCCGAGGACGGCGCCGTCACCGTCATGGACGACGGCGGATCCGCCGTCGGCACCCTCACACCCGACGGCCTGCACGCCGCCCTGCGCAGGGCGGTCGGGACGGGCGCGCGCTGACCCGCCGGTGGACCGACGACGGCTGACCGCGGTCAGATCCCGGGCTGCTCGGTGGCCGGTGAGGTGCGCTCCACCACGTTGAGCCGCCGCACGGTGAGGTCGTCGACCTCGAGCTCGTGGATGCGCAGCTGGCGGAACTCCGCCTTGCCGACCGTGAGCCGCCACACCGCGACGAACGCCAGGGCGGACGCCCCCACCGCGATCGCGAGCATGTTCGCGACGGCGATGCTGCGGGCGCCGGTGGCGAATCCACCGATGGCGAGCGCCGGCATGGCGTGCGGGCCGCTCACCGTCGGCCGCATCTGCCCGTGGCCGTGCGAGCTGGCGGCCTGCGCCGTCGGGCCGTGGGACTTGACCATCTTCTTCGCCATCTTGGCCTTGCGGCCGGACGACTTCGCCAGGTGCGCCCCGGACCCGTGCGAGCCCGGCATCCGTGTCATGGGCGAGGACTGCAGCATCTGCCGCATCGACGCCTGCTTGGTTCCGTGCCCCATCGCACACCTCCGTGTAGGCGGTTCGTCGGCCGGGGCGCCACGCTGCGCACCCGACCGCGTCCATGTCTACTCCGGTATCGCAGATCGGTCCAGACCCGACCGGCCGTCGGGACCCGCCTCGGCCCGGAGCCGCCGCAGCCCCTCGGCCGCCCGGGCCAGCACGTCCGGCGACTTCACGAAGGTGAGACGCACCCAGGACCGCAGCTGCTCCGCCACGGGGCCGCCCGGCGTGCAGAAGGCCGAGACCGGGATGGCGACCACGCCGGCGCGGGCGGGCAGATCGCGGCAGAGCTCGACGGCGTCGTCGTACCCGAGCCCGGCGCCGTCCGCCACGACGAAGTAGGTCCCGCGCGGCACCACGGGCGCGAGACCGGCCGCCGACAGGGCCTCGACGAGGGTGTCGCGGCGCTCCCGCAGCGACTCGGCCAGGCCCGCCACGTACGCGCCGGTGCGGCCGTCCTCGTCCGCGAGCGCGGTGGCGACGGCGTGCTGGAACGGACCGGAGGCGACGTAGGTGAGGAACTGCTTGACCGTGCGCACCGCGGTCACCAGCTCGGCAGGCCCGTGCATCCACCCGACCTTCCAACCGGTGAACGACAGCGTCTTGCCCGCCGAGGAGATCGTGAGGGTGTGCCCCGCCATGCCGGGCAGCGTGGCCATGGGCACGTGCTCGGCGCCGAAGGTGAGGTGCTCGTAGACCTCGTCGGTGACGACGACGGCGCCGCGGGCCCGGGCGTGCTCGCCGAGCAGAGTGAGCTCCTCGCGGGTCAGGACGGTGCCGGTCGGGTTGTGCGGGGAGTTCACCAGGACCAGGCGGGTGCGGTCCGTGAAGGCGGCTGCGACGTCGGCCGGGTCGAGGTGGAAGCCGTCGGGGCCGGGCCGCAGCGGGACGGTGCGGTGGGTGGCCCCGGCGAGGGCGATGGTCGCCGCGTAGGAGTCGTAGTACGGCTCGAGGGTGACCACCTCGTCCCCGGGGCCGGCCAGGGCGAGCACCGCGGCGGCGATCGCCTCGGTGGCGCCGGCGGTGACGAGAACCTCGGTCTCCGGGTCCACCTCGAGGCCGTAGTGGCGGCGCTGGTGCGCGGCGACGGCCTCGCGCAGCTGCGGGATGCCCGGTCCGGGCGGGTACTGGTTGTGTCCCGCGAGGATGGCGGCGACGGCGGCGTCCCTGACGTGGGCGGGACCGTCGACGTCCGGGAAGCCCTGGCCGAGGTTGACGGCGCCCGTGCGGGTGGCGAGGGCCGACATCTCGGCGAAGATCGTGGCGGCGACGGCGCCGTCGGGTCTGATCAGCCCGGTGGCCCGGGCGACGTCCTGCCAGCGGCGTTCTCGCATCGGCCCATTGTGCCGGGCCGGTGCGCGCGGCGCCGAGCGGCGGATCTCGGGCCGGCGCTGACAACGGTGAGGGATTATTGATCCTTCTGGAGCATCGAAGCCTCACCGTTGTTGGTCTTGTGCCCTTCACGGCTAGACCCCGCCGGCTAACTGATCCGCTTCGAGAGATCTCCGTCGGCCGACGCCCCGGCCCACGACAGGGAGATAGCGCTGGTCTCCTGGGTGGCCGGTTCCCCCAGCTGCTAGTCCCCGAGGGTGTCGAAGAGCAGGTTGAGGCCCTCTGCCATGGTCGGGTGGGTGATGACGGCGTCGCGCACCTGCTGGTACGGCAGCCCGCCGAGCATGGCCATCTGCACGGCGGAGAGCACCTCGCCGGAGCCGTGGCCCAGCAGTGCGACGCCGAGGATCCGATCGGTGGCGGCGTCGACGACCGCCTTCCAGGTGCCGGTGGTGTCGTGGAGGGTCTTCGCGCGCGGGATCGCGGCCACGTCGAGCCGCGCGACCTTCACCTCGTAGCCCTGCTCCCGCGCCTCCGTCTCGCTCAGCCCGATCCGCGCGAGCTCGGGCGTGGTGAAGACGGTGTAGGGCACGAGCCGTCCGTGGGTGGTGGCCTCCCCGCCGGTGAGCTGCTTCCTCAGCACGCGGTAGTCGTTCCAGGAGGCGTGGGTGAACTGCGGGCTGCCCGCGACGTCGCCCACCGCCCAGACGTGGTCGGCGCTGGTGCGCAGGTGCGCGTCGACCGCGACGAAGCCCTTCTCCGTCAGCTCGACCCCGGCGACGTCGATCCCGAGGTCGCCGGTGACCGGCGCGCGGCCGGTGGCAGCGAGCAGCTCCTCCGCCCTGATCTCGCTGCCGTCCTCGAGCGTGAGGACGACGTCGCCGCGCCCCTCCCGGCCGCCCTCGCGCCGGACGGCCCGCGCCCGGGCACCCAGCCGGAGCTCGACGCCCTGCGCCGAGAGCACGCCGGCGACGCCGGCCGCGACGTCGGGGTCCTCGCGCGGCAGGACCTGGTCGCGGCCCTGGACGAGGATCACCTTCGTGCCGAAGACGGCGAACATGGAGGCGAACTCGCAGCCGACGTACCCGCCGCCGAGGACGATCATCGACTCCGGGATCCTCTCGAGGTGCAGGATCGTCTCGGAGTTCCACACGTCGGCGCTCTCGATGCCGTCCAGGGGCGGGACCGCGGGGGTGGTGCCCGTGTTGATGACGACGTCGCGGCCGCGGAGGACGCGGGTGCCGCCGTCGTTCAGGGCGACCTCGACGGTGCGATCCCCCGTGAACCGGGCGGTGCCCATCATGAAGTCCATGCCGGAGGCGGGGAACATCTTCGCGTGGGCGGCCACCATGCCGCCGACCACTGACTCCTTGTGCTCGCGCAGCAGGTCCAGCGAGATGCTGGGCTCGCCCGCGAGCTCGACGCCCATGACCGCGGCGCGCCGGGCGTCCAGCAGCGTCCGCGCCGACCCGACGAGCGACTTCGTCGGGATGCAGGCGACGTTGATGCACGTACCGCCGATCTTGTCCCGCTCGACCATGGCGACCTTCCACCCGGCCTTCGCCCGGTCCATCGCCAACGACTTGCCCGCCTTGCCCCCGCCGATCACCAGCAGATCGACGTCCTGCACCTCAATCACCTGTGTCCTCCTTCGTCGCGCACGTCCTCCCTCCTCCGTATCACGCCCCTGAGCTGTCCCGCCTGTTCGCGCCCGTGGGGCGGTCGGCAGCGCGCACCGCCCCCGCCGTCCTGAGCTCCGTGTCAGTCACCCACCGGCACAGGCGCGCCGAGCCGGGTGCGGACACCGGGCGAGAAGTGGACGAGGGGATCGCCGGCGACCGCGGGCAGGCCGGCGGCCCTCACCAGGTCGTTGACCGCGGTGCGGGCGCGGGCGGCGCGCAGCGGCCACGGCTCGTGCTCGACGTCGATCCGCCACAGCCGCCCCAGCCGCCGGACGTAGGCGGACCAGCGGCCGGTGAGGAAGTCGGTCAGCGCGTCGGGCTCGAGAGGCTCCCCCACCTCGACGCTTGCGCGCATCCCGGCCGGGCCGGAAGAACCCGCGCCGCCTACCGGCCCCGCGTCTCGGCCGGCCGAGGCCGGCCCCGCGTCTCGGCCGGCCGAGGCCGGCCCGGCGCCCCTGCCGACCCCCGCCGGCCCGCTCCGCCGTCGGGAGCGGTAGTGGACGTGGCCGGGGTCCGCCCGCATGGCGGCGTCGGCCCACACGTACGGCACCCCCACCGCACGCAGGGCGAGGACGACCGGCAGCCGCGGGCACTCGAGCGAGAAGAACCAGAGACCGTCCCCGCCGTCGGGCCCGCGGACGTAGGTGCGGACGTTGATCTCGGTGAACGTGGAAAGGTGCGGCACGGCCGGCCCGAAGGCCGGCCGGGCGTGCATGCGGAACGGCGTCACACCGAGCCAGGCCCGGCCGTCGAAGGTGTCGACGGCCAGGCCTGGTGGGAGACACTCCTGGATGGTGGCGGCCGGAAGGGACCAGTGCAGGAAGGTGAGGTCCTCCCAGCGCTGGAGAGTCACCGGGTGCCGGACCTCACGGTCGGGCCACCGTCCGGACACCGTTCGACCAGCGGTCAGTAACCGGTGGCGGGCGGGTAGCCGGTGCCGGCGGAGCCGCTGCCGGACCCGGCGGAGCCCTGGATGCGGTCCCTGGAGTCCTGGGCCTCGCCCTTGACGTCCTCGGCGGCGTGCTGCGCCTCCTGCTTGACGTCCTGAGCGCCGCTGGTGGCGGTCTCCTTCACCTGCTGCGCCCCCTCGGTGGCCGTGGCCCGCACCTGCTGCGCCGCCTCCTGGGCGGGCTCGCGCAGGTGCTCGGCCATCTCCTGGCCCATGCCCTTGGCGCCCTCGGTGACGTCCTTGAGGGTCTGGCTCTCCTTCGCCTGGGTCACCACCTCGCGCTCCTTGCGGGAGGCGGGGATGAGCGACGAGGCGAGCAGGCCCACGCCGAAGGCGATGACGCCGGCGGCGAGCGGGTTGCCCTCCGCCTTCCGCCTGACCTGGTGGGGTGCCTGCCGGGCGCTGTCCGTGACGGACCCGGCTCCCTCGCGGACGGACTCGGCGCCGCCGGAGACCGAGTCGCGCACGGACTCCGCCCCGCCGGTCACCTTGTCCTTGGCGTCCTCGGCGACGCCGAAGACCTTGTCCTTGACGCCGGAGACGGCGCTCTTGACCTTCTCGGTCTGCCGCTCCGCGACGCGGGAGGGGCTGACCTTCTCGGCGAGCGCGTCCACGTCCCCGCTGAGCTCGCTGCGGGTCCGCTCGATGTCGGCGCGGATCTGGTCGGGGTCGTTGCTGCTCGTGGTCATGGCCTGTCCTCTCCCTTGAGAGCGTCGGGAATCTTCTTCACGGTCTCCGCGGTCTGGGGCATGCCGCGGACCTGCTGCATCTTCTTCTTGCCCTGCGCGTAGAGCACGGCTGCGACGACCGCCCAGACGATCGCGACGATGAGCCCGGACCAGCCCAGTGCGGGCCAGTCCTCGCCACCGATCAGCCAGCCCAGCCCCCACCACACGGCGAGGGAGAGAAAGAGGAGCACGAAGTGCCCGGCCACGCCGGCGCCGCCGTACATCCCGGCGCCCGCCCCGGCCTTCTTGGCGGACTCCGTGGTCTCCGCCTTCGCGAGGGCGATCTCCTGACGGATCAGCGTGGAGAGGTCCCTCGAGATCTCGCCGAAGAGCTCACCGACCGACGCCTGCGGGGGCGGCTGCGCCCGCCCTGGCTCGATCGGGGCGCTCATCGCTGCTCACCCGTGCCGTACGCCCCGCCGGTGCCGTACGTGCCACCTGTGCCCGGCTCGGTGCCGTAGACGCCCTGCGTGCCGGTGCCCTGCGTCCCAGGCTGTGCGCCGTAGGCCCCGCCCGCGACACCGGTGGTCCCGGTGGTGGGCGTGCCGTAGCCCTGGTACTCCGTGGTGGTGCCGTACTCGGGCACCGGCGGGGGCGGCGGCGGGTAGGCGGCGGCCGGCGGGTACGACGGCGGCACGTAGGTGCCCTGCATCGCGGCCGCGCCCGTGGCCTCGCCCTGGTCCGCGGACTCGTCCTTCAGGCTGCGGGCGACACGGCCCGCGAGCAGGCCGAGCCCGGCGGCGATCGCGATGAAGGTGCCGGGGTGGCGGCGCGCGTAGCGGCTGACCTCGTCGAGCACGTCGGCCGGCTCGCGCTCGTCGAGCCAGCGGCCGACCTTGTCGGCGTACGAGGACGCCTGGCGCACCAGGTCGGTGGCGAGCCCGTCCTGGGCCTCGCCGGAGGCGAGCGACTGCAGCTCGCCGGAGAACGAGCGGATGCCGCCGGCCAGGCGGCGCTGCTGCGTGCTCGACTGCTCGGACACCTCGCGGCGGGTCTGGTCGAACAGGTCGCGTGCCTGGTACTTGACCTCGGCGACCGCCTGCTGAGCCTGCCCCTTCGCCTCGGCGACGGTGTCCTTGGCCGTCTCCTTCGCCGTCTCACCGACCTGCTGGGCGTTCTGCCCGGCAGTCTCGGCGAGGTGGGAGGCCTCCTGCTTGGCCGCGTCCTTGGTGCTCTGGGTGTCCGAGGAGCCGGGGTAGCCGGCCGTGCCCGCGGTGGCGGGCTCGCCCAGCGGGTTCCCGACGGAACCGGTCGGTGGGGTCGGTCCTTGCGTCATGGCCTGTCCTTCTCTCGAGGTGTGGGTCACTGTGAGCGCTCGTCCTCATCGTTAGGCACGTGCGCCGATCTCGCCTCCCGAGGGGGATATCGCGGGACCAAGGGTCTTGTGGTATACGGACGGCTCTGGTATGACCGGTGCCGCACCGACGTCCCGCATGGTCTGGTCGTGGCGCGTCGGTCTGCCTCGTCGGGCGGCACGACGACGACGGCCGGGCCGCCATGTCGGCGACCCGGCCGTGGGCGGCGCAGTCGGGGCTGCGCCGGTGGCTCAGCCCTTCGCCCCGGTGGTGGCGATCCCCTCGACGAAGTGCCGCTGGCCGAGGAAGAACAGGATGATCATCGGGATCGTGGTGATGACGCTGGCGGTCACGACGATCTCCCAGTGCCACTCCCCGCCGAAGCCGAACTGGTCGAGCAGGGCCTTCAGGCCGCGCGGGATCGTGAACTTGTCCGAGTCCCGGAGGTAGATCAGGGGGCGCATGAGGTCCGTCCACGCCGCCTGGAACTCGAAGATCAGCGTCACGATCATCGCCGGCTTCGTCAGGGGCAGCGCGATCCGCGTGAACAGCGTCCAGTTGTTGGCGCCGTCGATCTTCGCCGCCTCGAACGTCTCCCGCGGCAGGCTCAGGAAGAACTGCCGCAGCAGGAAGATGTAGAAGGCGCTGCCGAACAGGTTCCCGGCCCACAGCGGGGTCAGGGTGTTGACCATGCCGAGCGAGTTCCAGATGAGGAAGACCGGCACCATCGTCACCGCGCCGGGCAGCATCATCGTGGCGAGGACCAGCCCGAAGAGCGCGTCGCGTCCCTTGAACCGGAAGTAGGCGAACCCCCAGGCGACCAGGGCGCTGGAGATCGTCACCGTCACCGCCGCGAGCACCGTCACGAGCAGCGTGTTGCCGAACCACAGGAGCATCGGGGCGTCGGCCCAGACGTTGAGGTAGTTCTCGAACGTCAGGGTCTCGGGGATCAGCTTGTTGTCGAAGACCTCCCCCCGCGGCTTCAGCGAGGCGCTGACGAGCCAGACGAAGGGGTAGATGAACACGACCGTCAGCGCCACGAGCGCCGCGACCACCAGCACCCGGCCCACGGTCCAGCGGCTCGGCCGCCGGTCGCCGTTGCGGCCGGGGCCCGGCGTGCCGGCGCCGGGGGTCCCCGCGGGGCCGCCGGCCGTGAAGACCGGCTGGCTCGGGTCCTGAGCCCTGCCCACGTCGAGCGACTGGGCGCTCATCGCTGCTCCCCCTCGTAGTAGACGAGCCGTTTGGAGACCCGGAGCTGGACCAGCGTGATGAGCAGGATGATCACGAAGAGCACCCACGCCATGGCCGAGGCGTAGCCCATGTTGAGGAACTCGAAGGCCTGCTGGAACAGGTAGATGACGTAGAAGAGCGCCGCCTCGTTGCCGTACGTGGTGTTCCCCGACCCGAAGAAGGCCGTGTACGCCTCGGTGAAGGTCTGGAAGGCGGCGATGGTGTTGATGACCACGACGAAGAACAGGGCCCCGGAGATCATCGGGATCGTGATCCGCACCGTGCGCTGCCAGCCGTTGGCGCCGTCGACGCGGGCCGCGTCGTAGAGCTCCTGGGGGACGTTGCGCAGGGCCGCGAGCAGGATGATCATCGACGACCCCACGGACCACAGGCTGGTGAGGATGATCGCCGGCTTCACCCAGTTGGGGTCCGTCGTCCAGTTGGGCCCGTCGATGCCGAAGAAGCCGAGCACCTCGTTGATGAGCCCGTTCTGGCCGTTGAAGACCAGCAGGAGCAGCACGCCCACCGCGACGGGCGGGGTCATGTTCGGCAGGTAGAACGCCGTCCGGAAGAACCCCGCCGCCCGGCCGGCCTTGTTCAGGAGCATGGCCAGCGCGAGGGAGACGAGGACGTACAGCGGCACCTGGACCGCGGCGTAGAACAGCGTGTTGCCGAGGGACGTCGCGATCTTGGGGTCCTCGAAGAGCTGGCGGTAGTTGTCCAGCCCGACGAAGTTCGGGTCGTTGATGACGTCGTAGTCGGTCAGGGAGAGGTAGGCGCTGTTGACGAGCGGCCAGGCGGTGAAGACGAGGAACCCGATGATCCACGGGCTGATGAAGAGGAGGGCGGCGCGCGTCTCGCGCCGCCCTCTCCTCCGTCGCGCCACCGCCCGTGTCCGCTCCTCGGCAGGCAAGGAGTCGACGACGGCGGCCATGGCCTAGCCCTCCTGCTCCCACTTCTGCCACGCCTGGTCGAGCGCGGCCTGGGCCGTCTCCTGCGCGGCGTCGAGCGCCTCCTGCGGCTCCGCCTGCCCGTTGAGGACGCTGTTGACGGCGTCCTGCCAGGCGGTCTTGAACTCGGCGTCGGCGGGGTTGGCGGGCAGGGAGAACGTGTTGTCGTTGGCCTCGTACATGGCCGTCACACCGGCGTCCCAGACCTCGTCGCCGCTGGGCTCGACGAGCTCGCGGACCGCCTCGTCGGCGGCCTCGTTGCCGGTGAGCACGCCGGTGAACGGCTTGCCCTCCTCGGCGCGCAGGCTCTTGCGCGCCTCGGCGGCGGCCACCCAGCTGTCGACCTCGGTCATCACGCGGGCCCAGCGGCACGCGGCGGCCGGGTTGTCGGTGCCCTTCGGGATGGCCCAGGCCGAGCCGCTCGCGTAGGCGATCGGCTCGCCGTTGCGGTCGTGGACCGTGTCGAAGGCCATGGGGGCGTCCGGGGAGACGTCGTTGAGGACGTTGATGTACCACTGCTCCATCGGCATCGCCCCGAGGGAGCCCGCCGCGAACTGGTTGCCCGCGCCGAAGAAGTCCGCGGAGTCGCGGAACGCCTTCACCGCCGGGAAGCCGCCCTGGGCGTCGTAGATGGAGATCGCCCACTCCAGCGCCTCGACCACCTTGGGGTCGTTCAGCTGGGCGGTGCGGCCATCCTCGGAGATGAGGTCGGTGCCGTTGGCGTGCGCCCACAGCGGGAGGAACTCGGGAAGCTTGGAGTCGTAGCCGATGACGCTCAGCGACCCGCCATCGCCCTTCTTCAGCGCCTCGTTGGCGGCGCTGAGCGCCTCCCAGTCGGACCCGTTGACGTCCTCGATCGTCAGCCCGGCCGCGTCGAGCAGCTCGGAGTTCGCCATCGTCACCTGGATGGAGTTGAACTCGGGGATGCCGTAGATCTCACCGTCGAAGGTGACCTGGTCGATGGCGGGGTCGCGGAAGTCGTCCGTGGTGATGCCCTCGCCGGCGATGCACTGGGTCAGCGGGATGATCGCGCCGCGGGAGGCGAAGGTGCCGATCTGGTCGCGGTTGGCGTAGATGAGCTCCGGCGGCTGGCCCGAGGCGACGGCGGAGAGGAACTGCTGGATGTCCAGGTCGCCCTCGACGAGCTTGACCTCGACGTCCTCGCCGAGAGCCTCCTTCGCCCGGTCGACCCGGGTGGTGGCGATCTCGTCGCCGGTGCCGAACCCCATGACGTCGAGGGAGCCGCTGAGCTGAGCCTCCGGGTCGAAGTCCCCGGCAGCTCCGGCGTCCGCCGTCCCGTCGTCGGACCCGCCACCGGTCCCCTGCGCACACGCTCCGAGCGTCAGTGCGACGGCGGTTGCGCCGACCACCAGACGAGCGACCGATCTCCTCATCGACCCACACCTTCCAGGTCCGTGGGGCATCCCTGCCCGAGCCTCCCGGCGCACCGTTCGCGCGCCGGTCCATTCCCGACGGATGCCCGCCGGATGCCTCACAGTGACATAGAAGCGCTTCACCCGCACGAGAACCGCTTCTCCCGCTTTCGGCGTGTTGCTGCGGATATCTGCCACTTCTCCCCTTCGTCCCGGGTCCGGGCGGCGGGCCGTCGCCGTGATGCGGCGGCCTTCCCCGACGGCGATACTCGCGAGCGAGCCGGAGCGTGTGCCGGCGAGCGACGGAGGAGGCCGCCCCGCATGAGTCACCCCACGCCGGACCACGAGGACCGCACGGAGGCGCCCGACGCCGGCCCACGGCTGAGCGTCCTCGCCGTCGGCCCCATGCTCGAGGTGACGGTGGAGACGCTGCGGGGCGAGGACGAGCCGCACGTGCACGTGCACGCCGGCGGGCAGGGCCTGTGGGTGGCCCGGATGGCGAAGACGCTGGGGGCCCGTCCCGTGGTGTGCGCGCCGTTCGGCGGCGAGGCGGGCGTCGCGGCCGCCGCGCTCGCACGGGCGGAGGGCCTGGACCTGCGGACCACGAGCACGCCGGACATCTCCGCGCACGTGCTCGACTACCGCGGCGGCGAGCGCGAGGAGCTCGTCGTCATGCGGAGCCCGGCGCTCGACCGGCACGCGCAGGACGACCTGTACGGCACCATGCTCGTCCACTCCATGGACGTCGACCTGGCCGTGCTCACCGGCGCCGACCCGGACCTCGGCGTCCCCGACGACTTCTTCGGCCGGCTCGCCCAGGACCTCCGCGCCGCGGACAGACCGGTGGTCGCCGACCTCTCCGGCGACCACGTCCGGCAGATCCTGCGGGCGGAGGGCGTGGTCCTGAAGATCAGCCACGAGGAGATGCTCGAGGGCGGTTTCGCCGAGGACGCCGAGGTCGCCACGCTGCGGGACTCCGGCCGGCGGATGCTCGAGGAGGGGCTGCGCGCCCTCGTCATCTCCCGCGCGGACGACCCCACCCTCGTCGTCACCCACGACGAGGCGCGCCTCTACACGGCGCCGCAGGTCAGCACGCGCGAGCACAAGGGGGCCGGTGACTCGATGACGGCCGGCATCGCGGTCACCCTGGCCCGGGGCGGGAGCCTGGACGACGCCGTCCGTCTCGGCGCGGCCGCCGGGGCCCTCAACGTCACCCGGCGCGGTCTCGGCACCGGGCGGCGCGACCAGATCGAGGCCTTCGCCGACCGCGTCTCGGTGGAGCCGGCCTGACGCGCGGCGGACCGCGCGCGAAACGTCCTCCTCATTGCTTCGTAAGTGACCTTGCGCACATGAAGTCGGCCTGGACCCGCTTGATCTGCGCAACGCCACTTACGGAGGGCGCACCGGAAATCGGTGGCGTTGCCCGTCACGCCACCCCACGACGACCACCCACCGTTCCGGTGGCTCTCGCCGCTGCCCCCGGCCAGGATGAAAGCCCGACCAGGAGGTGTGCGATGACCTCGCTGTGGCTCGACCGCCCTGATCTGCCGACGTACCCGGAGGTCCCCGCGGGTCGCTCCTACGACGTCGTGGTCGTCGGTGGCGGCCTGACCGGCCTGACGACGGCGCTGCTGCTCACCCGGGCGGGCGCGTCCGTGGCCGTGCTCGAGGCCCGGCGCCTCGGCGCCGTCGCCACCGGCAGCACCACCGGCAAGGTCACGCTGCTGCAGGGCAGCAAGCTCGCCCGGATCGCCCGCCGCCACTCCGCCGCCACGCTGCGCACCTACGTGGAGGCGAACGCCGAGGGCCAGCAGTGGCTGCTGCGCTACTGCGACGAGCACGACGTGCCCTACCAACGACGCCCCGACCTCGTCGTCGCGCAGAGCGAGGAGGGCCGCGACGCCGTCGGCAACGTCCACGACGCCGCCCACGAGGCGCACCTGCCCGTGGAGTGGGTCGAGGACCCGGGCCTGCCGTTCCCCACCTTCGGCACCGCACGGCTGCCGGACCAGGCGCAGCTCGACACGACCGACGTCGTCCTCGCCCTGGCCCGCGACCTCGAGCGGCACGGCGGCGAGATCTTCGAGGGCAGCCGGATGACCGGGCTGCACCAGGGTTCCCCGAACCGGGTCGCCGTCGGGGAGCTGGAGGTCGAGGCGGACCGCGTGGTCCTGGCCACCGGCACACCGGTGCTCGACCGCGGCGGCTTCTTCGCCCGGCTCGCCCCGAGCCGCACGCACGCGATCGCCCTCGACGTGCCCGGCCCCCTCCCGCAGGTCATGGCGATCACGGGCGACGCCCCCTTCCGCTCCCTGCGCACGGCGCCGACGGCGGACGGCGAGCGCCTCGTGGTCGCCGGGGCGGGCCATCCCACGGGCCGGGCCGTCTCCACCCGCGAGCTCGTCGAGGGGCTCACGCGCTGGGCCACCGACGTCTTCCCCGGCGCCGTCACGACGCACGTCTGGGCCGCGCAGGACTACCGCGGCCACGACGAGCTCCCGTCGGTCGGGCCGCTGCTCCCCCGCTCCGACCGGGTCCTCGTGGCCACCGGCTACGACAAGTGGGGGCTCGCCATGGGCGTGGCCGCCGCGCTCGCGATGTCCTCCGCGATCCTCGAGAGCCAGATGATCTGGACGCACCCGCTGCGCACGTGGCGCCCGGGCGGGCTCGTCGGCCTCGACCGGGTGGTGACGCTCAATGCCGGGGTCGCGTCCCGGCTAGCGCAGGACAAGCTCAGCCCGCGGGTTCACAGCTCCGACGTCGTCCCGCCCGAGGGACAGGGCCGCGTCGAGCGCGACGCCGGCCGGGACGTCGCCGTGAGCACCGTCGACGGCGTGACGCGCCGGCTCTCCGCCACGTGCACCCACCTGGGCGGGGTCGTCTCCTGGAACGACGCCGAGCGCAGCTGGGACTGCCCGCTGCACGGTTCGCGGTTCGCCCCGGACGGGCAGGTGCTCGAGGGGCCCGCCACCTGCGCGTTGCGCGCGGCCGGGCGCGGGCAGGGGGCGCCGTGACGGCGTCGCTGCCCCGCGCCTCCGTGCGCGAGACGCTGGCGGTGACCGCCGGGGTGCTCGCGCCGATGCTCGCCCAGGGCGTCATCGTGCGCCGCCCCGCCATGACCGTGCTCGCGGACCGTCTCCAGACCGACCGGCGGGCCGCCGCCATCCTGCGCGGGCTGCGCGACCGCCACGGCGCCGGGCCGGTGCTGCTGCGCATCCCGGGCCGCGACCTCGCCGTCGTGCTCGACGCCGGCGACGTCGACCGCCTCCTCGCCGGCGCGCCGCACCCCTTCACGCCGGCCAACCGGGAGAAGCGGTCGGCGCTGCGGCACGTCCAGCCTTTCGGGGTGCTCATCTCCGACGACGCCGGTCGCACCGTCCGCCGCCCGTGGAACGAGGACGTCCTGGACCACGGTGCCGATCTGCACCGCCTCCACGAGCGGCTCGTGCGGGTGGTCGAGGAGGAGACCGACGCCCTCGCCGCGGAGCCGGTCCTCACCTGGGACCGGTTCCACCAGGTGTTCTGGCGCATCGTGCGCCGCGTCGCCCTCGGCGACCCGGCCCGGGACGACGAGCGCGTCACGGAGCTCATGACGCTCCTGCGCGCGCAGGCGAACTGGGCGTTCCTGCGGCCCCGCAGCACCCGGCGCCTGCGGGAGCTGGGTCGGCGCCTGCAGGCCTACGTCGCGGACGCCGACCCGCTCAGCCTCGCGGGGGTGGTGGCTCGTACGCCGGCCGCGCCCGGGACCGCCCCGGTCGGCCAGATCCCGCACTGGCTCTTCGCGTTCGACGCCGCGGGCATCGCCGCCTACCGGGCGCTCGCGCTGCTCGCCGCGCACCCGGACGTCCTCGCCGCCGTGCGGGAGGAGGACCCGGCCGACCAACGGGGGCTACGGCCGCTCGCACGGGCCAGCGTCCTCGAGTCCGTCAGGCTCTGGCCGACGACCATGGTGATCCTGCGCGACAGCGTCGAGGACACCGAGTGGGCGGGACGGCGGGCACGTGCCGGGACGGGCTTCGCCGTCGCCTCCTCGTTCTTCCACCGCGATGAGGAGAACCTCCCGTGGGCCGACCGCTTCGAGCCGGAGATCTGGCTGGACGGGCGCGCCGAGGCCTCCCGCGCGCTGGTGCCGTTCAGCGCCGGGCCCGCCCGGTGCCCGGGCCGCACCCTCGTCCTCGACCTGACGAGCGAGCTGGTGGCCGCCGTCGTCCGGGACCGCGGTCTTACGCTGTCCGGCCCGCGCAGACTCGACGGCGGTGCGCCGTTGCCGCGCACCCTCGCCCACACGCGACTCGAGTTCCGGGGCTGAGCCTCAGTCCCGCGCCGCCGCGGCGCGCAGCTCACCGAACTTCTCGGCGAGCTCGGGCAGCTGGAAGTGCGCGTTGAGCCCGCTCGGGTTGGGCAGCACCCAGACGCGGGTGGACCCGAGCGTGCGTTCCTGCGGGCCGAGGGCGGCCCTCGGCTCCGCGAAGGCGGCCCGGTAGGCGGTGATCCCCAGGACCGCCAGCCACGCCGGCGCGTACGTCCGGACCTCCTCCGCCAGCCGCTCGCCGCCCTCCCGCAGCTCAGTGATGCTCAGCTCGGCGGCCGTCGCGGTGGCCCGGTTGACGACGTTCGTGATCCCCAGGCCGTGCTCCAGCAGCTCGCCCTGCTCGGCGGGAGCGAGGAGCCGCGGGGTCAGCCCCGACCTGTGCAGCGCCGGCCAGAACCGGTTGCCCGGTCGGGCGAAGTGGTGCCCCGTCCACGCCGAGTACAGGCCGGGGTTGATCCCGCACATGAGGATCCGCAGCCCCGGCGCAATCACCGGGGGGATGCCGCGACCGACGCAGGCCTCAAGTTCCTCCCGGCTCGGCCGCGGCGCGGTGGCCTGCCCGTCCGCCCGCCCCTTCGTCCGTCCCATCGCACGAGTGTGCCCTGCCTCCCTGCCCGTGTGGTGCCGGACCTTGCGCAACGGCTCTCGGTTGCGGACGCTCGCCGCCGGGTTAGCCTGCCGGGTGAGGCACCAGGCGAGAGCCGGGGGACGGAGCTACCTCCCGCCCGGGGGGCGCGAGGCAGAGAGGGCGGACCGACATGCGTGCGCGTGGTCCCGCCTTCGGACGTCGGGAGGCCTCCTCCGTGGCGGTGGGCCTGGTGGCCGGTCTGAGCCTCGCTGCGTCCGTCTCGTCCGGCGTCGTGCCGGTGCCCTGGGCCGACGGCGCGGCTCCGGCGGATGCCCCGCCGGAACACGTCGACGGGCCACGCGACGCGCCGGAGGCCGACCGGCAGGCGACGACACCGCCGGCCGCGCCGACGACGTCCACGCCGGCCTCCGCGGAACTCGGTCCGGCGGCCGGGGAGCCTCCTCCGGCACAGTCCGGGACCGAGGAGCCCGATCGCGCCGCCGCTGCAGTCACCCCGCCCCCCGCGCGGCTCCCCGAGGAGGGCTCGCAGAGCCCTGCGCCATCCGGTGGTGCCGACCCTTCCGCCTCACCGCCGGAGGCCAGGGCTGGCAGGGCCCAGCCTGAGGCGCCCGGCTCCCCGGCGGCTGGTGACCGGTCGCCGACGCGGAGTCCCGGTCCGACGGCGAGCACCAGCCCGACCGAGACGCATACCGCCGTGGACGCACCGTCGGAGGACGATGGCGGAGCGAGCCAGAACGACCGGCCCGGCGTGCCCCTGCTCCGGTGGCTGGTCGGGTAGGCGCGCGGGCCGTGCCCGTAAGTCGGCACGCTGCCCGGATGACGGACCTTGCCGGGCGTTCTACCGTGTGGAGATGAACCGCCTCGGCTCAGCGACGAGCCCTTACCTGCTCCAGCACAAGGACAACCCCGTGGCCTGGCAGGAGTGGGGCGAGGAGGCCTTCGCCGAGGCGCGTCGCCGCGACGTCCCCGTCCTGCTCTCGGTCGGCTACGCGGCCTGCCACTGGTGCCACGTGATGGCGCACGAGTCCTTCGAGGACCCCGACGTTGCCGCCGTGCTCAACAGCGGGTTCGTCTCGATCAAGGTCGACCGCGAGGAGCGCCCGGACGTGGACGCGGTGTACATGACCGCGACCACCGCCATGACCGGCCAGGGCGGCTGGCCCATGACGTGCTTCCTCACGCCCGACGGCGAGCCGTTCTTCTGCGGCACCTACTACCCCCGCGCCCAGTTCCTCCAGCTCCTCGGTGCGGTCCGCGAGGCCTGGACCACACGCCGCGACCAGGTCGACGCCACGGGGGCCAACGTCGCCCGCGCGCTGGGCCAGATGGCCCGCGCCGCCTCGCCGGACGCGCTTGACGAGGACGCCCTGGACGGCGCCGTCGCGGCCCTGTCCGAGGACTTCGACCCGGTCCACGGCGGCTTCGGGGGCGCGCCGAAGTTCCCGCCCTCCCCCGTGCTGGAGTTCCTGCTGCGCCACCACGCCCGCACGGGGGACGACGACGCCCTGCGCATGGTTGAGGCCACCTGCGAGGCCATGGCGCGCGGCGGGATGTACGACCAGCTCGCCGGTGGCTTCGCCCGCTACTCGGTGGACGCGCGATGGATCGTGCCGCACTTCGAGAAGATGCTCTACGACAACGCCCAGCTCCTGCGCGTCTACCTCCACCTGCACCGGGCCACGGGGTCGGCGCTCGCGGAGCGGGTCGTGCGCGAGACCGCCGACTTCCTGCTGCGGGACCTCGGCACCCCGCAAGGGGCCTTCGCCTCCTCCCTGGACGCGGACGCGGCCGGCGTCGAAGGGCTCACCTACGTGTGGAAGCCCGCCCAGCTCGCGGAGGTTCTCGGCCCCGACGACGGCGCCCGGGCCGCCGAGCTGCTCTCGGTGACGGACCTCGGGACCTTCGAGCGCGGCAGCTCCACCCTGCAGCTGCGCCGCGAGCCCGAGGACCGGGCGTGGTGGGCGGACGTCCGCGAGCGCCTTCTCACCGCCCGCGCGGAGCGCCCGCAGCCCGGCCGGGACGACAAGGTCGTCACCTCCTGGAACGGCCTGACGATCGCCGCGCTCGCCGAGGCTGGCGTGCTGCTGCAGGAGCCCGCCTACCTCGACGCCGCGCGTGCCTGCGCCGAGTTCGTCCTCGCCACCCACCTCGTCGACGGGCGGCTGCGCCGAGCCTCCCGCGACGGCGTCGTGGGCGCCGCGGCCGGCGTCGCCGACGACCACGGCAACCTGGCCGAGGGGCTGCTCGCCCTGCACCAGGCGACCGGCGAGCCCCGGTGGCTCGAGGCCGCCGGTGACCTGCTGGAGACCGCGCTGACGCACTTCGCCGACGGCGCGGGCGGGTTCTTCGACGTCGCCGACGACGCCGAGCGGCTGGTGACCCGGCCGAAGGACCCCAGCGACAACGTCGAGCCGTCCGGGCAGTCCTCGCTCGGCGGTGCCCTGCTCACGTACTCCGCGCTCACCGGGTCCTCCCGGCACCGGGAGGCGGCGGAGAGCGCGCTGGCCGCGGCCGGGGCGATCGCCCGCGCGGCCCCGCGCTTCGCCGGGTGGAGCCTGGCCGTCGCCGAGGCCGCGGCCGCCGGGCCGCTCCAGGTCGCCGTCGTCGGGGACGACGACGCAGCCGCCGAGCTGGCGGCCCTCGCCCGGGCGAGCACCTCGCCCGGGCTCGTGGTGGCGGTCGGGCCCCCGGACGCGCCCGGGGTGCCGCTGCTGGCGGACCGCCCGCTGGTGCGCGGCGGCGCCGCGGCGTACGTGTGCCGCGGCTTCGTGTGCGACCTGCCGGTCACGACGGCGCCGGACCTCGCCGCCCAGCTGGGCACCGGCTCCCGCGAGACCGCCTCGTAGGCCGCACCTTCTGCACAGCGTGCCGCACGGCCCGGTCCTGCACAGCGAGGAGGGCAGGCGCCTCAGCGCCTGCCCTCGTGCTCGTCCGAAGACCTGGGGGTCTCCTGGGACCGCTCAGATACCGCCGGTGGTGCCGGTCGTGCCGCCGAGGCCCGTGGTGCCGGTCCCGCCGACACCGGTGGTCCCGACCGAGCCGCCCGCACCCATGGTGCCGCCGGTGCCGGCAGACCCGCCGGCGCCGATGGTCCCGCGCCAGGCGCCCGTCGCGTACCCCTCGTCCTCGATGAACTCCTTGAACTTCTTCAGGTCGGACTCCGCCTGACGCTCGACGATCCCGAGGGTGTCACCGGCCTTCTCGACCACGCCCTCCGGCTCGAACTCCAGCGTCAGGGACACCTCGGTGCGGCCGTCGCCGAGGTCGCGGAACTCGACCGTGCCGGCGTTCGTCGCACCCTCCGACGCCGCCCAGGCGACCCGGGTGTCGGGCACCTGCTCGACGATCCTCGCCTTCCAGGTGCGCTTGACGCCGGCGATCTGCGCGACCCACTCCAGGCTCGCGTCCGTCAGCTGGGTCACCTTCTCGACCCCACCCATGAAGTGGGGGAAGTCTTCGAACTGTGTCCACTGGTTGTAGACCGTGGTGATCGGGACGTCGACCTGAACCGTCTTGTGAACCTTCGTGGTCATGCCAGAGCTCCTCCTTCTCGTCGTGCGAGCGAGGGACGGGGATCCGTCCGGTCTGTCCCCTCCAGCATCGGGGATCGTGGCGGACCTCGCGAGGCGAGCCGAAACTTCGGACCCGCGGGGCGCCCCGCAGAGATCGAGGAAACTCCCAGGTCAGGGCTGTACCGTGAAACCCGCTGTGCACACCCCACACACCTCCATGACCGACACCGCGCCCGGCACGCCCTACGACGTCCTCGGTGTGGACCGACACGCGTCCGCCGAGGAGCTGCGCCGCGCCTACCGGCGCCGGCAGCGCGAGACACATCCCGACCTCGGCGGCGACCCCGCCGCCTTCCACGCCGTGCAGGTGGCCTGGGAGCTCATCGGCACCCCGGCGCTCCGTGCGGAGTACGACCGCACGGCCGCCGGCGCCCCGCGGTCGGCACGCTCCCCGCAGGCGCAGGACGAGGGCACACGGGTCTGGACCACCGGGATGGGCCGGGGCAGCGCCCGTCCGCCGTCCGCCGCCCGCTCGTACGGGCACCCCGGCGGGGCGTCGCGCCAGCGCTACCTCACCCTCATCCGGGAGTGGGCGGGCCGCGGCGTCGAGCTCGACGACCCGTACCAGGAGGATCTGCTCCGACGCGCGCCCCTGGAGGTCCGGCACGCCCTCGCCGACGCGCTCGCCGAGGAGGCGACCGCGCGGATCGTGAGCAGCCTGGGACCGGCCTTCGCCGTCTGGCACGACGTCGCGACGGCCCGCGACAGCGAGGCGTGGACCCGGGACGCCGGTCTGGGGCCGTCCGAGTCGGCCAAGCTCGACCACGTCGTCCTCGGACCGACCGGGCTGTTCGTCCTGCAGTCGGAGGACTGGGGCGCCCCGGCCCGCCCCCGCGGCGGCGACCTCGTGAGCGACGCGCTCCCGCCGGGCGCGCAGCCGCTGCGGTCCCTCGCCCGCCGGGCGCGGATCGCCAGGTCGTGGGGCGCGGCGGTCACGGCCCTGGTGGTCGTGCTCCCCGACGGCGCGCTCGAGGAGGACGTCGTCCTGCTGCGCCGGGGACGCGGGCGCCGGCCCGCTCGGCTCGCCGTCCGGCGCAGCTCGCTGAGCTTCCTGCTGACCGTCGGCCTGCCCGGCACCGGCCGGCTGCCGGACGCCGCGTTCTTCGAGCTCCGCGCCCGGCTGCAGGAGTACATCCGCTTCGTCTGACCCGTGGAGGACGCCATGCCCGAGCCTCAGGACGCCCCTCGTGAGGCGGCCGCCGGATGGGCGGGCGGGCGGCGCGGCGGCGGGACCGACCGGCGCGGCGGCAAGACGGACCGGCACGGCGGCGGGACGGACCGGCGGGACCTGCGCGCGGTGCTGCTCGACATCGACGGCGTCCTCACCGTCTCCTGGAAGGCGGTGCCGGGCGCCGTCGAGGCGTTCGAGGCGCTGCACTGCGCGGGGCTCCGGGTAGCGCTCGTCACCAACACGACCTCCCGGACGCGCGCCGGCATCGGCGAGGCGTTGCGGGAGGCCGGCTTCGCCGTCGGGGACGAGCAGATCGTCACGGCCCCGATCGCCACGGCCGCCTACCTTGCGGAGCACCACCCCGGCGCCCGGTGTCTGCTGCTGAGCAGCGGGGACGTGGCGGCAGACCTCGCGGGCGTGACGCTGGTCCGGCCCGATGAGAGCGACGTCGACGTCGTCCTGGTGGGCGGCGGCGGCCCCGAGCTCGACTACGCCGCTCTCAACCGCGCCTTCGCGGCCCTGCGGTCGGGCGCCGCCCTGGTCGCGATGCACCGCACGATGTACTGGCGCACCGACGCCGGGCTCCAGCTGGACGCGGGCGCGTTCGTCGTGGCGCTGGAGGCCGCGGCGGGCGTCGAGGCGGAGGTGGTCGGCAAGCCGGCACGGGGGCTGTTCGCCGCAGCGCTCCAGGCGGTCGGTGCCGGTGCTGACGAGGCCGTGATGGTCGGGGACGACCTCCACTCCGACGTCCTCGCCGCCCAGGAGCACGGCCTCACCGGTGTCCTGGTCCGGACCGGCAAGTTCCTGCCCGAGGTGCTGGAGCACTCGCCCGCCAGGCCGGACGTCGTGCTGGACAGCGTCGCCGACCTGCCCGGCTGGCTCGCCGCCGACCGGTCGCTCTGACGGTACCCACCCGCCTACCGTGGGGAACGACGAACGGAGGCATCGTGACGCGGTCCACCCGAGAGGTGCTCGAGTCCCACCTGGCCCACCGTGAGGAGGGCGAGCTGGACGCTGATCTGGAGGAGAACTACGACCCCGACGTCGTCGTGCTCTCCTGGGGAGAGGGAGCGAGCCGCGGGCTGGAGGCGGTGCGGCACCGCGCGGAGGCGCTCTCGTCCTACCTCGGCCACGGGGCGTTCCGGTACGAGGAGCTCCTCGTCGAGGGCGAGTTCGGGATGCTGAGGTGGAGCGGACGCTCGCCGCAGGTGCGGGTGCGCAACGGTGTCGACTCGTTCGTCGTCCGTGACGGGCGGATCATCGCCCAGACGATCTACTACGCGGTCCAGAACGGCCGGAGCGCGGTCAGCGGACGGTGAGCGGTGGAAGCCCGGTCACCGGCCGGTGAGCGGCCGGCGAGCGGCCGGCGAGCGGCCGGCGACCGCGAAGAGGTGCCCCGAGCACCGTCGAAGAAGGAGGAAGAGTGCAGGAGCCGAGCGGCTGGCAGCGCATCACCGAGGCGAACCCCGACCACTCCCGGTGGTACGTCGAGCGGTTCCGCACCATGGCGGCCTCCGGGGCGGACCTCGCGGGCGAGGCGCGCCTGGTCGACGCGATGGTGCCCCGCGAGGCGCGGATCCTCGACGCCGGCTGCGGCCCCGGCCGGGTGGGCTCCGCACTGGCCGCGGCGGGCCACGAGGTGGTCGGCGTCGACGTCGACCCGGTCCTGATCGCCGCCGCCGAGGAGGACCACCCGGGACCCACCTGGCTGGTGGGCGACCTGGCCGAGCTCGACCTGCCGGCCCGGGGCGTCGCCGACGGGTTCGACGCGATCGTCTGCGCGGGCAACGTCATGACCTTCCTCGCGCCCAGCACCCGGCGCGAGGTCCTGCGGCGCTTCGCACTCCACCTGCGCGCGGGCGGGCGGGCGGCGGTGGGCTTCGGTGCCGGGCGCGGCTACGACTTCGAGGAGTTCCTGGCCGACGCCGCGGCCTCCGGGCTCGAGCCGGAGGTGCTGCTCTCGAGCTGGGACCTGCGCCCGCTCGGCCAGGGCTCCGACTTCCTCGTGGCGCTCCTCGGCAGGGCCGGCGAGACGGCCGCCGCCCAGCGGTAGCCGTAGCGGCGCAGCTGCTCCGTCCAGGTGTAGGCGCTGAGGCCGCGCGGCGCGTTCGACAGCGGCCGGAAGCGGATGGCCTCGTCGTGCGCGTCGGCCGGGGGACGTTCGCACTCCAGCGTGGCGAAGGTGCGCCACGGCCCGCCCGGCCTCGCCCACTCGAGCACGAAGATGCGCGGGTCGTCGGACGGCTCCGCCCCCAGCAACACCGGCCCGCGCGGTCCCTTGAACGGCATCAGGCTCGTGAACGCCCCGTCCTCGGGACGACGGCGGAAGGTCAGCACCCACCGGCTCCACCTGCCGCGGCCGGTCGAGGCGAGCAGGACGTCGATGGGGCCGGTCTCGTCGTGCACCCGCATCGCCAGGCCCTGGATGTCCGGGAACGACTCGGGCAGCCCGATCGCCCGCGAGAACCGCACCGTCGCCTCGCGGCGCCCCGGCACGCCGAGCGGCATCCCGAGCTCCGCCGGGCGGGAGTGCAGGTTGATCGACGCCCTCACCACCGAGCCGCGCGGGTGCAGCGGCTTGGCGCCGCGCACCACCCCGATCGCCACGGCCACGCCGCCCAGCAGCACACCGCCGGCCGCGGCGGCCACCGCCGCCGCACCCTGAAGGACGGCCATCCTCGTCACCTCTCGTCGGCGTCGACCGGACGGGTCAACGATCCCGCGCCGCGGCGCCGTCCGCCAGCGAGACGACGCCCGAGGAAGACCTGACCGGCGAGACGGCGCTCGAGCCCTACCTGACCGCGGGGGCGGCCGCACGCTCCTGCTCGTGCTCCGCCCGCACCGCCCGCGCGTGCGCGGTGCGCCGGGTGAACAGGTGCAGCACCACGCCCAGTGCCAGCATCCCGAGCCCGTACGCCCACACCTGCAGCGACTGCTGGGTGAGCAGCACCAGGCACGAGACGACGGCGAGCACGGGCAGGGCAACCGGGGTGCGGTAGTGCTCGTGCGCCACGCGGTCCTTGCGCAGCACGAGCACCGCGACGTTCGTGCTCAGGAAGACGAAGAGCAGCAGCAGCACG
Source organism: Georgenia soli (assembly GCF_002563695.1). Classification (NCBI taxonomy): domain Bacteria; kingdom Bacillati; phylum Actinomycetota; class Actinomycetes; order Allobogoriellales; family Allobogoriellaceae; genus Georgenia; species Georgenia soli. The sequence goes on along the minus strand of NZ_PDJI01000004.1, from coordinate 2,383,800 downwards.
ACGGTCTCGGCGAGCATCGCCAGGTCACCGACCAGGGTCAGCCCCACCGCCAGCAGGGTGGTGAGGACGATGGCGAGCCACGGCGTGCGCCGGTTCGGCAGGACCCGGGTGAGGGGGCGGGGCAGCAGCCCCTCGTCGGCCATGCCGTACGCCATGCGGCTGGACATGATCATCGTGAGCAGCGCCCCGTTCGCGACGGCGACGAGGGCGATGGCGCTGAACGCCCAGTCGGGCAGGCCGATCCCGGTGGCCCCGACGACGTCGAGCAGGGGGCTCGTGGAGCCGCTGAGCTCGGCGGGTGCGATGACCAGGGCGGAGACCACGGCGATGAGCACGTAGACCGCACCGGCCACCGCGAGCGCGCCGAACAGGGCGCGCGGGTACACGCGGTTGACGTGGTGGACCTCCTCGGCGACGTTGGCCGAGACCTCGAAGCCGACGAACGAGTAGAAGGCGATGAGGGCGCCGCCGAGGACGGCCGCGCCCAGGCCCACGCCTTCGGGGAGCTCGGTGAGCCGGCCGGGGTCGGCCTGCCCGCGGCCGACGGCGACCGCTCCGAGGACGATGACCAGCACCAGCCCGGACACCTCGATGACCGTCATGACCACGTTGGAGCGCACCGACTCCTTGATGCCCCGGGCGTTGAGCAGTGCGAGAAGGACGAGGAAGATCGGCGCGGCCACGGCCGTGGGGACGTCGACGAAGGTGGCGAGGTAGTCGCCGGAGAAGGCGATCGCGAGCCCCGCCGCGCTGGTAACGCCGGCGGCGAGCATGGAGAAGCCGACGAGGAAGGAGATGACCGGGCGGCCGAACGCGCGGCGCGCGAAGACGGCGGCACCGCCCGCCTTGGGGTACTTGGTGACGAGCTCGGCGTAGCTCGACGCCGTGAGCAGCGCCATCGCCATGGCGACCAGCAGCGGCGCCCACATCATGCCGCCGGCTTCCTCGGCCAGCACGCCCACGAGGGCGTAGACCCCGGCCCCGAGGACGTCCCCGAGGATGAACAGGAACAGCAGGGCGGGGGTGATGCCCTTCTTCAGGCGCGAGCGTCGCTCCGCCGGTGCGTCAGTGGTCATCGGCAAAGGTTCAGGCCCGCGGGGCCGGTCGGCAACCGGAAGCCGGACGGCGTCCCCGGCCACCCCGGTTGGCCACCGGCGCTCACCCGGTCTCCGGTTGCCGCCCCCACCTGGTGGCATCACGCTGGCAGCACGCACGGCACCGGGGGTGCCGCAGCACACGCGGAGGAGAACCTCGATGAGCAAGAAGCACGCGGTGGACGCCGAGCATCCGGCCAAGCCGGACTCGGTCACCGACATCAGCAAGCCCTCGTGGGGCTACACGCTGCGCAAGACCGTCCGTGAGTTCATGGACGACGACTGCATGGACCTCGCCGCCGCGCTGACCTATTACGCGGTGCTCTCGCTCTTCCCCGCACTCATCGCGCTCGCGTCGATCCTCGCCCTCGTCGGTCAGGGGAACACCACGCAGACCATCGTGGACACAGCCTCGGAGTTCGTGCCCAAGGACACGATGGAGCAGCTGCGCCCGATCATCGACAACATCACGTCGACCGACGCACCCGGCATCGGCCTGGTGCTCGGTCTCCTCGTGGCGCTGTGGACGGCGTCGAACTACGTCAACGCCTTCTCGCGGGCCATGAACCGCATGTACGAGGTGGCGGAGGGCCGGCCGATCTGGAAGCTCCGGCCCGTGATGTATCTGCTCACCCTGGTGATGCTGATCCTCGTGGCGATCGCGGGTGTCATCCTCGCGGTCTCCGGGCCCATCGCCAAGACGGTGTTCGGCCTCATCGGGCTGAGCGACGTCGGCCAGACCGTCTGGAGCATCGCCAAGTGGCCGGTGCTGCTGCTCATCGTCGTGGTCGCCATCGCCCTGCTCTACTACGTGACCCCCAACGTGAAGCAGCCCAAGTTCCGCTGGATCAGCATCGGGGCGGTCATCGCGATCGTCATCGCCGGTCTCGCGGCGCTCGCCCTCGGGCTCTACGTCTCCTCGGACCTCGCCAGCTACAACAAGACCTACGGCGCGCTGGCCGGCGTCATCATCTTCCTGCTGCTGCTGTGGATCGTGAATCTCGCCCTGCTGTTCGGTGCCGAGTTCGACGCCGAGCTCGAGCGGGCCCGCCAGCTGCAGGCGGGCATCCCGGCCGAGGAGACCGTCCAGCTGCCGCCGCGGGACACCAAGGCGAGTGACAAGAAGGCCAAGAAGGCGCAGGAGGACATCGAGCGCGGGCGGGCGCTGCGCGTGTCGCGCGGCCAGACCACCGACCTCGACGCGGTCGACGACGTGGCCCTCCCGTCCGACGGCAGCCCGAGCCGCACGGACGAGGCCCGGCACCGCTGACCAAAGAAATCGCGGGCGCCCGGCACTGCCAGGCGCCCGCGATTCCGGTCCCGCGGTTCCGCTGTCCGTCGGCTCCCCCGTCTCGGCGGCCTACCCGAGCTCCTTGAGGGCGACGACGACGATCCGGTCGTCGTCGGGCGTGGGGTTACCGCGGGAGACGTTGGACGTCAGCAGCCACAGGTTCCCCGCGCCGTCGGGCTCGACGGCCCTCAGCCGCCCGTACTCGCCCTGGAGCAGCCGGACCGGCTCGCCGGTTCCGCCGTCCGCGGTCAGCGGCACCCGCCACAGCGACTCACCGCGGAGAGCCGCCAGGTACACCGCGTCGTCCACGACGGCGATGCCGCTCGGTGACGCCTCGTCCGTGGGCCACTGGCGCAGCGGGTCGACGTAGCCCTTCACGCCGGCGGCGCCCTCCACCTCCGGCCAGCCGTAGTTGGCGCCCGGCCTGATCAGGTTCAGCTCGTCGTAGGTGTGCTGACCGAACTCGCTGGCGTACATCCGGCCGTCCGCGTCCCAGGCGATGCCCTGCACGTTGCGGTGCCCGTAGGACCACACCGGGGACCCGTCGAAGGGGTTGCCGGGCGCGGGGCGGCCCTCCTGGTCGATACGCAGGATCTTCCCGCCGAGCGAGCCGAGGTCCTGAGCCCGGGACGGGACGCCCGCGTCCCCCGTGGTGACGTAGAGGTAGCCGTCGGGGCCGAAGGCCAGGCGTCCGCCGTTGTGGTTCCCGGCCCGCGGGATGCCGTCGAGGACGACCGTGGGCGACCCGAGGGCGTCGTCGGCCAGGCGCATGCACAGCACCCGGTTGTCCTGCTCGGTCGTGGCGTACACGAAGACGTTGCGGCTGCGGCCGAAGTCGGGGGCGACGGCGATCCCGAGCAGTCCCCCCTCGCCGCCGTGCCGCACGCCGGGGACGGTGCCGAGCGCCTTCACCGCGCCGCCGGGCGAGACGCGGAGCACCCTGCCGGTGTCGCGCTCGGTGACGAGGGCGTCGCCGTCGGGAAGAAAGTCGATCCCCCAAGGGGAGACGAGGTCGGTCGCGAGGACGCCGGGTCGCGCCGTCGCGGAGGGGCTGGCCGTTGCGGACGCGCCCGCGCCGGCCGACTGGCCGGCGTCACCCGACGGGCTGCCCCCGCCGGACGGAGCGGCCGTGCCCGACGGCGCAGCGCTCACCGACGGCTCACCGCCGGAAGGGGCCGCCGAGCCGCTCGAGGATCCGTTCCCGCCGGCCGCACAACCTGCAAGCACGAGCGCGAGCAGGAGCGCCACGGGTCCACCCCGGCGCACGCGCCCTGCCGCCCTCCGCACGGGCCTCACCCCCTCGGACCCATGATGACGCGCGAGGGCGCAGGACCGCCTACATCTTGGGGGCGGCGTTCGCGCTCGGCACCACGCTGATGCCGCCCGACGTCTCCAGCACGGCCCACTTGATCTGGTCCATACGCTCGAGGCCCTGCGTCTCCCGGGCGGCCGAGAGGGTCCGCCGCCTCAGCGGGCCGCCTCGAGGTGCACCGTCTTGAGCACCGTCATGGCCGTGAGCAGGTCGGGCCCGTAGCCGGCCCCCGCACCGCTGTCCCGTCGCGGGTCCGCCGAGCCACCGGGCGCACCGCCGAAGACGGCGTTGATCTTCACGGTCCCGACATCCAGCTCCTCGCTCGCACGCAGCGCGTGCCCCAGGTAGGGGGTGAGGACGGTGGCGGCGAGTCCGTACCGTCCCGTACCGGCGAGACGCAGCGCCTCGTCGAAGTCGCGCACGCGGGTGACGGCCGCGACGGGCCCGAAGGTCTCTTCCGTCATGACCGCCATCTCGGCGGTGCACCCGTCCAGGACGGTCGCCGGGTAGTAGCACCCCGGCCGGTCCTCCCGCGCGCCCCCGGCCAGGCACCGGGCGCCGCCTGCCACAGCGGCGGACACGTGCTCGGCGACCACCGCGAGCTGCGCCTCGTCGACGAGCGGGCCGAGCTTCGTGGCCGGGTCGTCCGGAGAGCCCACGCGCAGGTCGTCGGCGAGGCGCACGAGCTCGGCCAGGACGTCGTCGGCGACGGACTCGTGGAGGTAGACCCGCTCCACGGAGGTGCAGATCTGACCGGTGTTCGTGAAGGCGCCGAGGGCGATCTGCCCCGCCGCCCACACCGGGTCGACACCCGCGTCGACGACGATGGGGTCCTTGCCGCCGTTCTCCAGGAGCACCCGGGCCCCGCGAGCGCCCGCGGTCGCGGCGATCCGACGCCCGGCGGCGGTGGAGCCGACGTGGGCGACCAGGGCCACCCGCTCGTCCAGCACGAGGCCGGCGCCGGTCTCGCCGTCGCCGTTGACGATGTTGAGCACGCCGGCGGGCAGCTCCTCCGCGATGAGGCGGGCCATCGCCCACCCCGGGGCGGCGCTGCGCTCGGAGGGCTTGTGCACCACGGTGTTGCCGGTGACGAGGGCGGCGGCGAGCAGCCCGGCCGCCGCCGGGAAGGGGTCGTTCCACGGGGTGACGACGGCGACCACACCGCGCGGCTCCCGGCGGACCACGTCCAGGGCTGACGATCCCCCGGCCAGGGTCCGCCCCGTGGCGCCGAGTCCCGTGGTCGCGGCCTCCTCGAGCAGGTCCGCGGCCACCTCTGCCCCCTCGACGGCCTGGCCGATCAGCCGCCCGGTGGTCGCCGTGAGCAGCGCACCCAGCTCGGGCGCGGCCGCCCGCACCGCGGCAGCCGCACGGCGCAGCGCGGCCGCACGCTCGGCCGGCGGCGTCCGGCGCCACGCCGCCCGGGCGGCGTCCGCGGCGCCGACAGCCTCGGCCACCTCGGCGTGGGTCGCCGGGACCACGACGCACGCCGGCTCCCCCGTCGACGGGCTGGTGCGCCGGATCTCGCGCTCGTTCGCGGCCGGCACCTCCCGTCCCCCGACGTAGTGGGTGGCCAGCACCCGTGCGGCAGGCGTGGTGGTGGGCACCCCGGCGGCCTCGGCACCACGGGCGGGGACCGAGGTTCCGGCGGTGGACCGGTCAGCGGTGGCAGTCACAGACACTTCCTTTTCTGCACAACAGAAGCGGTTCTGCTGTGCGGAACGATTCGGCGTGCGGTGGAGGGGAAGACGGTCCACGGTGAAGTGAACCGAATCACCTATAGGTGACTGTGAACGAGTACGAGGAGGTACGCCACTCATGCGCGTGCTCGGAGTGAACGCCCTTTTCCACGACCCCTCGGCCGCCCTCGTGATCGACGGGAGGGTCGTGGCCGCCGCGGAGGAGGAGCGCTTCAGCCGCCGCAAGCACGGCAAGCGTCCGGTGCCCTTCGCGGCGTGGGAGCTGCCGGAGCTCGCCATGCGGTGGTGCCTGGAGCAGGCGGGGCTCCGCCCGCAGGACCTCGACGTGGTGGCGTACTCCTACGACCCCGACCTGGCCCGGCCGGCCGAGGAGATGGGCCTCACCGACCCCTGGGACCACCTGCGCCAGACCTACGCCCGCCGCGCGCCGCAGTTCCTCGCGGCCGCGCTGCCCGGGCTCGACCCGGCCAAGGTGCGGTTCGTCCCGCACCACGTGGCCCACGCGGCGTCAGGCGCGCTCGCCTCACCGCACCCGAGCAGCAGCGTCCTCGTCCTCGACGGCCGCGGCGAGCACGCCTCGCACCTGTCCGGGCGCTACACCGGCGGCTCCCTCGAGATTCTCGCCGGCCAGGACCTCCCCCACTCCCTCGGCCTGCTGTACGAGTCCCTCACCGAGCACCTCGGGTTCCTGCGCTCCTCCGACGAGTACAAGGTCATGGCGCTCGCCTCCTACGGCACACCGCGGCACCTGGAGGAGCTCCGCGAGACGATCCGTGCCACCGACGACGGCGGTTTCCAGGCGCCGATCCCGGACTGGTCGCGCTGGGCGCCGCCTCGGGACCGGGACGCCAAGCTCGACGAGGACTCCTGGCGGGGCGCGCACGCGGACCTCGCCTGCTCGGTGCAGGCCCGCCTGGAGGAGGTGCTGGTCGACCTCGCCACCTGGATCCACGAGCGCACCGGCGACAAGGTCCTCACGATGGCCGGCGGCACGGCGCTGAACTGCGTGGCGAACTCCCGGATCTGGCGCGAGACGCCGTTCGAGGACGTCTGGGTCCAGCCCGCCGCGGGCGACGCCGGCACGGCCCTCGGCGCCGCCCTGCAGGCGGCCGCCGACCGCGGCGAGACCACCCTCCCCATGCCGTCGGCCGCGCTCGGGCGCTCCTGGTCCGACGACGAGCTCGCCGCCTGGCTGCGCGGCGCGGCCGTCCCTTTCACCACGCCGGACGACCTCGCCGGCGAGGTCGCCGACGTCCTCGCGCGCAACGGCGTCGTGGCGTGGTTCGACGGGCGCAGCGAGTTCGGCCCGCGGGCGCTGGGCCAGCGCTCCCTCATTGCCAACCCCGGCGTCGCGGCCAACCTCGAGCGCCTCAACGACGTCAAGGGCCGCGAGCAGTTCCGGCCCGTCGCCCCCATGGTGCTCGCCGACCGCGCGGCCGAGATCTTCTCCGGCGGCCCGATCCCGAGCCCGTACATGCTCTTCGTCCACGAGGTGGCGCCCGAGTGGCGCGACCGGATCCCCGCCGTCGTCCACGTGGACGGCACTGCGCGCATCCAGACCGTGGACCCGGCCACCCAGCCGCGGCTCGGCGCCATGATCGAGGCTTTCGAGCGCCGGACGGGGCTGCCGGTGGTCGTGAACACCTCGCTCAACACGGCCGGCCGGCCGATGGTCGACGACCCGCGCGACGCGCTGGAGCTGTTCGGCTCCGCCCCGGTGGACCTGCTCGTCCTGGGACCGCACCTCGTGCGCCGGGGGGCGATGTTCCGCAGCGCGGACGTCTCGTCCGCCGAGCTCGAGGCCGTCCTGTGAGCCCGGCGCCGTCCTACACCGTCGTCGTCCCCACCATCGGGCGGCCCTCCCTGGCGGCCCTGCTGGACTCCCTCGCCGCCCAGGCCGAGGACCCCGGCCACGCCGCGCCCGCCGAGGTGGTCCTGGCCGACGACCGCCGGCTGGACCTCTCTCCCGGCGCCGCGGTGCCGCCGCCCCTGGAGGTGCCGGAGCTGCCGTGGCCGGTGCGCGTGGTGCGTACCGGTGGGCGCGGACCCGCGGCGGCACGCAACGCGGGCTGGCGCGTCACCACCACCGAGTGGGTGGCGTTCCTCGACGACGACGTGCTGCTGCCCGCCGACTGGTCCCGCCGCCTCGCCGCCGACCTCGCGGCCGCGGACGAGACCGGCGGCGGCCACCGCGTCGGCGCCACCCAGGGCCACATCCTCGTCCCGCTGCCCACGCACCGGCGGCCCACCGACTGGGAGCGCAACACCGCCGGGCTGACCACGGCGCTGTGGGCGACGGCCGACATGGCGTACCGGCGGGAGGCGCTCGCCGCGGTGCACGGCTTCGACGAGCGGTTCCCCCGCGCCTACCGCGAGGACGCCGACCTCGCGCTGCGTGTGCGGCGGGCCGGCTGGCGCCTGGTGCGCGGCGGGCGGACCATCATCCATCCCGCCCGGCCCGCCGACTGGACGGTCAGCCTGCGCATGCAGGCGGGCGCCCGCTCCGACGCGCTCATGCGCGCCCTCCACGGGCCCGCCTGGCGCGAGGAGGCGGAGACTGGCCGCGGTCGTTTCCGCTGGCATCTCGCCACCGTCGCGGCGGGTGTCGCGGCGGGCCTCGCGGCGGGTCTTGCCGCCGGCATCACGGCCGCTGAGGCTGCGACCTCACGGGCAACCAGGGGCGAGGAAGTGGTCCTGCGGCGGAACAGTGGGCCCAGGACGACTTCACCTGCGCAGCAGCACTTATCCCCACATCGCTTCACGGCGCCGGCGGTCGCGGCCGCTGCGTGGGCGGCCCTGACCGCAGACTTCGCGAGGCGTCGCATCGCGCCCGGCCCCCGACCCGGTGAGGAGGGCTGGCTCGCCGAGTGGGCTCGCATGGCCGTCACCAGCGCCGCCATCCCCTGGCTCGCCGTCTGGCACCGCGCGCGCGGCGAGCGGAACTACCGTCACGGGGTCGCGCCCTGGCCCCCTCCACTGCGGGCCGTGCTCCTCGACCGCGACGGCACTCTCGTCCACGACGTGCCCTACAACGCGGACCCGGACAAGGTCCGCCTCGTCGACGGCGCCGCCCAGGCCGTGCGCCGGCTGTGCGCCGCCGGGCTGCGCACCGGTCTGGTCACGAACCAGTCGGGGGTCGCCCGCGGACTCCTCACGGAGGACGACGTCCGTGCCGTCAACGCGCGCCTCCTCGACGAGCTCGGCGGCCTGGACACGGCCCAGCACTGCCCGCACGGTCCCGGCGACGGGTGCGCGTGCCGCAAGCCCGGACCGCTCATGGTTCTGCGGGCCGCCGCCGCACTGGGTGTCGCGCCCTACGAGTGTGCGGTGGTCGGGGACATCGGCGCCGACGTCGACGCGGCGCGGGCCGCCGGCGCCCGGTCGGTCCTCGTTCCGACGCCGGAGACCCGGCCGGAGGAGGTCGAGCAGGCGGACGTCGTCGCCCCTGGCCTGTCTGCGGCTGCCGAGCTCCTGCTGGCCATGGCGCGGGGCACGCACGGGGACAGTGCTCTCCGCGGGCGCCCCGTCCACGACGGTCGTGGCGCTCTGGACAAGTCCGCTCCGGCGGCCCCTGACCTGGCGGTGTCGCGATGACCCGGGTGCTGGCCGTCCGGCTCGACAACGACGGCGACGTGCTCCTGGCGGGTCCCGCCGTCCGTGCGCTCGCCCCCTCCGCCGACTCGCTCGACATGCTCGTCAGCCCCGCCGGTCAGGCTGCCGCCCGGTTGCTCCCGGGTGTGAGCGACGTCCTGGTCGCCGACGTCCCCTGGTCCGGGTACGCCCCGGCCCCGGCGGACGCGTCCAGGCTTCAGGCGCTCGTCGCGCTCCTCGCGGAGCGGCACTACGACCGGTGCACCGTCTTCACCTCCTTCCACCAGAGCCCGCTGCCCATGGCGCTGATCGCCAGGATGGCGGGTATCGGGTACGTCGCCGCGACGAGCGTCGACTACCCCGGCTCGTTGCTCGACGTGCGCCACCAGCGTCCGGAGGGACTGCACGAGGTGGAGGCCGCCCTCGATCTCGTGCGCGCCACGGGCGTCACGCCCCCTGCCGACGACGACGGCCGCCTGGCCCTGCGCCGGCCGTTGCCGCCGGTCCCGGCGCTCGTGCCGGCCGGTCCGTACGTCGTCGTCCATCCGGGGGCGTCGGTGCCGGCCCGGGCGATGACCCCCGACCACGCCCGGGCGATCGTCGCGGCACTGCGCGCGGCCGGCTGGCCGGTGGTCGTCACGGGCGGGCCGAGCGAGCGCGAGCTGGCGGCCGTGGTCGCCGGGCCCACGGAGGCCGCGTCCCGCCCCGCCGCCGGGCCCGCGGCCCCCGCCCGGGTGATCGACCTCGCCGGACGGACCGACCTGGCGGAGCTGGCGGCGGTCCTCGACGGCGCCGCGTGCGTCGTCGTCGGGAACACCGGGCCCGCCCACCTGGCGGCCGCCGTCGGGACGCCCGTGGTCTCGCTCTTCTCCCCCGTGGTGCCGGCCGGACGCTGGGCGCCGTACGGGGTGCCGAGCGTGGTGCTCGGCGACCAGCAGGCGCCGTGCCGCGGCAGCCGTGCCCGCGAGTGCCCCGTCCCCGGACACCCGTGCCTGACCGGCGTGCCGCCGGAGGACGTGGTGGCCGCGGTCGACTCGCTCGCCGGGTCGCCGTCCTCCCCCGTGCCACCGGGCGGCGGGAAGTCCAGGCGAGCCTTCGTCCCGTCCCCGGCCCCCGCGCCGACCGACCCTGTTCACTCGACGGCGGAGGTGCCGGCATGAAGATCCTGATCTGGCACGTCCACGGCTCCTGGCTCAACCCGTTCGTCCAGGGGCCCGACGAGTACCTGATCCCCGTCCTGCCGGACCGGGGCCCCGACGGCCTGGGGCGCGCCCGCACCTGGACCTGGCCCCAGTCGGCCCGTGAGCTCGCCCCGGAGCAGCTGCGCGAGGAGGGGTGCGACGTCGTCGTCCTCCAGCGCCCGCACGAGATCGAGCTGCTGGAGGAGTGGACCGGACTGCGCGCGGGCGTCGACGTCCCGGCGGTCTACGTCGAGCACAACACCCCGGCCGGGCCCGCGGCGGCCACCCGCCACCCGCTCGCGGACCGCACCGACATCCCCGTCGTCCACGTCACCGACTTCAACGCGCTCATGTGGGACTGCGGGGACGCGCCCACCACGGTGATCGACCACGGCATCGTCGACCCCGGGTACCGGTACACCGGCGAGGAGGAGCGGCTCGGCGTCGTCGTCAACGAGCCGGTGCGCCGCTGGCGCGTGGCGGGCACGGACGTGCTGCTGCGGATCGCGGACGAGCTGCCCGTCGCCGTGCACGGCATGGGCATGGCGGCCCTCGCGGAGCGCGCGCCCCACCTCGCGGGCCACCTGCACGAGGACGTGCCGCAGGACGCGATGCACGACCTCCTCGCTTGCCACCGCGCCTACCTCCACCCCTACCGGTGGACGTCGCTGGGCCTGTCGCTGCTCGAGGCGATGACCCTCGGGATGCCCGTGCTCGCGCTCGCGAGCACGGCCGCCCCGGAGGCGGTGCCGGACGAGGCGGGTGTGGTGAGCTCCGACCCCGACGTGCTCGCCGCCGCCGCCCGCCGGTGGCTCGCCGACCCCGACGAGGCGCGCGAGCGCGGACTCGCCGCCCGTGCGCACGCCCTGGACCGCTTCGGCCTGGACCGTTTCCTCGCCGACTGGCAGCAGCTGCTGAAGGAGGTAGCACGATGAGGATCGCGATGGTCTCGGAGCACGCCAGCCCGCTCGCCGCCCTGGGCGGGGTCGACGCCGGAGGGCAGAACGTCCATGTCGCCGCGCTGGCGACCGCCCTCGCCGAGGAGGGCCACGTCGTCGAGGTGTACACGCGGCGGGACCGGGTCGACCTGCCCGAACGCGTCACGATGCATGACGGGGTCGACGTCATCCATGTGCCGGCGGGACCGCCGGAGCCGCTGCCGAAGGACGAGCTGCCGCCGTTCATGCCCGCCTTCGGTCGGTGGCTCGCGCGGCGGTGGTCGGAGGAGGGCGCGCCGGACGTCGTGCACTCGCACTTCTGGATGTCAGGCCTCGCCGTGCTCGAGGCCACGCGCACCGTCCGCGTCCCCGTGGTGCACACGTACCACGCGCTCGGCTCCGTCAAGCGCCGCTACCAGGGCGCCGCGGACACCTCGCCGCCCACCCGGATCCGCGACGAGCGCACCATCGGCCGCTCGGTGGACCTCGTCGTCGCCACGTGCAGCGACGAGTTCGGCGAGCTGCGCCGCCTCGGCGTCCCCGTCTCGCGGCTGCGGGTCGTGCCGTGCGGGGTCGACGTCGAGCACTTCACGCCCGGACCGCCCCACGACGCCGCGGCGGGAGCTGCCGGGGCGGCCGACCCGGGCGGAACCGCGGGCCCGGCGGGGCCCCGCCGACTCCCGCACCGTCTGCTCACCATCGGCCGCCTCGTCCCGCGCAAGGGCGTCGCCACCATCGTCGAGGCCCTGCCCGCCGTGCCGACGGCGGAGCTGGTCGTGGCGGGCGGTCCGCCGCGCCACGAGATCGACACGGATCCCGAGGTCCGGCGGCTCACCGCGCTGGCGGAGGACCTCGGGGTCGCGGACCGCGTGACCTTCCTCGGCTCGGTCCCCCACGACGACATGCCGGCCCTGATCCGGGAGGCCGACGTCGTCGTCGCCACGCCCTGGTACGAGCCGTTCGGCATCGTCCCGCTCGAGGCGGCGGCCTGCGGGCGACCGGTCGTCGGCGCAGCCGTGGGCGGCCTGCTCGACTCCGTGGCCGACGGCGTCACGGGCGTGCTCGTCCCTCCCCAGAACCCCACCGCACTCGCCGACGCCCTGGTCCCGCTGCTGCAGGACCGGGAGCGGCGCAGCCGGTTCGGCACCGCCGCCCGACGACGGGCGGTGGACCTCTTCTCCTGGACCACGGTCGCGGCCGGGACGCTCGCCGCCTACGAGGCCGCCGCGTACCCCGCGATGTACCCCGCACTGAAGGAGGCATCGGCATGACCGCACTGAACGCTCTCGACTGGATCGACGCGCACGAGCGCGAGCTCGCGGACGCCCTCACCTCGCTGCGGTGCAGCTCCGGCACCGTCGCGCTGTGGGGCCGCACGCTCGCGGAGCGCCTCACGGACGGCGGCCGGCTGCTCGCCGCCGGCAACGGCGGCAGCGCCGCGGAGGCCCAGCACCTCACCTCCGAGCTGGTCGGCCGCTTCCTCGAGGAGCGCCGCCCGTTCTCCGCGATCTCGCTGTGCGCGGAGAGCTCGTCGGTCACGGCGCTGGTCAACGACTACGGCGTCGACGAGATGTTCGCCCGGCAGGTCGAGGGGCACGGCCGCCCCGGCGACGTGCTCGTCCTGTTGTCCACCTCGGGGAAGAGCCCCAACGTCCTGCGGGCCGCGGAGCGCGGCCGGGAGATCGGCCTCGAGGTGTGGGCCATGACCGGCCCGGCGCCCAACCCGCTGGCGGAGCTCAGCCACTCCGCCCTCTGCGTCGAGGCGCCGTCGACGGCGGCCGTCCAGGCCGTGCACCTCGTGGCGATCCATGCGCTGTGCGCGGTGCTCGACTCCGAGCTCACCGCGCTGGCCGAGCGCCGGATGCTGAGCGAGGCCCCGGTCCCTGAGTCGCCCGACGTCGCGGCCACGGCCGCCGTGCCGCTCCGCACCTCCGTCCCCCGACGGCGGACCGCGTGACGCGCCGGGCGCCCCACGTGGTCGTCGTGGGCGACGTCGTGCTGGACCGCGACGTCGACGGCCGGGTGGAACGGCTCAGCCCCGACGCCCCCGTGCCGGTGGTCGACGTCAGCGGTGTGCGTGAGAGCCCCGGCGGGGCCGGCCTCGCGGCGCTGCTGTGCGCGGCGGGCGGGGCCCGGGTGACCCTGGTCGCCCCGGTCGCCGACGACGCCCCGGGCGAGCGTCTCGCCGCCCACCTGCGCCGCGCCGTCACGCTCGTCCCCCTGCCGCACGAGGGCGGGACCCGGACGAAGACGCGGGTGCGCAGCGGGGGCCAGTCCCTCGTCCGCGTGGACGACGGCGGACCCGGCACCCCGGGCGAGCCGTCCTCCGCCGTCGGAGAGGTCCTGGCCGACGCCGACGTCGTCCTCGTCTCTGACTACGGTGCCGGCGTCACGCGCGACCCCGCGCTGCGCGAGGTGCTGTCGGCGGCCGCACGCTCGCGCCGGCTCGTGTGGGACCCACACCCCCGCGGCGGGCCGTCGGTGCCCGGAGCCGCGCTCGTCACGCCGAACCTCGCCGAGGCCCGGTCGGCCGCATCGGGCGACGGCCGCACGTCCTCAGCCAGTGCCGGGGAACCTGTCTCTCCCGACGCACCGGCCGACGTCGTCGCCGCCCACCTCGCCGACAGGTGGTCGGCGAGTGCGGTGTGCGTGACCGCCGGAGCGGCGGGCGCCTACCTGGCCCGCGCCGGCACCGAGGCGGTCTTCTTCCCGGCCACGGCCGTCGAGGGCGACCCGTGCGGGGCGGGCGACCAGTTCGCCGCGAGCTGCGCCGTCGCCCTGGCGCGTGGCGCGCTGGTGCCGGAGGCCGTCGAGGGGGCGGTCGCCGACGCGTCGGCCTGGGTCGCCGCCGGCGGCGCGGAGGGCTTCCGCGCCCGGGAGTCTGCCCCGAGCGGCGAGGGCCGCGCGGCTGGCGCTGCCACCCGCACCGGGCGACCAGACGTGGGCGAGTACCGCCCCTGGTCCGAGGACCCGGCGTCGCTCGACCGGCTCGCCGCACGGCTGAGGGCCGACGGCACCGTGGTCGCCACGGGCGGCTGCTTCGACATCGTCCACGCCGGCCATGTCGCCACGCTGCAGGCTGCCCGCCGCCTCGGCGACCGGCTCGTCGTCGTCATGAACTCCGACGCGTCGGTGACCCGGCTCAAGGGTCCCGGCCGCCCCGTCGTGCCCGCGCCCGACCGCGCCCGGGTGCTCGCCGCCCTCGACTGCGTGGACGCCGTCGTCGTCTTCGACGAGGACGACCCACGTGCGGTCCTGGGCCGCCTGCGGCCCGACGTCTGGGCCAAGGGCGGCGACTACGGCGGCACCCCGCTGCCCGAGGCGGAGGTCGTGCGCCGTCACGGCGGTCGCGTCGTGCTCCTGCCCTACCTCGGCGGTCGTTCCACCACCTCGATCATCCAGCGCTCGGGCCTTGCCCGGGCATCATCGACAAGGAGTTCTGCATGACCACTGCCCCGCAGCAGTCCCGTACCCCGCGCGAGGTCGGCACCGTCTTCGTGACCGGCGGCGCCGGTGGCCTGGGTGCCGCCGTCGTCGACGCCGTCCGCGAGGCCGGCGGAACCCCCGCGGTCCTCGACCGGGACGTACCTGCCGACGGCGTGCCCCACGTCCAGGTGGACCTGGCCGACTCGGCGGCCGCCGCCGAGGCGGTGGAACGGCTCGTCGCCGAGGTCGGTCCGCCGTCGGCCGTGGTGACCGCGGCCGGGACGGACGCGTGCGGCCCGATCCTGGAGATCTCGCCGGAGGCGTGGGAGAAGGTCATCCGGGTGAACCTGCTCGGGACCGTCGCCGTGGTGCGGGCGTGCCTCCCGCACCTCGAACGGGTGCGCGGGACCGTCGTGACCGTCTCGTCCACCCTCGGGCTGCGCGGGGCCGACGCCGCCACCGCCTACTCCGCGTCGAAGTTCGCGATCCGTGGGTTCTCCCAGGCGCTCGCCGCGGAGTACTCCGGGCGCGTCGGCGTCACCTGCCTGGTGCCCGGCGGGATGCGGACGGCGTTCTTCGACGGCCGGGACGAGCGGTTCCGCCCGGCGCCGGACCAGGAGCTCAACGACCCGGCGAACACGGCGGCGGCCGTGCTGACGGCGCTGCGGCAGCCGGTCGGCAGCGAGATCCGGGAGATGCTCGTCATGGCGTCCGGGGAGCCGTCCTGGCCGTGAGTCGCGGGGTGGGGCCGCCGTTCGGCCCCGTCTCCGGGACGGGCCGCGGCGCCGACAACGGCGGCGACGGCGATGTCCTGGTGCTGCGCGCCCTGGGGCTCGGCGACGCCTTCGCCGGGGTGGCCGCGCTGCGCGGGGTGCGTCGTGCCTTTCCCGCCCGGAGGCTCGTCCTGGCGGCACCGGCGGGCGTCGGGTCGTGGCTGCGTGACCACGGCATCGTCGACGACGTGCTTCCGACGTCGGGCCTCGACCAGCCGCTCGCGTACGACGGCACCGGGCACGTCGCGGTGAACCTCCACGGCCGTGGGCCCCAGAGTCACCGGCTGCTGGCCTCGACGCACCCCGACGAGCTGGTGGCGTTCGGTTGCGCCAAGGCCAGTCATGCCGGGCCCGAGTGGCGGCCGGACGAGCATGAGGTCGACCGCTGGTGCCGACTCGTCCGGTCGGCGGGCGGGGACTGCTCGCCGGAGGATCTGCGCATCCCTGTGCCGGACGCGTCGGGCGGGCGCGTCCGAGTGGGAGCCTCCGCGGCGCACACACCTCGCGCCCCGCACGGCGGTCCGGCACGGAGGGAGGACACGGCCGCGCCGGTGGTGGTGCACCCCGGGGCGGCGTCGAATGCGAGGAGATGGTCGGCCGAGCGGTGGACCGCGGTGGCAGGCGAGCTCGCTGCGACACGCCACGAGGTCGTGGTGACCGGTTCCGGGGACGAGGTGCCGTTGTGCGAGCAGATCGCCGCTGACGCGGGCCCGGGCGTGCGCTCGGTCGCCGGGACCCTCGACCTTAGCGGACTAGCGGAGGTTGTGGCAGGCGCGCGGCTGCTGGTGTGCGGGGACACCGGCGTCGCCCACCTCGCGACCGCGTTCGCCACCCCGTCGGTGCTGCTGTTCGGGCCGACTCCGCCGGCATGGTGGGGTCCCGCTATCGACCCGCACCTGCACGCCGTCCTGTGGCACGGCACCGGACCAGGCGACCCGCATGCGGACACCGTCGATCCCGCTCTCGAGGCTATCGACGTGGAGGAGGTGGTCCGGTCCGCACATCACCTCCTTGCCACGACAGGTGCCCCGGAGAGCCCGCCTCAGTCTGCGAGGTGCCGGTAGACGGTCGCCCGCGAGACGCCAAGAGCCTTGGCGATCTGGGTGGGTGTCTCCCCGGCGGCGCGCCGAGCCCTGGCGGCGGCAGTCTTTTCGGTGTCCATCACCGAAGGCCGACCGCCGACTCGCCCCTGCGCCCGCGCGGCCGCTAGGCCGGCCATCGTGCGTTCGCGGTTGATGTCGCGCTCGAGCTCCGCAAAGGCAGCCATGACGGTGAAGAAGAACTTCCCCTCCCCCGTCGGTGTGTAGGTGCCGACGAGCGCGCCGCTCAGCACGCGTAGGCCGATCCCACGATCGTTGAGGTTGTCCGCGATGGTGAGGATATCTCTGGTCGACCGGCCGAGACGGTCGAGCTTCCAGACGACGAGGGTGTCCCTACCGTCGCGAAGAAAGTCCAGCGCCTGCTCCAGGCCCGGGCGCCTGCTCGACCGGCTGCTGACCTTCTCCTCGAAGATCCGGACACAACCGGCCGCCTCAAGGGCGTCGCGCTGCAGCTGAAGGTCTTGGAAATTTGTCGACACACGGGCGAGCCCAATGAGCGATTCCGTCACTGCACGAGCGTCTCAGGAACAACCCGCCGCGGACGTCGAAATGAGGGCCTCCAATCCATTTCGCAGAGCGGTGGAGGGGGATCAACCGGCTGCTGGCCCACCAAGCCCGGCCCGTCTGTCACTTAAGCGGCCGGGGACCGTTTTGGTGACATAGATTAAGTGACGGGTTAAGTGACACAGTCATCGTCGACTACGTCGAAGCCCCGCTTTTGTCACGCAATCGGTCGTTTAAGTGACAAAGGGAGTGTCTCGGTGCTGGTCGGCTACATGCGGGTCTCCAAGGCCGACGGGTCCCAGACCACCGACCTGCAGCGCGACGCCCTCCTCGTCGCCGGCGTCAACCCCGGCGCCCTGTACGAGGACAAGGCCTCCGGCAAGACGGACAACCGTCCCCACCTCGCCGCGTGCCTGAAGGCGCTGCGGCCCGGTGACACCCTCGTGGTGTGGAAGCTCGACCGGCTCGGCCGCAACCTGCGCCACCTGGTCAACGTCGTCCACGACCTGACCGACCGCGGCATCGGCCTGAAGGTCCTCACCGGCCAAGGCGCGGCCATCGACACCACCACCGCCTCCGGCAAGCTCGTCTTCGGCATCTTCGCCGCCCTTGCCGAGTTCGAACGGGAACTCATCTCCGAACGCACCATCGCCGGACTCGCCGCGGCCCGCGCCCGCGGCCGCACGGGCGGACGCCCCAACAAGATGACCCCCGCCAAGCTCCGCCTCGCCCGGGCGTCCATGGGACAGCCCGACACCAACGTCGGCGAACTGTGCAAAGAGCTCGGCGTCACCCGCCAGACTCTCTATCGCTACGTCTCCCCCACCGGCGAGCTCCGCGACGCCGGCCGCCGGCTCATGGATCTGAGCCCCGGCAAGGGACAGGTCCGGGTTCCTGACCTTCACTGCGATAAGCCGGGGTTAGCGTTGACGGCCGTGACGGTCCTGCCGTTTTGAGGGCCGCCGCTTGTGTCGGCTGCGCTCCTTACTGGGCAGGGGCCGTTTGAAGTCAGGGTCATAAGTCATGACCATCGAGGCCAGGTCGGGAGGGAGCCGGGCAGCGGTGTATTCGTCGGTGAACGCGTACCGGGCCGCCGCGCCCATCGCGGATCCCGCCGGCAGCGCTCGTCAAGTTCCTTCCAGAGATCTCGACGGTCGGGGATCAGGCCGACGAGCAACCCAAGACCGACGTCCTCGGTGACCTCATCGTCGCCGATCTCCTGCTGAAGGATCGCGTCAAGCAGGCGCAGTGGGTCGGGGCCGTGGGCAATGTAGTTCTCCACCTCTTCCCGGGTGTCCCGGGCACCCCATTCGGGAGGGTGAATTCTGCCAGTGCGCACGTCCGCGACGTAGGCCGTGGCCAACTCGCTGGCCTCGCTGTCGGTGAGCCGGCGCCGGCCCGACGGCTCGCCGACGTGCTCAGTCAAAGCGTCACCCTTACTCACGCCGGCAAGTTACCGGCCCCGCCTGGGGAAGTTGCGCGCTTCTACCCTCGTTGGTGCCCGGCTAGTACCCTCGTTGGTGCCCGGCTAGCCGGAACCCGCAAGAACGCTCAGAGGTCGTTCGGGGACAGGCCGTCAGGCGAATAGCGGGTGTTCGTGTCCGAACGTTCGACGAAGTATCGAAGCGCGTGGCCGGTCACGCTTCTTCCTCGCGGTCGCGCCTCCGGCGAGCCCCAGGACGACGAACAAACAGTTGCACGATGGCGATGGTCCCGAGCGTCCCGCTGACGACCAGAATGACCCACCAGATCGGTGCGTACCGGCCCCCCGACCCGTTGCCGGCAAGCGAGATCACGCTGGCCACGGCCATCGCCAGCGAGGACATCAAGCTCAACGTGTAAGTCCGACGCGTAGCTGCTCCTTCGCGGCCGGTGTCTAGGTCGTTCACGTAACGCTCGGTCATGAAAGCCACCAGGACGAGCATCACGGCGGGCACCAGCAGGATCACGAAGATGAGGACTCCCACACCATTGCCGGACAGCACCGACCACGCCACCGCAGCCACACCGACGACAAATAGAAGCGCTGCCACCAGGTAGAACCGTCGCTTGCGCGCCACCACCCAACGATCCCGCGCGGTCGGTTCCTCCAGTTCGGCCATGCTGCGAAGCATCGCAGCGGCGGCTCTCGGGCGCTAACGATTGGGAGCACCCAGCCTCACTCATCACATCGGATTCGCTGTCGTTCCGCGGATGAGGCGTGACTCGCTCACCGCCACCACGAAGCGCAACCGTGGTGAAGCAACACCAGCGACACATGGAGCCAGCTTTGGCGGGTCGTAGCGAGAACCAGCAGGCTCATGTATGGCCGTAACCAACGTTGTCGGACAGGGCCTTCTTCATCACTCCCTGGCGCATCACTCCGAGCGCTTGAGATCGATCAGCGGCGGTGCCGGCCACCGCTATCGAGCGGTTCGCGCCTGACAAGATTCAGCATCCGGCGCAGCTCTTTGGCTTGCCGCTTAGCCGCCTTGGGCGTGGTGACCGTGAGGTCAAACCTCTAGCCTCCCCGGCAGAATCCCCTGACGAACCCCGCCCCGGAGTCCTTGACGGTCACGGTTCGGTGGGTGCCCTCAAGTGCACACAGCGTCGCTCCGCGATGCGGTAGCCGCACCCCTGACCGCACCGGGCGGACCATGGGGACCGCTCTTGCCCGGGACCGGAGAACAACAGCTCCCACTACCGGAACCCCAGCTGCTTCTGTGACGTCGCGAGCGTGCGGTTCTTGCGAGCCCGCTCAGGCGGCGGAGTGGGCGACGAGGGCTGCCACTCAATCAACCAAGGCTCCTCTTTCAACGCAGGTTGGCGAGAGACGCGAGGACTTGCTCGACGTCGCGGGCCAGTATCGCGAACAGGACTCGCTCGTCGCCGGTGCCGGTATCCGATTCGATGGCGATGATGCGCGTATCGCCATCGATAATGCTTGGGCCTAGCCCCAGAGGTTCGACGCGGATCACGTCGTACGACTCGGTCTTCGGCATGTCATGCCACGTGAAATCAATCCGCCCCGGTGAAACTGCGACTTCCCCTGCAAGCCACTTCGCCATGCGGGACTCTCGCATCGCGACATAACGGCCGCGACCAGCTGCGTCTCGCTGACGCTTCTTGACCACCATCCGCTCACCCGCGGCCATGCCGAGCCACGATCCGACTAGTTCGAGCAGCAGACCCATGAAAGAAATGTAGTGGGCGTTGCTACTCCCCGACGGGTAAACGTTCATGGGTCCACGTCGATGCAATCGGGCAGTCAGCCGCACAGTTCGGCTGTCTAAAATAAATGAGGCAAGCACGCCGTGCGGTGTGGCTCGACAATATGCGCATGATTGAGCGCGACGTTGCGATGGCTACCACGTTCGACGCCGAGGCGGACGCCGCCTACATCTATCTCGCTGGCGAGAGTCCCGTAGGCGGAGTCACTAGGACGGTTGTGGTCGAGGATCAACGGGTAGCCGGCATGGTCAACCTCGACTTCGACAGCGATGGTCGCCTGGTCGGCGTCGAGGTGGTGGGGGCCATGGACGTCCTCCCGCAGTCTCTCCTCGACGTCCTGTCTGCAGCTGGCCCGCGGAAGTAACCGCCGGCGTGGTCCATAAGCGAACGGTTTCGGACGGCTGCAACTGTGATGATCAAGCCAGCGAAGAGCCATCGGTAGCCCTCAGCCGTGTCCGATAGCGTGGCGGTTCGTGTGGGGACCTTACGCAGAGAAGTTCCGGGGCCTGATCCGAGATGGGGTCGACCTTGGAGCCGAGGCTCGCTTCCTCGACATGCTGCTGCCCAGAGCCAGCACAGTCCTCGATGTCGGGTGCGGCACCGGAAGCGCCGTGGCGCATCTGCGCGTCGCAGGTCATGAGGCATACGGGATCGACCCGGACGACACAGTCCTCAAGGTCGCATACGAGAACTTCGACGAGGCGTGGTACCGCTCCGGAGGTGGCGCAGATCTGACCGGACCATGGTTGTCGGCCCGTGAGCTGCCAACGACCTATGACGCTGTCACTTTGCTGGGCAACGTTCTCGCCTTCCTGCCAGCAGGGACGGCGGACGACCTCGCCGAACGAGTGGCAGCAGTGCTGCGCCCTGGTGGTCTCCTGGTCGTGGGGACGACCTCGGCGACAGGCAGAGTGACCATCGACCAACTGGACCGGGCCAGCGAAGATGCCGGCCTGCGCCTTGTCCACCGCTTCGCGGACTGGCACCTCAGCCCGTACCGGGAGTCCCCGTGGTCCGTGTCGGTCTACCAGGAGCCGAACGGCGCCCTGCACTTCGAAGGCCCGGACGGGATCTTCGTTCTCGCCGAATGAGTTGGAGACACGCCCTGGTGGCGCCGCCCCTCGCACGAGTCGGGGTGGACCTACCGTTGCGGTGGCATGGGCGACGGTGGTCGGTTCTGGAGGACGACACACTGCTCGTCCCCGACCGACAAGATCGTGTGGGCGTCGAGGTTGAGCGTATCCCCGGGATCCAGGTTGGTCGCCCCGTTCCGGCGCACCCCGTTGATCGCATTCAGGTAGGAGAGGTTGACGCAGAAGCGCTCGGCGATGAAAGCCCCCACGTCGCCCGCCGCCACGGTGTACTCCACGGGAATTCCTGCGTCATCCAGGATGGCCGTGCCGTTCGCGAACTCCCGTGTCCCACCATCGACGGGAACCTGCTGCTTCCAGCCGGCCACCGCCTCGGGATCCCCCGCTTGCGCGAACTCCAGGTCCGGGCAATCACCACCCTCAGCCGCTGGAGCCCGCGAGGTGGACGCAACGGCTGAGGGTTCCGGCTTGCTCACAACCGGCGCCGATTCGGAAGCCACCACTGTGTTGTCCGGGGTCGCGGTGTCCGAGGCGGTGCAGGCGGAAACGATGAGCGCAACGGCACACGCAAGCGACATGCACGTGAGTCTTTTACTCATCCGATCTCCCGCAAAGTTCCGATCCGCAAACAACTAACTTCAGCATTTGACAGACTTGCCAATATCGCACGGATCACTAGTGCACGTCCCTCAGAATGAGGTGGGCACCAGGGACCGCCTAATTCGGATGTGACGGACGGGCACCTGCCGGCCATGTATGGGTGACAAGGGTCCACCGGCAACGAGGCGGTCTGCATGTCCGACGAAGAACTATTCGATCGCCTCTACGAGGCGCATCTGCCCGACCTCCGGGCGTTCATCTATCGACGCATCCCACCGGCCCAGGTCGACGACGTCGTCGCCGAGACCTTCCTGGTGGCCTGGCGCCGCATCGCCGAAGTACCGGCGGAGCCGCGCCCGTGGCTGTTCGGCATCGCCCGCAGGGTGATGCTCACGACCAGGACACAGGGACGCTGGCTCGCCCTGCAGGTGCGGCTCGCGGCCGAACCGCCTGGCCGGCCACAGGAGCTTGCGGGCGATGTCGCGGCGCGCCTGGATCTGACGCGCGCCTGGAGCAGGCTCACCGCGGGTGAGCGCGAGGTGCTCAGCCTGATCGCCTGGGACGGGCTCACCGTCGCCGAGGCCGCCACCGTGCTCGGCTGCCAACCCGGCACGTTCCGCATGCGGCTCATGCGAGCCCGCCGCCATCTCCTCCACATTCTTGACCGCCTGCCCGCCGTCGAGGCGTGGCCACTACATCCCGTCACCGAGGGAGTACGCCCATGACGACCAACGACACCGTGCTGCGACAGCTCACCGAGCTCGACCCCGCACGCGACCTGGCCCCACCCACCCCTGCCCAGGCGGCGCACCTGCGCGCCAGGATCCCCACGCACGCCGAGGACCTGCCGGCCCCGGCACCGCTTCACCGGCCGCGCCGACGTCTCGCCCTGGCCAGCGCCGCAGCAGCCGTAGTCCTCGGCGTCCTCAGCACCGCCGTGCTGCCGGGCATCATCAGCGGAACGGGCACCACCGCCACGGCAGCCGCGATCCCGATGCTCGAGTACGCCGTCCCCGCTGGCGTCGACGCGGCTGCCGAGCTCGAACAGCTCGCCGACCACGTCCGGGAAACCGCGCCGCCCGACCCGGCGCCGGGCCCGTACACCTACACCCACTACCGCGAGTCCACCTGGGCCAGCGAAGACAGGGGTGATGGCGTCATCGAGCGGCACCCGCGCGAGGTCGAGCGTTGGACCTGGGTGGCCGCGGACGGGACGTCACGGACGCTCGACAAGACCGACGGCGTGACGGGCACCTACCAGGACTGGCCCGCCGAGGGGCACGGAACCGCGGCGGACCTGTCCGGCACCCCGGAACAGGTAGTGCGCCGAATCGCCGGCGCCGAGCCCGAGGAACGTGACGGCTGGGAGCTCATCGGGACGTACCAGTCGGACGTCTCGCGGTACGGGCAGTTCAGTGCCAAGGATCGGGCTGCGTTCTTCGAGGCTCTCGCCACCACTGACGTGACCAGCTACGGGAACGTCACCGACCGGGCGGGCCGCAAGGGCATCGCCTTCGGCTCGAGCTTCCAGCACGACGGCCTCGTCGATGAGTACCGCATCATCGTCGACCCGGACACCGGCGCGGTCCTCGGCTCCGAGGACGTCATCACAGGTCTGAAAGACGCAAGCGGAGAGGACGAGGTGGTCAAGAGCTATCTCGTCATCCTCGAGTCCGGCTACGCCGACGGACTGCCCGAATGCGGCGACATCGGCTGCCGCTCCATGGGTCTGCCCGGCTAAGACACGCAGACACAGCAAAGCGGGGCGGGGCGGGGCTGATAACGGCCCTGCCCCGCTGCGCTGCATTCACCTGTCGAACATTGGTGCACTGCTTAGGTTCAAGCACCAGCCCCGTTCTGGCTCGCGGGCATGACACTGCTGCTCCGCTCAACGCTGCGGGGGCCGTGGTCGAACGCCGGCTGGGCGCCCTCACCGCGCCCATCCTCCTCGCAGTCACCCTGCTCGCAACGAGCGGGTCGGTGCTGACCGAGTCGCGATGGCAAGCACTGACCTAGCGGAATCGCAGCAACCAACGAATCTTCACGCAGCGGGCAGGCCGTCGGTCGGCCTGCCGTCCTGGGATGGGCGCGGCGGAAACGGTGGTGAGGTCCCTCGGTGCTCTCTTCAACGAGCGATCCCCGGACATCCGGCGCGCACCCGGCAGAGACGCGACCGTTCATTCGGCATGAGCCAGTCCTCGCGGAGGCCCATGATCTGAGTCTGGATGCCCAGACCGGCGAGCGGGCGCTGAAGGTTTCAGCCAAGCGCACCCTCACAGCGAGCGGGGTTACGTACTACCCGAAGGAGAACCAATGAGTGGGTGGGGATGGGACGACAAGAGAAACAGATTTACCCCCGCTGCCAGCGGTGCCCTTGCAGGCTGGATAATCGGTGGCTTCTTGGCGCTCTTCCTCGGCGGAGAACTCCTCGACGCATCCTGGCTATGGCTCCCCGGGTGCTGGCTAGGTGCGCTGATCGGATGGTTCGTTGGCAAGAGCCGCAGTGCGAAGGAGAAGTGATGGCTACACACCCAACTGAAGAGAGGAGAGAAGGCGCCTGTCTGGCTCCCCGGGCTGGCAGCGGTAACGAACCTTTATGGACCATTGCTGATCGCGTGGGCGGTTTCGGGCGGCCGGCAGTCGCTCAACTCTTGAGTCCCAACTCGGATGCCGAACACACCTTTGGCCCGAGCCTGCGCGTGCTTAATCGACAAAATACGGCAGAAGCCCCGCGATGAAGATTACGCCCGTCAACACCCCCAGCATCCGATAATACTTTTGTCTACGCTTTCGCATGCGGGCAGATTCTCCCGGCGCGAAGCGCTCCTCTAGAGCGAGGACGACTTGCGGGAAGATTAATAGGACCACCGTTAAGGTGCCGAAGATTATGTGAGAGAGCAGAAGCAGTGGTGTATCTGGCATTCGCCTAACTCCCTTGGCCTGTAGTCATGACACCGACCCCGCACACCAAGTCCGGCGACAGATCGCCCGGTCCGCCCACGGTCCGCAGACTCGCCGACTCCAGTGGCACCTTGTGAGCATCCTTGCCCAACGTTGCTCGGAGTGGGCGATATTGAATGTTTCTCGACGGCCTTCCGCGCTTAGCCGACGAACTCAGCCGGTCCTGTCACGCCGCATCCGAACACCTGTAGCCAGCGAATGACGCGAGCAAACGCCGATCGAAACATACGTGTGTCTGGAAGAGTCCCCGCATGGGAGCGGTGTCGGACGCGCCGGATGACTCGGCTCGGATTTTGAGGACCCCGCCGCTGTCGTGGCGCAACCGCGTGCTTCTCGCAGTCGGCGTCGTCACGCTCGTAGGGCTCGGGGTTTGGACGCTCGTGAGCGGTGGCGAGCTCATTACTGTCGCCCCTCTTGCGTTGTCTGCCACCTTTTTGATCATCCGGTTCAGTCCGCGCCGGATCGAGCTCTGGCCGACCGAGCTTGCACTGTCGTCCCCGCTGCGGACTCGACGCATCCCGTACGCCAGCATCAAGTCCGTCCACGGGGACGCCGGGCGACTGGCATGGAGCATGGTGCTCCAGATGGACCTTCAAGACGGCAAGCGGATCAAGCTGCCGTTGGTGGAGACACCAATCGTTGAGACGTACGACCTCATCACGCGGCACGCAGGCATACAGGGTTCCTCGGAGATCCGGCGGGGAGAGGACGACGTCGACGAGGAACGCCCGTAGCGGGGACCGGGAAAGTTCATGCCCGGGCTTCACGGCCGCCACGAGCAAACACCAAGGGGAGTGACCATGAGCGACGGGTCGGACAGGAACGACGCTGTGCTTGTTGGCCAGTTCCGGCGTGAGTTCAACGCGTTCTGGAACCGCGGGGATTGGCACGACGACGACCGGCCCAACGATGAGTGGGATCCGATCGCGGACGCCGGGATCTCCGCATTGCGGCGCGGCGACCTTGATGGCGCGGTACATGCGATCGTGCATTACGTCAGTGACGAGATGGAGCTCGAGGTCTCCTCACGAACGGAGTCTGAGCTGCGCAGATTCCTGTCGGACTTCGCCCGTTCTGCCGGGTGGACGTCAACCCACCCACCTGCCCACAACCGTTCGCCCCTCTCAGGGCCCTCCCCCGCGGACGTCGAGGGCGAGCGGCCCGGCCCGGCGGCGCTCTGGAACATGATCGACGACTTCTGTGACTCCGTGCGACCCAGCGCACGTGTCAACGAAACACAGCTGGCTCCGCGCCTGCGCGCAGTCGAGGTCGTGCCGAACAACCAGCACGCGATCCCGCTGTCGATCATCGTCGGCCCGGACGAAGTGATCCTGGGACTCGGACACGACGGTTGCCGCTTCGAGCTCAGCGCCAACGATGCGCCCAACCGATCGGAAATCCGCGAGATCCTCGAAGCCGCGCGCAAGGGCCGCGCGGAAGAGGAAACATGGCGCCGCAGCTCGGAGTGCCGAGTATGGCTTGCCGATGGCACAGAGCTGAGCACCCGGACGATCCACGGCCTGACCCTCAGGTCCATGCGCGGCCCAAGCACCCTCCGGCACTACGAGCCGTACGACCCCTCACCAATTACGTCATGACGGGCAGGTCGTCAGTAACGTTTGTGCACGGTGCAGATGTCACGGCCTCCGCAGTGGTTCGATGGGCTGCTCGGTCGTCACGCCGTCCCACGTGGCGTACTGCGAGAGGAGCAGTTTGTCTTCCGCCCAGATTTCGATGCTCTCGGGGTTCGCCTCGAGCAGTGCCCGACCGAGCTCGGGGGTCCACCGAGCTTCGTAGGTGTGAGGGTCCGCCCGCTGGAATCCCGCCGAGTCAAGGAGTGCCCGGTCGAAGGGAGCTACCTGGACGCGCATCCGGGTGGCTCCGGCGGTGGACAGCCATGTCACCACGTCCTCCCACCACGATCTGAACATCTCGTCCTGGCGTGATTCCGGGAGCTCGTTGAACCACCTCGGCAAGTCTCGCTCCTCCAACGGAAGAGGATCGGAAACCTGCGACAGCGCGATGACACCGAACGCCGGGTGGGAGAAGTTCGAGCACAGCCCGACTGTTTGATTGCTCCTCCGCCGACGACGGTGAAGGCGCGCCGTGACGCGTTGTGCCTTTCGCCGGGCGTGGAGCTCATCAAGGCGCACGAGCGGGGCCACGGGGCCGAGCTCGTCGACCAGCACATCACGCTCCTCGTCGGTCAGGGCCGCCACGACGGAGTAGCCGGAATCATGGAAACTGCCAAGCTCAAGGCCGCCTGGGCCGTAGAGCCACACTCCAATTGACCAGGGCGCGTAGCCGCGCAGGATCTCCCACTCGGCCTCCTGGCTGAGGTCGAGGTGGACTGCCATCGCGGGGTCCGAGAGTCCGAGGCGGTGCAGGAGCGATCGGTGCCGTTGCTGGCTCCCGCGCTGGCGGATCCATGCTTGGGCGGTGGCGGCCGAAGTGGTCAGCTCGTCGGCGTAGTCGGTGTACGCGTCGATGATCGCCAGTCGCAGGTGAGGGCGCAGCACCTCGAGGGTGGCGGTGCACACGAAGGTGGCTTCGGAGCGGTCGGTGATGTCCTTTTCGACGGCGTACTCCTGGCGAGGTAGTTCACCATCTGCGTTCCTGTGCACCGTCACATCCTTGTGCACAAGACGCCGGCACCGCGGCTGAACTCGCACCGTCGCAAGGCTCAGTAGCCAACGGTTATGAACACGTCTTCGACGAAGCATGAGGCAACGGCGCACTCACTTGCGGCGTCGACCGGTCGTGTACACGACAGCGCCACACACAACTGCTGCTGCGAGCGCGACGCCGATCCATACCCCGGATCCGCACGGGACCACGTAGCCCAAGTACGAGTAGCACTCGGGTGGTTGACGGTCGATCCCAGACGCTGGAGCGAGGAACACGTACACCACGACGACCGCGGCAAGAGCAGTAACGATTGCGGGCAAGACCCCTCGTCCACCGGAAGGGCTCCGACTTCGGTCAGTCCCGGAAAGGCTACTCTGGCGTTCTCGCACTCAACTCGTCCCTTCGACCAGTCGGAGCCGCGAGTGACGGGCTCCGGGGGATCACCAAGTATGGCGCTTCTAGGGGATTCCCCGATGTGGTGACTCTGTGTCGGCGAGCGTGGCTCTCGGGGCGATCAGCGCCTTGACGATGATCGAGGCGACGATCAGGCCGATGCCGAGCTGACCGGCAACGCCGACGGCCAGCAGAACGACGGAGGGAAAGTTCAGCGCGACTGCCGATCCGTACAGGAGCCACTCCGAGACGAACTGAAAGGCAGTCAGACCGGCGCCGAGCCAGAACATCTGGGCGGCCGACATCTTTGGCGGAACGCTCAACATGAACGGAACTTATCCCACGACGCGAGGGGGAAGTCCCGAACCGACCGAGCAACTCGTCAGCCGGAGAATGGACGACTGAATTCGACGGCGAACCTCTCGTGTCATTCATGCCGCGAGCACCCGGCGCGCGCGGGAAGAACGCCTCTCGCCGGCCGCGCAGCACCGCCTCACGCCGTTGCGCTGAGCGCCTCCCGGAACCACGCAACCGTCCGGTCGAGACCCTCGGCCCACCGCACCGTCGGCCGCCAGCCGAGCACCTCGGCGGCGAGCGTGGTGTCCGGCCGGCGCACCTTCGGGTCGTCCACGGGCCGCCCGACGAACGTGATCTCCGAGCGGGAGCCCGTGGCGGCCCGGACATCCTCGGCGATCTCGAGCACCGAGCGCTCGTGCGGGTTTCCGATGTTGATCGGCCCGGGGTGGGCGCTGGCCGCCATGGCGAGCACGCCCGCCACGAGATCGTCGACGTAGCACACGGACCGGGTCTGGCTGCCGTCCCCCGCCACCGTGATCGGCTCGTTCGCGAGCGCCTGACGGATGAAGGTCGGGATGGCCCGGCCGTCGTTCGGGCGCATGCGCGGGCCGTAGGTGTTGAAGATGCGAACGATCCCGGTGTTGACCCCGTGGGTGGAGCGGTAGGCCGTCACCAGCGCCTCGCCGTACCGCTTGGCCTCGTCGTAGACGCCGCGGGGCCCGATCGGGTTGACGTGCCCCCAGTAGTCCTCGGACTGCGGGTGCACCTGCGGGTCGCCGTAGACCTCCGACGTCGAGGCGATGACGAAGCGCGCCCCCTTGTCGCGGGCGAGCGCGAGCGCACGCTCCGTGCCGACGGAGCCCACGCGCAGGGTCTCGATGGGCATCTCGAGGTAGTCCACGGGCGAGGCGGGCGAGGCGAAGTGCAGCACCAGGTCGACGTCGCCGCGCACGTGCGCGTTCTCCGTCACGTCGCAGTGGATCAGCTCGAAACCGGGCCGGCCCACGAGATGGGCGACGTTCGACGGCGTGCCGGTGAGGAAGTTGTCCAGGCACACCACGGCCCAGCCCTCGGCGAGCAGCGTCTCGCACAGATGGCTGCCCAGGAACCCGGCCCCACCGGTCACCACCGCTCGGGGTTGCGCCGTGCCTTCCGAACCCTTGACGCTGCGCACCGATCTCATACGTCGCCTCCATAGCTGCCGGCGCCCACGCGGGCGTCCTCGGTCGTGCCCGCCCACGCGGGCGCTCGTCGCTCGGTCACCACCGCACTGGCGTCCGCCGGACGAGGCGCGGGTGCGTCGTCGTCGAGAAGCGTGAGCAGCTCGAGCACCTCGGGCGGCGCGGGCCGACGGGTTCGCACAGCGGCCGGCAGGTCGCGCAGCGCGTCCCGCACGCCGTCCCGGCGCGGCCCGCCTGCCTGCCAGGCGTCCCGCACACGGCCGACGACGTCCCGCCAGGGCAGTCGCATGACGGCGGTCAGCACCGCGGAGCGGGTGATGGCCCGGGTCCGCCGGTCCGGCGAGTGCCGCACGGGCGAGGGGTGGTGGTGGATGACGACGTCGTCGAGGTAGCTCAGCGCCCAGCCACCTGTCGCGAGATCGAGCGCGACGCGCTCCTCCTCGCCGGGGAACCGCACCACGGGGTCGAAGCCGCCGACGGCGAGGAACGCGTCCCGGCGCACCATCGCCGCACAGGCCACGAAGCCGAGGATCGGGACGCCGGACATCCCCGGCACGGCGGGGAGCGGTGACCGTGCCATGAGGTCGCACACGGTGTCGGTCCGCTCCTCGGCGCCCACGAGGATGTGAGCGTTGAGCAGGCCGAGGTGCGGGTTCCGCGCGAGGGTGCCGGCCGCGCGGGCAAGCGACGCCGGCGCCCACCAGGAGTCGTCGTCGGCGAACGCCACGAAGGGGGTGCGCGCACGCCGGACCCCGATGGTGCGGGCGAACGCTCCTGCGTTGCGGCGCAGCCGGACGATCTCCACGTGCGGGTGCGCCTCGCGCACCGCCTCGACGCTGCCGTCGGTAGACGCGTTGTCGACGTAGATGACGGGCGCGCGGTGCCGGGCCAGCGAGGCGAGCAGCTCCTCGCGGCGGTTCCGGCTCGCCACCACCACCGTCACGCGCGAGTCCTCCACCGCCGCGCTCATGCGTCGATCCCCGCCATCCCGCCTCCTGCCCCATCCGAGCCTGTAGGGCCCGAGTCCAGCTCTCCGGCCCGGACGGGCCCGCTGCCAGTCACCGTGGCACGCACCACCGGGGCCCGCATCCGGAGTGACGGACCGCACGCGCTCGGCGGAATGCCGCCGGACAGCGGTCGGTTGTACCGGTCGACCGGCCCGGTCCTTGCCCCCGGGCCTCACCTTCAGCCGCTGCGAGCGGCCTTCCGCCGAGAGGCGGCAGCCGGGCCGGTCATCACCTCGAACAGGCCGGCCACGGTGAGCCCGTAGACCACGTGCCCGGCGAGCCCGCGCAGGTGGGTCGCGAACGGGTACGCCCGGGGCGGCGCCGTGAAGCCGAGCAGCGGGTTGGCCACCTCGTCGACGACGACGGCGACGGACAGCCCGTAGGCCAGCCCCGCGGTCACGGGGCGCAGGCCGAGCCGTCGCCGCAGCACGACGTACCCCGGCGCGAGCACCGCTCCCGTCGCGTAGTGGAAGGCCTCGCCGAGGCGCTCCGCGCGCTCCGGCTCCACCTCCCTGCCCACCAGCGCCACAGCCTTCTGGATGACGACGGCGTAGGCGACGCCCTCGCTGGCCTCCTCCCGGCGCCTCGACGCCTCGGACTGCCGCTCGTAGAAGGCCGTGGTGGTCCTGTTCATGGCCCACGCCGCCCAGAGCCCCGCGACGACCGCCGCCAACGCGTCCCCGGCGAGCTGTTTCCGCGTCGATCCTTCACCGGCCACGGTTCCGTCCCTCCCGCGGGGCGCTCCGTCGGGACGCCGCTCCGCCGCGCAAGACTCTGGTCCTGGTCCCATGCTGCTCCCTTCCGTCGTCGCCGGCAGGAGTTCGGACCGCATGGGTGCGGGCAGGCGTTCCGCCGCATCCTGGCGGGCGCGGACCCGCACCACCCGAGGCCCCCGGCCGGTGCTGCCCGGATGCGGCGCTCCGACGGCGGTGCCACCGTTGGTCCCATGAGCGACACAACCACACCTTCCGAGCAGCCGTACGACGCGTCGCAGGACCCTGACGCCGACCCGGAGCAGCTGGAGTCGCGCGAGCCCGCCGACCAGCCCGACCAGGCCGAGGGTGAGAACGGCGCGGACGACTCCGGCGGCGCCTGAGGCACGAACGCCCCGGGCACAGGTTCGCCGTCGCCCCGGGCAGGTCCGCCCGCCGGGACGACACGTGGGCCCAGCCCGCCCGCGGGCCGACCGCCGCGCCCGGCCGACGGCACACACCGCACCCCCGCAGAGAAGAGGAGAACGCGTGCGCGCACTGACGTGGCAGGGCAAGGAGGACGTCCGGGTCGAGAACGTCCCGGACCCCACGCTGAAGGACCCGACCGACGCCATCGTGCGCATCACGTCCACCGCCATCTGCGGGTCGGACCTGCACCTGTACTCGGTGCTCGGCCCGTTCCTCGAGCCCGGTGACGTACTCGGCCACGAGCCGATGGGCATCGTGGAGGAGGTCGGCGCCGACGTCACCCACATCAGGCCCGGCGACCGCGTGGTCATCCCCTTCGTCATCGCGTGCGGCTCCTGCTGGATGTGCACCCAGGGCCTGCAGACGCAGTGCGAGACGACCCAGAACCACGAGCACGGCAAGGGTGCCTCGCTCTTCGGCTACACCAAGCTCTACGGGCAGGTCCCGGGTGGCCAGGCCGAGTACCTGCGCGTCCCGATGGCGCACTACGGCCCGGTCCCCGTCCCCGACGACGGCGAGCCCGACGAGCGCTACCTCTACCTCTCCGACGTCGTGCCCACGGCCTGGCAGGCCGTGAAGTACGCCGACATCCCGCCCGGCGGCACCGTCACCGTGCTGGGGCTGGGCCCGATCGGGCAGATGTCCGCCCGGATCGCCCGCCACCTCGGCGCCTCCCAGGTGATCGGTGTGGACCTGGTCCCCGAGCGGCTGGCGATGGCACGGCGGCACGGCATCTCGACGCTGGACCTGAACGACGCCGGCGACGACTTCGGCGAGTCGATCAGGGACCTCACCGGCGGGCGCGGCACCGACGCGGTGATCGACGCCGTCGGCATGGAGGCGCACGGCTCCCCCGTCGCGAAGGGCGTGCAGGCCGGCGCCGGGATGCTGCCCGACTTCCTCGCCCGCCCGCTCTTCACCAAGGCGGGCATCGACCGCCTGGCGGCGCTGCACGCGGCGATCGACGTGGTACGCCGGGGCGGCACCGTCTCCCTCTCCGGCGTCTACGGCGGCATGGTCGACCCGATGCCGCTGATGGACATGTTCGACAAGCAGCTCAACCTGCGCATGGGCCAGGCGAACGTGCGTCGCTGGATCGACGACGTGCTGCCGCTGGTCAGCGACCCGGCCGACCCGCTCGGCGTCCTGGACCTGCGCACCCACCGCATGTCGCTGGAGGACGCGCCGCACGGGTACGAGATCTTCCAGAAGAAGGACGACGGCGCCGTCAAGGTGGTCCTCGACCCCTCCCTCCCCGCCACGACGGCGGCCGGCGAGGCGCAGCAGCAGTAGCGGCGCGGGCCGCGCCGCCCGGGCTCACCGGGTGACGACGACGGAAGGACTTCGCGATGAGGGTCGCAGTGGTCGGGGGATCGGGGAACGTCGGCACCGCCGTCCTGGAGGCGCTCCGCGGCGCACCCGAGGTGGACTCGGTCGTCGGCCTCGCCCGCCGTCTGCCGGACCGGGGCGCCGAGCCGTACCGGTCCGCCGAGTGGGTCACGCTCGACATCGCGGCGGAGGCGGCCGACGACGCGGAGGAGGAGGCGATCGTCGCGCGCCTGGCGCGGGCGTTCGAGGGAGCGACCGCCGTCGTCCATCTGGCCTGGCTGATCCAGCCCAACCACGACCGGGACCTGCTGCGGCGCGCGAACGTCGAGGGCACCCGCCGGGTGGCCGAGGCCTGCGCGCGTGCCGGGGTGGCGCAGCTGGTGTGCGCGTCCTCCTGGGCGGCCTACTCCCCGGTCGACGACGACGTCCCGCGCGACGAGACCTGGCCCGCAGGCGGCATCCCGTCCTCGCACTACGGCGTCGACAAGGCCGCCCAGGAACGGGTGCTCGACGAGTTCGAGGTGGCCCACCCCGAGGTCGTGGTCACGCGGATGCGGATGGCGCTCGTCTTCGCGGCCGATCGCGGCGCCGCGATCGGCCGTTACTTCCTCGGCCCGCTCGTGCCGCGCGCGCTGCTGCGCCCCGGCGCGCTGCCGTTCCTGCCGCTGCCCAGAGGTCTGCGCGTGCAGGTGGTGCACGCGGAGGACGTCGGCCAGGCGTACCTGCTCGCGATCCTTCAGCGCGCCGGCGGGGCCTTCAACGTCGCCGCCGACGAGGTGCTGCTGCCCGGGGACCTCGCCCGGGTGCTCGACCACGGGCGCTTCTTCGAGGTGCCGCCGAGCGTCATCCGCCCGTTCCTCCACTACGCCTGGAAGTTCCGGCTCCTCGCCTCCGACGCCGGGTGGCTCGACATGGCGATGGGCGTGCCCGTGATGGACGGCGCCCGGGTGCGCCGCCTCCTCGGCTGGCGGCCGCGGCACGACGCCGAGTCGACGCTGCGCGAGCTGCTCGTCGGGATGGTGGAGCTGCGCGGCCGGCCGAGCGCGCCGATGCGCCCGGACGCCCGGCAGTACCGAGGGCCAGACACCAGCACCGGCAGACGCTCGACCCGACGGAAAGGGACCACCATGACAGGTCAGCACACGAACGGGGCGGCGTCCGCACCCGGCTCGCACGCTCAGGGGGCGATCGACCGCGAGCTGCTCGGGATCTACCTCGCCGACCACCTCACCGGCGCCACCGGCGGGGCCAGCCGCATCGAGCGGATGGCCAGGTCCTACGCGGACACCGAGCTCGGTCCGGAGCTCTCCGCCCTCGCCACGGAGATCGCGGGGGCCCGGGAGGAGCTCGCCGGGCTCATCGACCGGCTGGGCCTGCCGAGCAAACCCCACCGGCAGGCGGCCGCCTGGGTCGCCGAGCACGTCGGCCGGCTGAAGCTGAACGGCCGGCTCCTCAGCCGGTCCCCGATGAGCGTCGTGCTCGAGCTGGAGCTCATGCGCTCCGCCGTCGCCGGGCAGCTGGGGCTCTGGCAGGCCATGGTTGACCTCGCGCCGGACCTCGGCCTCGACGCCGAGCCGTTCCGCGAGCTCGCCGAGCGCAGCCGCGGGTTCCAGACCCGCCTGGAGCGGCTGCACGAGCACGCCCGCGTCAGCGCCTTCCGCGCCGACGAGAAGATCAGCTGACCGCCATGCTCGCGACGACGATCCACGCCCCCGGTGACATCCGCCTCGAGGAGGTCCCCGACCCGCACGTCCTGCTGCCCACCGACGCCGTGGTCCGGGTCAGCGCCGCCTGCGTGTGCGGCTCCGACCTGTGGCGCTACCGCGGCGTCGTCCCGGTGAACCGGCCCGGGCGGATCGGGCACGAGTTCGTCGGCGTCGTCACCGACGTCGGCGACGAGGTCGGCACCGTGACGCCCGGCGACTTCGTCATCGCCCCGTTCTCCTACAGCTGCGGTACGTGCGTGAACTGCCGCAACGGCGTCCAGACCTCCTGCGTGCGCGGCGGCTTCTGGGCCGGCCGCGACCGGGACGACCTCCCCGTCGACGGCGGACAGGGCGAGCAGGTCCGCGTCCCCCTCGCGGACGGCACGCTGGTCCGCACGCCTGAGGTGCCGGACGACGCGCTGCTGCCCGGCCTGCTCGCCCTCACCGACGTCATGGGCACCGGCCACCACGCCGCCGTGCGCGGCGGGGTCCGCCCCGGCAGCGTCGTCGCGGTCGTCGGCGACGGCGCGGTGGGCCTGTGCGCCGTCCTCGCCGCCCGCCGCCTCGGCGCCGAGCGCATCGTGATCTTCTCCCGGCACCCCGACCGGCAGGACATCGCCCGCGGCTTCGGGGTCGACGACGTCATCACCACCCGCGGCGACGAGGGTGTCGAGGAGCTGCAGACCCTGCTGGACGCCCCGGGCGCCGACGTCGTGCTCGAGGCCGTCGGCAACCAGGACTCCATGGAGCAGGCCGTCGCCGCCGCGCGCCCCGGCGGCTCCGTCGGCTACGTCGGGGTGCCGAACGGCATCACCGAGCTGCCGATGCGGGCGATGTTCAACCGCAACGTGGGCCTGGCCGGCGGCGTCGCCCCGGTCCGCGCCTACCTCGAGGAGCTGCTCCCCGAGGTGCTCGACGGCAGGCTCTCCCCCGGCGCCGTCTTCGACCGGACCGTCCCGCTCTCCGACGTCGGCGAGGCCTACGCGGCGATGGACCGGCGCCAGGCGGTCAAGGTCATGCTCCGGCCCTGACCGGGCGGGACCCGGGAGGCGGCGAGCAGCGGGCGGGACGACCGGGCCTGAACGTGCCCCGTCGTGTCTCGCTACGGGGTCGACTCGTCGGGGTGGTCGGCGAACTCACGGGGGATGGAGGCAGGGTCCCCGTCGGGGGTGAGGAACAGGTGCACATGGCCACCGCCGCTCCCGATCATGAGGCTGTCCAGCTGCGCCGCGCCGGCCAGCCACAGCTCGACCGCGGCGTCACGGCGGCCCCCGGGGGCGCCGGGGTCGTCGGCGGCCGAGGTGCTCGCCGTCGCGAGGTCCCGCAGCGCGGCGTCGAGC
The DNA here is from genome assembly GCF_002563695.1 of Georgenia soli. Classification (NCBI taxonomy): domain Bacteria; kingdom Bacillati; phylum Actinomycetota; class Actinomycetes; order Allobogoriellales; family Allobogoriellaceae; genus Georgenia; species Georgenia soli. The sequence continues at coordinate 2,347,969 of NZ_PDJI01000004.1, read as the reverse complement.
AGGTCCACCGCGCCCAGGAGCGCCGCACGGGTGACGGTGTGCTCGCTCGTCCCTTCCGGCACGGCGGCCAGGGTCGCCCGCGCTGCCGCGACCTCCTGGAGCCACCGGTCCGACGCGGCCGGGTCCGCCGCCGGTCCCGTGCCGCGGCCGACGGGCAACGTCTCGGAGACCTCTGCCAGCACCGGCATCAGCCGGTCGTACGCCTGCTCGGCGGCCGCCGACAGCTCCGCCGCAAGCTCGGCACGCTCGGCGGCCTGATCCTCGGCGAGCTGCGCGGCGATCGCCTCGACTGAACCCGGTTCCGGCTCCTCCTTGCCGCCCGCGTCGCCAGGGGCCGGGGCGGCGCCGTCGTCCGCGGTGCCCGCGCCGGCGGCCGGAGCGTCGCTCGCCCGGCCGACGGCGTAGCCGGCACCACCGGCGCCCAGCACGGCGAGGACGGCGACGAGGACCGCCGTGCGGACATGTCCCGGCCGACGGCGTGCGGGTGGGGGTGCGCTCACGACTTTCCTCTTCGTTGACGGCTGTGTCCGGTTCACCCTAGTTTGTTCTACAGCCGTACTAATACGGCATCTCGACGAAGGAGCGCAATGAAGCGACAGCACAGACCTGCACTTTTGGGCACCCTGGGCGTCTCCGCCGCCCTTTCCCTGGTCGTCGCCATGGCGCCGGCCCAGGCCGCGGACGAGGACTACGACGTCCTGGTGGTCGGGAAGACGACCGGCTTCCGGCACAGCAGCATCGACGAGGCGACGACGGCGATCATGGCCCTCGGCGAGGCGAACGGCTTCACCGTCGACGTGTGGGACCCGCCCGTCGCCGGACGTAGCCCCGGCCAGCCTGAACGGACCCTCGAGACGACCCCGTTCACCAACGCCGACAGCCTGGCGAAGTACGAGACGGTGGTCTTCGTCTCGACCGTCGACGGGACGAACAGCCTCAACCCGGCCCTGCCGACGCTCCTCGACGCCTCCGAGCTGGAGGCGTTCCAGGGGTACATCCGCGCCGGCGGCGGCTACACCGGCGTCCATGCGGCGACGGACACGATGCACACGGTCCCCTGGTACGGGCAGCTGACGGGCGGCGGCGCCCGCTTCATCAGCCACCCCGCGCAGCAGACGGCGGTGCAGACCGTCGAGGACGGCACGCACCCCTCGACGGAGCACCTCGACGACACGTGGACCCGGTTCGACGAGTGGTACAACTTCACGGAGAGCCCGCGGCCGGTCGTGCGCGTCCTGACGAACCTCGAGGAGAGCACCTACAACGCGGGTCGAGGCGCCATGGGTGAGGACCACCCGCTGTCCTGGTGCCACAACTTCGAGGGCGCCCGCTCCTGGTACACGGCCGGCGGCCACACCGAGGCGTCGTACACGGACCCGGCCTTCCTCGAGCACCTGCTCGGCGGCATCGCCTGGTCCGCGGGGGCTGTGAGCGGCGGCGGCGACTGCGTCACCTGGTACGAGGTGGACACGCTGATCACCGACCTTCAGGACGACGGTTCCGTCTCGCAGCAGGCGGCCACCCAGATCCGCAGGCAGCTCGACAAGGCACAGTCGCTGGCCGACGCCGGCGAGTCCGGCGAGGCGGCCGACAAGCTGAACGCGGCCGCGGCGCAGGTACGTGCGCACGTCTCCGACCAGGACGCGCGCGAGCTCCTCGCGGGCAAGGTCGCGGACCTGCAGACCTGGCAGCGGGGGATCGGCTGACGATCTCCTGACTTCCGGGAGCACGGCGTCGACCCTTCGGCGTCATGACGCGGCGCGACGGTCGGAGCGGGTCTCCGGCCGTCGCGCTCGTCGGCGGGGCGCGCGCCGGGGGCCCGTCGCGCTCGTCGTCGGGGCGCGTGCCGGGATCCGGCCTCACCACCGGCGCGGCGACACCCGCTCGCCCCACTCCTGAAGCCTCGACATCGCGGCCGTGGCGGTCCGCCTCGCCGTCCTCAGGGGACGGGACACGAGCCGGTCCTGCCAGGCCGGCGGCAGGAACGTCACCGCCACCACCACACCGGCGAACGCGACCGCCCCGCACCGGAACAACCCCCGCAACGGGGAGGTGTCGTGGGAGCCCCACAGGATCGACGAGGCGAAGAGCTCCGGCAGCGGCTGCGCGAGCGTCATCAGCACCCAGAACACCGCGACGACGCGGCCGTCCCGCCCACCGCGATGCCAGAACAGCACGGCCAGGCCGGCGGTGGCCAGGAGCGTGAAGAGGGTCAGCGAGTGCGCGGCGAGCCAGTCGCCGAAACCCACCGGTTCGCCCGCCAGCCCAGTTCGCCACACCGGCACTCCGAGGGCGAACCACACCGCGCCGGAGCCGACGCCCCCGACGACGCTCGCCGGCCAGACGAACCAGCGGCCGACGAACGAGAGGGAGACCACCGCCAGCCCGGCCCCGAGGAGCATCAGACTGAGCCCCTCCTGCTGCGCGGCGTCCGCGATCGGCACCCACGGGTGCTCGGGCACGAAGTAGTCGTACCTGTGGTCCTGCATGTAGGCGCACCAGTCCTCCGCCCGGTCCGCAGGCAGGTCGGGCACCGGCGGGACATCGCTCCCGAAGCACACGCCGAACCGGGACCACGACGCGCGGGCACCCTGCACCGCGGACGCCCCGAGCAGCAGGATCCCGACCAGCCGCAGCGCCGCCGCGACCACCACGCCGGCGATCCGCGCGCCGCGCCTCGTACGTGAAGGGGCTTCGGTGACCATCGCCGCTCCTTCCAGACGGAGGAAGCCACATGGTCCCGGCCACGGCGCTGCCGCGCTGGCGAACGGGACCTCTAAGAGGCAGGAAGCGGCATGCCCTGGTGATGGAGGAGCCGCCACGCGCCCTCGGAGCAGCGCCACAGCGAGCTCCGCCGGGCGGCGCGGCCACAGGGATCAGAGACGTATGTCAGCAGCACGAGGCCCGGTGCCACGACGGCACCGCTCATCTCGATCGCCTCGATCGCGGCGTCGTCGTCCGACGTCCCCTCGGCCAGGGCCGCCACGACCGCCGCGCGCGTCCACAGCCTCCCCGAGGTGCCGATCTCGAGAAAATCCGGGTCCAGGAGCTCCTCGACCCGGCCAGGGCACCTCCGCACCTCAGGGGAGAGCAGGGCCAGCTCCAGGATGATGACCTGCCCCACCGCTCCCGCGTCCACAGGCACATCCTCACAGGGCGTCACAGCGCGAGCCGTTTGCGGCACGCCTTCCGACATCACGTTCTGCCCCCTGCTGACCGACCGTGACTGTCACACTGACGACGTGCGCACCGTCGGCGTCGAGGAAGAGCTGCTGCTCGTCGAGAGCGCGACCGGGCGCGCGCTGTCCGTGGCCGCACAGGTCCTGGCGAACGCGACCGCTCGCACCGCCCGCGCGGTCGAGGCCGGAGACGCCGCCGGGCCGCCGACGGGCCCGGGAGGGCTCCTCGCCCGGGAGCTCCAGCAGCAGCAGATCGAGACAGAGACCCGTCCGCACACCGACCTGGGCGCCCTCGAGCAAGAGCTCCGGACGTGGCGCAGCACGGCGAGCCAGGCTGCGCGGCAGGTGGGCGCGCGCGTCGCGGCCTCCGGGCTGTGCCCCACCCCGGTCGCACCGCGCGTCGCGGACACCGAGCGTTACCGGACCATGATCGACCGGTACGGCATCCTCACCACGGACCACCTCACCTGCGGCTGCCACGTGCACGTCGGCGTCGAGTCCCGCGAGGAGGCGGTCGGCGTGCTGGACCGCATCCGGGTGTGGCTGCCAGTCCTGCTCGCCCTGAGCTCGAACTCGCCCTACTGGCAGGGCAAGGACACCGCCTACGCCAGCTACCGCTGGATGGTGCAGACCAGGTGGCCCTCCGCCGGACCCACCGAGCTGTTCGGCTCGGTCCGGGCCTACGACGACCTCGTCACCCGGATGATCGGCACCGGCGGGATCCTCGACACGGGCATGGTCTACTTCGACGCGCGCGCGTCCGCCCGCTACCCCACGGTCGAGGTCCGGGTCGCCGACGTGTGCCTCGACCCCGCGGACGCCGTGCTGCTCGCCGCGCTGACCCGCGCGCTGGTGGACACCGCGGCCGGCGAGTGGGCCGCCGGGGAACCGCCACCTCAGGTGCCCGGCATGCTGCTGCGGCTGGCCACCTGGCACGCGGGCCGCGAGGGCGTCACCGGAGACCTGGTCGACCCGGCCACCCTCAGACCGGCGCGCGCCGGAGAGATCCTTGCCCGTCTGCTCGAGCACGTGCGGCCGGCACTGCGCGCCAACGACGACGAGGCTCGCGCGGAGGCCGGCCTCGACCGGATCCTCGCCCGCGGCACCGGCGCCGACCGGCAGCGGGCCGTCATGGATCACACCGGTCGCCTCGTGGACGTGGTGGCGTTCATCGTGCGCGCCACCGCCGGCATGGAGGGCTGAGCCGGCCGGCTGACGCCGGCAGTGCAAGATGGGCGCGTCCGGTGACACAGACGGGCGAGGGCACTGTTGCCGCAGCGAGGGGGACGGGACGTGGACGGACGCGACGAGGCGTGGTTCGACGCACTCTTCCGCGCTCACGCCGCCGCCGTGCACCGCTACCTGCTGCGCCGTGCGCCCCAGGACGCCGACGACCTGGCCGCCGAGGTCCTCGCTGTCGCCTGGCGTCGGCGCGACGACGTGCCCGACGGCGCGGAGCTGCCGTGGCTGTACCGCACGGCCGGGTTCGTGCTGGCGAACCACAGGCGCAAGAAGCAGCCGCTGCCCCTTGCCGCCGTGCCGGAGCCGGAGGCCGACGACGACCCGGCCGACGTCGTCGTCACGGACGAGCTGGTCCGCGAGGCGCTCGCCGGTCTGAGCGCCCGGGACCGCCGCATCCTGCTGCTCCACGCGTGGGAGGGCCTCGCCGGGGAGGAGCTGGCGGCGGTCCTCGGCATCTCCCGCGGCGGCGCGGACGCCGCCCTCTCGCGCGCACGCTCGCGTCTCGCCGTGGCGTGGGCGCGGTCGTAGCCCGATGATCGCCGTGCCGCCCGACCTGTCACCGCGCGACGTCACGCTGACCGACCGCCGGTCGCAGAGCCGATGGACGGTTCGGGTCGAGCCCTTCCTCGTCGGTGCGACGCCGCTGACGCAGGACCAGGTCCGGTCCGTCACCGGGTTCGTCGGACCCGCTGCCGAGGTGCCGGCCACGGAGATCTCCTGGCGCGACGCCCTGGACCTGTGCAACCGGCTCTCCGAGCGCGACGGACTGCAGCCTGTCTACACCGTCACTCCCGTCCACGTGCCCGTCACTCCCGGCTGGGTGCCGCACGACCGCCCGGCACCCGACGACGTCCGGGTCACCTGGGACCGGGCGGCCGACGGCTACCGATTGCCCACCGAGGCGGAGTGGGAGCTGGCGTGCCGCGCCGGCACCCCCGGGCCCCGCTACGGCGATCTCGACGAGATCGCCTGGTACCGCGGCAATTCCGGTGGCCGCCCGCGCCCGGTGGGGACGAGACAGCCGAACCCGTGGGGTCTGCACGACATGCTCGGCGGCGTCTGGGAGTGGTGCTGGGACCTGTACGACGAGGAGGTCTACGGCCCGTACCGGGTGCTGCGCGGCGGCGGGTGGTTCGACGAGCCGTGGAGCTGCCGGGCCGGCGTGCGTCGGCGCAGCCAGCCGACGCTGCGCATCGACGACGTCGGGGTCCGCCTCGCACGGAACCTCCCGGCGCCATGACGGGCCTCCCCCGCCCGAGGCCCGGCTGTCGCGCAAGATCCGCGCCGGCCGGCACACATACCCGGTAGCAGGCCGGCCGGGCCGCGGCCGCCGAGCGCAGGAGGAATCGGGATGACCGACCACGACACCCCTGAGGACGAGATCCTCGACCGGCTGCGAGCCGCGGACCCGGCAGCGAGGTCCCGCCCGGATCTCGACAGGCTCCGCGTCGCCGTCGACGCACGGATCCGCGACGACGCCACCGCCGGCGCTGCCCCCGCCACCGCACGGCCCGCCGGCCGCGCCGGAGCGACGGTCACGCCCCTCACCTCCGCGCGCTCGCGCCGGAGCAGCTGGCTGCCCGTGGCCGCCGTCGCCGCGGGCGCGCTCGTCCTCGGCGCGGCCGGGTACGGGCTCGGTCTCCGGGCCGGCAGCGGCGACTCGGCGCCCACCGCCGCTCCCGCCATCAGCCTGGGCGGTCCCGCCGGGGGCGCCACCTCCCCCGGTGCGCCCGAGGTGATGTCAGCACCGGCGGACGCCGCCATGTACCCCGCGCCGTCGTGGTCCCACATGAGCTTCCACGCCGTCGGTCTCTCGGACGAGACCGGTACCTCCCCGGCGTGGACGTACGACCCGTCAGCCAGCTTCACCGCGGACCGCACCGCCGCGCTGGGCGCCGCGCTCGGTCTGGAGGGCGAGCCGCAGCGCGTGGGCGGCTCGTGGCAGCTGGGCGTCACGGACGGCAGCGGCGCGTACCTCATGCTCTCCCCGGACGGCACGACGACCGTGAGCTTCTACGACCCGGCGAAGGACCCGCACCAGTGTCCCCGCAGCGAGGCGGGCACCTCCGCCCCCGACGCGACGGGAGTCGCCACGGACGCCGCGCCGGCGCCGTACGAGTGGTGCGACGACAACCCTGACGCCGCGCCGCCGCCGCACGGGGAGGACGCGCTCTCCCCCGTCCGCACCCTGCTCACGGCCGCCGGGTACGACCCGGCCACGTTCGAGCTGGCCGAGAACGACTACGGCGACCCGAACGTCACGCAGGTCGTCGCGCACCAGCTCGTCGACGGCGAGCGCACCGGTCTTGCGTGGTACGTGATCCTGAGCGCCGCCGGCGTCCAGAACGTCAACGGCATGCTCGCGCCCGTCGCCGCGCTCGGCGACGTCCCGGTCGTCAGCCCCACCGACGCGGTCGACCGCCTCGGCGATCCGCGGTTCGGCTCGTTCGGCGAGGTGCGGATGCTCGCCGCCGCCGAGAACCACGCTCTCGACGCCGAGGGCACCGACGGCACCTCTGCCGACGCGCCGGTCACGTCCGGTTCCGTCAGCCAGGGCCCCGACGCCGCCCCGCCCACCGGGCCGCCGCCCGCGGGGACGCCCGGCAGCCCGGTCCCCTGGCCCGTCGAGGAGGTCGCGATCACCGGCGCCCGGCTCGGCCCGGCGCTGTACACCACGCCGTCGGGGACGGCGCTCCTCGTCCCCGCCTACGAGCTCTCCGCCGACGACGGCCGCACCTGGTCCGTCATCGCCGTCGCCGAGGAGTCGCTGGACCTCGCCCGGTAGGCGGCCACCTCCTCCCCCGGTAGCGGCCACCTCCTCGCCGTGAGGGCGTCACCGGGCACGCCCTACTGTGGGGACCATGTGGGTGGACGACGTGCTCTCGCGGCTGCCGTGGCGCCGGCGGACCGAGGTGACCGGGCTGGTCCTGAGCGGGGGCGGCGCCCGCGCCAGCTTCCAGATCGGGGCGCTGCGCTACCTCTACGACCAGGTCGGCATCCGTCCCGACGTCATCACCGGCACGTCGGCCGGCTCCGTGCTCGCCGCGGTGCTGGCCCAGTCCGACGAGCCGGCCGAGCAGCGCCGCCTCGTCGGTGAGCTCGAACGCGTCTGGCGGGGGATGCAGCACAGCTCGGACATGTTCGTGCCGCTCGAGTGGTTCGCCCGGCTGCGCGAGCGGGGCCCGGAGTGGGTGGCGGCCTTCTCGCGTCGCCAGCAGCGCCAGCGTCCGCTCGGCCGGACGTTCTCCCGGGTCGCCAATCTCGCCGCCCCACGGCTGACGCCGACGTCGACCAGGGCCCGCCCCTCGGCCCCTGCAGCCGCAGCCGTGGGGGTCGCCGCGGCAGCCGCGGAGGCGGCGCCCGAGCTCGACACCTCGCCGGAGTCGGAGGACCAGGGCACCTGGGGGTCCCTCGGTGTGGTGGAGTTCCTCACCGCCCTGCGCGAGGTCGGCCGCGCCCGCCCGGACCTCGAGGTCATCCTGCGCGGCGCCGAGCGCGAGCAGTCGATGTACCGGCTCGGCCCCATCGTGGAACGGCTCCTCGACCCCGAGGTCTTCGTCCCCGCCCGGGTGGCGGGCTCCGGGGTCACCCTGCGCATCGCCGTCGTCGGCCTGGAGTCGGGCGAGCTGCGCTACGTCACCGAGACCGGCGCCCTCCTCGACCGGCAGGGCCGCCAGCTGGACGCCGGACCGATCGACCTCGTCGAGGCCGTCCGGGCCTCGTGCGCCATCCCGGCCGTGCTGCCGCCGATCCGGCTGGGCGACGAGCACTACGTCGACGGCGGGGTCCGCGAGGCGCTGCCCGTCGAGGTGGCGGTCGAGCAGCTGGGCGTCACCCGGTGCTTCGCCGTCGTGGCCTCGCCGCCCGGGGTGCCCCGCGAGGACAGCTACGCGGGCAGGGACATGCTCTCGATCGTGCTGCGCTCGACCGCGGGAATCATGTCGGACGAGGGCCTGCACGACGAGGTGACGTGGGCCCGCCGCGCCGGCGCGGTGGTCATCGGTCCCGAGCTCGACGTCCACGACGTGCTCACCGTGGACCCGGGCCTGACCGCGATCTCCATGGACTACGGCTACATGCGGGCCGCCGAGGCGGTGCAGGGCGCCGGACCGGTGGAGTCCCAGCTCGTGCGCGACATCACCACGCTCCGCAAGGAGATCTGGCAGCTCGAGGTCGACCTCCTCGGCCCGGGGCCGGAGGACGCCTCCGCCGAGCCGGAGGCACCCGACGACGGTCCGGCGCCCGACCTCTCCGAGCTCTGGGCCCTCAAGCGGCGCCTGCGCTCCCTCGTCGACCAGACCCCGCTGGAGTACCTGCCTCCGGGGGCGCGCACCTGGTGGCGCCACTTCGAGGGGCACTCCTTCCCGATCGACCTGCCGCCCGGCTGGACGTCCACCACCGACGACGCCTACGCCGCCTCCGTCGCGAGCCGCTGACCGGCCCGGCACCGGGAGGCCGCCTGCGGTTGCGAGCCCCGGCCGGCCGGAGAACCGTGGGCGCCACCGCCCGTCCCACGAGGAGGCACCGTGTCGGAAGAGCTGCTCCGTCAGGGTCGGAAGAGCTGCTCCGTCAGGGCGTCGACTGGCTCGTCCGGTTCGTCGAGGCAGCGGGCGCGATCATCATCGGCGTCGGAGCCGTGACCGCGTTCGTGCTGTTCCTCGTCGCCATCGTGCGCCGCGACACGTCCGGGTTCGTGCGCGTGCGACTGCTCCTCGGCCGCTTCCTCGCGCTGGGTCTGGAGTTCCAGCTCGCCGCGGACGTCCTCACCACCGCGGTCGCCCCGACGTTCGTGGAGATCGGCAAGCTCGCCGCCATCGCCGCCATCCGCACGGGCCTCAACTACTTCCTCGCCCGCGAGATCAAGGAGGAACGCGCGGAGCTCGAGCGTGCCGGCACCCGGTCGGAGCTCGAGCCGCCGGCATGAACGGCGTCGTGGCGAACCTCGCCCTGGCGATCACCGCGGCCGGGGTCGTGTGTGCCGTCGGGGTGGCGGCCGTTGCCGGGCTGCGCGCGGCGGTCCCGGTCCTGCTCGACTTCCTGCTGGCGGCCGGCCTGCTGCGTCTGACCTCCGGGCTCGAGTGGGACAGCATCGCCGCCACCGGCCTGATCGTCGTGGCGCGGCATGTCATCACCGCGGGTCTCGCCGTCGGCACCCCACCGCGCAACGGGTGGCGAGCGGCCCTGGACCCGCGCTCGCGGAGCCCCCGGCCTCCCGGGTGACAGCTCCTCGGTGCGCCCGGTGGCGCGCTGCTCAGCCGCGCGCCAGCAGCTCCGCGAGGGTGGTCCCTGGGTGCCCCGTGAGCTCGGGGACGTCCGGGCTGACGCCCGCCATCTCCCCCGCGGCGATGGCCGTGTAGGTGCTCACCCAGGCGTCGACCTCCCAGTCCGGGGCGCCGTAGTGCGCCCGCGAGGCGTACGCCTCCTCGACGCTCTCCTCGACGTAGCGGACCTGGCGCCCGAGGTGTGCGCCGAGGATGCCGGCGACCTCCGTCAGCGTCAGCTCCTCCGGCCCGGTCAGGTCGTACACCCTGCCGTCGTGGCCGGCCGGGTCCTGCAGGATCGCGACGGCGGCGTCGGCGATGTCGTCCTGGGCGACGGCGGAGACGCGGCCGTCGCCGGCCGGTCCGCGGATGACGCCGTCGTCCCCGACGAGGGCCGTCATGAAGTCGAGGTAGAGGTTGTCGCGGAGCATCACGGTGGCCAGGCCGGTGGACCGCAGGTGCTCCTCCGTCTCGTGGTGGAGGCGGGCGTGGGTGAAGGTCGCGTCGGGAGCGGCGCCGTAGAAGGAGACGTAGACGATCCGCTCCACGCCCGCGGCGACGGCGGCGTCGACGAAGCTGCGGTGCTCGGCCGCCCGGTGGGGCGACTCCGAGGCGGACACCATGAACAGCGTGCCGACGCCGTCCAGGGCGGCGCGCGCGGCGGCCGCGTCGCCGTACTCCGCCACGGCGACGGACGCGCCGGGGAGGTCCGGCGCACGGGCGGCGTCGCGGACGACGAGGCGCTGAGGCACGCCCGCCGCGGCCAGGCGCCGCGCCACCCGGCCACCGAGCCGGCCCGTCGCGCCGGTGACGGCGAGCGCCCGCGAGGTCACCCGTCCAGACCGCGGAAGAACGCGTCGGCCGGGGTGTCGTCGTCCGTGCCCGCCCCCTCGTCGCGGACCACGTCCTCGTCCCCGGGTGCGCCGTCACCCCTGGCCGTGTCGGGCTCCTCGCCCTCGATGCCGAACCCGGGAGCTGTCGGCGGTGCGCCGGGCCCGGGGTCGGCCGCCGGGATGCCGTCCTCGGCGTCGGGGCGAAGGTTCGGCTCGAAAGGCTCTGACATGGACATGGCTCTTGCCTACCACCGCCGGGCCGGTCCCGCGCTGCGTGGGGCCGAGCATCTGCGCACCGGGCCGAATAATCCGTTGCGCGTGCCGTCGGGACCCTGCTGTGATGTCGCCATGACCACGACGAAGGACATGGCCGCGCCGGTGATCGCCGACGGCCGAGCTCCCGTGGTCGGTGGGATCTCCCTGCCCCTCGTGCCTGCCCCGGCCGCCCCGCGCGGCGTGCGGCTGAGCTGACGCGGGAGGCCGGCCGCCCACCGACGACGGCGCACGGCCCCGCATCACCCCAACCGCACGCTCCGGCCCAGGCCGGAAGCCCGAACGGCCCGCACCGCGGCCGTACCGCACGATTCCCTCGCTCGGTGACGGGCGCGCTCCCCTGCGCGCGCCCGGCCCGGAGCACCACCGGAAGGAGGCCCCACATGGACCCGATCATCGACGCCTTCACCGCCCGCTACCTGGGCGTCCCCGCGGACGAGTACCTGCACCTCGCCGGCCGCCAGAACCGCGCCGGCCTCGTCAGGTCCTCGCAGCGCAGGTCTGCCGCGGGGCAGTTCCTCAGGACGGCGACCCGCTAGCCGGGCGCCCGCGCAGGAGTCGGGCGCGGCACGAGCTGAGGCCATAAAGGTGTTGACGTGGCGCCATAGTGGCGTCATGCTGATGTCATGGATCTCAGCCCGTACCTCGCGTCCCTCCGGCAGGCGCTGGCCACGACGGCCCGCGGTTCCGGCGACCAGGTGCAGGAAGCGGCGGAACGGCTTGCCCAGAGCCTCGAGCCCGCACTGCGTCTGTCTCTCATGGAGCTCGCCTCGGACGTCGCCGCGGAGGTCACCGTCCAGCTGGACGGTGACGTCGTCGAGGTACGGCTCCGTGGCGGCAACCCCGAGGTCGTCGTCCAGCAGCGTCCCCGCCCCGCGGAGGTGCCTGCGCCGCCCGCCCCTCCCGCACCGCCCGTGCCGGAGGACGACGGCGGCACCGCCCGCATCTCGCTCCGCCTCCCGGAGACCCTCAAGGCCCAGGTCGACCAGGCCGCCGGCCGCGAGGGCGTCTCCGTCAACACCTGGCTCGTCCGGGCCGCCCAGCAGGCGCTGGCCGGCCCGGCCACGACCACCGAGAACGTCACCAGGACCGGTCGCCGCATGAGCGGCTGGGTCCGATGAGAAAGGCCTTCCGCCATGGATCCCAGCGTCCTCGACTCGTTCGCCGCGCGCGCCCTGCGCGTGCCGATGGACGAGCTCCTGACCGAGCGCCGCACGCCCCGCCTGCGACGCACCCGCCGCAACCACGAGAGGAGGGAGCACTGATGGACCAGTGGCTCGAGCTGCACGAGGCGCGTGCGCGTGACCTCGTCCGCGAGGCCGAGGCCGTCCACCGCCGCCGCGCCCTGGCGCCGCGGCGCACCACGACCTTCGCCCCCACGCGTCGGCGCTCCGCCGACGGCGCGTTCTAGTCCCGTGCCCCGCCGCCCCGGCGGCGGGGCACCTCCCCGAGGAGACCCGATGACCCAGCACGACTTCCCCGTTCCCGGACCGGTCCGGGTCCAGGCCGCGACCCGGTCCAGCGACCTCACCGTCGTGGCGGACGATGTCGCCGGAGCCACCGTCCGGCTCGACCCGACCAGGGCGGACGAGGACGGCCAGTCGCTGGCGGAGTCGACCCTGGTGGCGCTCGCCGGGGACACGCTGCGCATCGAGGTGCCGCCGTCGCGCACCCGGCTGTTCGGGCCGAGCGCGCGCCTGCGGATCACCGTGACGGTGCCCGTCGGCTCCTCGCTCGACGCCACGTCCGGCTCCGGCGACGTGACGAGCACGGGGGCCCTCTCCGCCGCCGCGGTCCGGACCGGTTCGGGCGACGTCGACCTCGGCGAGGCGGGCGACGTCGACGTCACCACCGGGTCAGGTGATGTCACGGTGATGTCGCTCGACACCGGTCAGGTGCTCACCGGCTCGGGCGACGCGACGGTCGGGACGGTCCGCCGGTTCCTGCGCACGCGGTCAGGGTCCGGGGACCTCGTCGTCGGTTCCGTCGCGGACCTCGAGGGGGCCACCGGCTCGGGCGATCTGCTGGTCAAGGAGCTCGCCGGGCGCGCCGTCGTGCGCACCGCCTCCGGTGACCTGACGGTGCGCCGGGCGGTCCACGGCCAAGTCGAGGCGAAGACCGCGTCGGGCGACGTGTCCGTGCGGGTCGCCGAGGGCACCGCCGTCCTGCTCGACTGCTCCACCGTGTCCGGCGGGATGCGGTCGACCCTGGAGCCGGGCGCCGAGCCCGGCCCGGACGAGCCCGCCCTCGTGCTGCGGGCGCGGACCGTCAGCGGCGACGTCAGCGTCCAGCGCACCACCTGACGCTCGGCGCACCGCTCGGCAGCCCTACGCCGCCCGGCGGTTCGACGCCGCCGGACAGCTCAGCGCCGTCCGCCCGACAGCGCCGGCCCACCCAGCACCTCAGCGCAACGACAGGGCGAAGCGCTCCTCGCCCCGCAGCGGGTCCGAGGGCAGCGCCTGCCGCTCGCCGGTGGACCGGAAGCCCAGCCGCTCGTACAGGTGCCGCGCCCGGTCGTTGCCGTCCGCGACGAACAGCGTCAGTGTCCGTGCGCCTTCGGCCGCGGCCGCCTCGCGCACCGCGGAGACGAGCAGCGCCGCCGCCCCCGATCCGCGCGCGTACGGGTCCACCCACATGGACACCAGCTGCCGCTCGTCCTCATGCCCCGGCTCCACGTAGTAGCCGGCCAGTCCCACGACCTGGCCGGCCCGCAGGGCGAGGAACGTGCGCCCTGCCGCGGCCCGCTCCCGCCAGGTGCTCTCGTCGAACGCGAGCTCACGCTCGAGCGTGGAGCCGAACGCCTGCGGCGCCTCGGCGAGGGCGCGCAGGCGCACGTCGCGGAGCGTGCGCCAGTCCTGCTCGCTCACGCGCTCCACGGTGATGCCCTGGTCCGTCAGTTCCACTTCCGATCACCCCGGTTCTCGTTCGTGCGAACCTCCCCCGGCTACCCCAGCGGCGTCTGCTGGTGCAGGACGAGCACGGCACGCCCGTCCTCCTCGACGTACGTGCTCGCCATGGTGGCCCGGTACACCTCGGTGCCGCGCCGGCCCTCGAACGTGTAGACGACGGACGCGGCGTCCTCGCCGACCTGCAGCAGCTGAGCGTCGGTCAGGGCCACGCCGTCCCAGCCGGGGCTGACGTCCATCGCCCTGGCGCACTCCTCGGCGTCGAGGACCATGCCGGGCAGCACGAACAGCGCGTCCCGACGCATGGCCCGGCGGTAGGTGTCGCCGTCGCCCGTGGCGAGCTGTCGTTCGCTGGCCAGGAGAGTCGCGAGGTTCAGCATGCACCGAAGGTAGCGGGGCGACGTCGGACGCGCCGCTGCAGCGAGGACCGCCGGGGCGCGCCGCGGGGCAGGATGGAGGCATGAGCATCGTGAAGATCAATGCCATCACGGTCCCCGCGGACAGCGGTGACGAGCTCGCCCACCGCTTCGCCGCCCGCGCCGGTGCGATGGAGGGGGTCGACGGGTTCCTCGGCTTCGAGCTGCTGCGACCGACCGACGAGCGCACCACCTGGCTCGTCATCACGCGGTGGCGAGACGAGTTCTCCTACGAGGCGTGGCGCGGGTCCGACGCGTTCGCCGTCGGCCACGGCCGCGGCGGCCAGGCCGACGCCGGCGCCGGCGCCGGCGCCGGCGCGCGACACGAGCACGGCGGGCACAGCGAGGGCGGCGAGAACGGCGGGGAGCCGTCCGGCGGCCACGGGCACGGCGGCCGGCGGCCGGTCGGCACGTCCGCCGAGCTGTGGAGCTTTGAGATCGCGGGCGGCAGCGGGGTCGACTGACCTGTGCGCGACACTCCTTCCCCGCCCCGTGCCGGTATGTTTTCGGACGGCGACGGAGCGAAGGAGCGAACATGCCGCACACAGAGCAGCCCGGGGGCGCCGACGCACCGCGGTGGGTCCGGCGATGGGCCTACGCACTGCTCGCCGCGACCGTCGTGGTCCTGCTGCTCATCTCGTTCGTCGTCGTCGAGGCCCTCGAGATCCCGCTGCTGGTGGACCCGGTGCCGGCACTGCGGGGGGCGGGGCCCTTCGCGGCCGTGGTCGGGGTGGCCCTGCTCACCGTGGACGTGGCCGTCCCGGTGCCCGCGAGCGTCGTCATGACCGCGCACGGCACCCTGTTCGGCGTTGCCGCCGGTGCGGCACTGTCCGTCCTCGGCGGAACCGGGGCCACGCTGGTCGCCCTGCTGCTGGGCCGGCGCGGCGAGCGCACGATCAGCCGGGTGACGCTCCCCCGGCACCGGGAGACGGCGGAGCGCCTCGTCACCCGCTACGGTGCCGCGGCTGTCGCCGTCACGCGGCCTGTGCCGGTGCTGGCCGAGGCGGTCGCCGTCGTCGCCGGTGCCGCGGGGATGCCGGTCCGGCGGGCGGCGTGGGCGGGAGCCCTCGGCAATCTCGTCCCGGCCGTCGCCTACGCCGTCGTGGGAGCCACGGCCACCGACCTCGCGACCGGCGCGGCCGTGTTCGCCGGTGTCCTGCTCCTGAGCCTGACGGCCTGGCTCGTCCCGGCGCTGCGCTCCAGGAGCCGCGCGTCGGTCTGACAGCCCGCGCCGAGCGCCGGCCGACCGGTCCGCGGGAGGGAACCAGCCGGGCGGGCGTGAACCCACCCAGGTACGAAGGCTGCCGGACGGGCGTGAACCCGCCACGTGCAACCGGTCAGGAGGTCCCGAGCTCGTTCCGGCCGAACTCCTGCAGGAACCGGGGGCCGTGCTGCTCGAGCTCGCGCTCGTACCTCTCGGCCCAGCCGCTGTACGGGTCCGTGGCCAGGCTGTCGTTGGTGAAACGGGGGTCGCCGGTCAGCTCGGTGACGCAGAAGTCGGGGATCGTCAGATCCGTGACCGGCCCGCCCCGTTCGCACTCGGCGACGATGAGCGGGGCGTTGCGCCCGAGGAACGAGTCGAGCACCCAGCCGTCGGTGCCCAGCCACACCGAGTGGCGGTACTTGATCACCTTGGCGCCACCGAGGCGCACCATCCCCAGCCCCACGGACACGTCGAGCTCCCGCTCCGCCTCGTACCGTGTGCCGCCCACGTACGGCCCCTTGGCGGTGAGCGCGCAGAAGGTGAACGTGCCCGCCAGCTCGTCGAGGAGCGTGTCTTCGTCGACGGCGGCGGGCACGGGCACCCGCGGCGCCGGGGCCTGCAGGCGGACCCGCAGGGCGTACCCCTCGGCGGCGAGGTAGTAGCTCTGGACGATGAGGACCGGGTCCGGCTCGCGCAGGACCGAGTCCGGCAGCGCGCGGACGAGGAACTTACGCTCGAACTCGAAGTCGCCGTAGCCGGTGTCGCTCATGCCCAGAACCTACCCGCCAACCCGTCCAGCAGCCCTCCCCCTCGACGAGACGTCAAGTCCTCCGCGACACGTCAAGTCCTCCGCGAGACGTCAAGTCCTCCGCGAGGCGTCAACTTCTCGCCGAGCCGCATCGTCAGCGCACGGACGCCACACCCGTCCGTGCCGACGAGCCCTCCTCGAAGTCCTCGGGGAAGCCGTTGAAGAAGTCCGGGTGGAAGCCGATGCGCCGGCCGCGGTCCAGTCCTTCGATCGCCACCATGTCGTCGGTCGACAGCTCGAAGTCCAGGACGTCGAGGTTCTCCGCCATGCGTGACGGCGTCACCGACTTGGGGATCACGACGTTCCCGAGCTGCAGGTGCCAGCGCAGCACCACCTGGGCGGGGGTGCGCCCGAGCCGCTCCGCGATCCCGGTGATGACGGGGTCGCCCAGGACCGCCCCCTGCCCCAGGGGGCTGTAGGCCTCGGTGAGGATGCCGTGCTCGGCGTTGAACGCGCGCAGCTCCTTCTGCTGGTGGTACGGGTGCACCTCGATCTGGTTCACCACCGGCCTGACCTCGCCGGCCTCGAGCAGCTCGGTGAGGTGGTGCGGCAGGAAGTTCGAGACCCCGATCGAGCGGATGCGGCCCGCCGCCCGCAGCTCCTCCATCGCGCGCCAGCTGTTCAGGGCCTCGCCGCGCCCGGGGCAGGGCCAGTGGATGAGGTACAGGTCGACGACGTCGAGGCCGAGCTTCTCGGCGCTGGCGTCGAAGGCGGCGAGGGCGGACTCGTAGCCCTGGTCCGGGTTGGCGAGCTTCGTCGTCACGAACACCTCCTCGCGCGCGACGCCCGCGGCCTTCAGCGCCGCGCCGACGCCCGGCTCGTTCTCGTACCGGGCGGCGGTGTCGATGCTGCGGTACCCGGCGGCCAGACCGTGTGCGACCACCTGCTCGGTGTCCTCCGGCGGGACCTGGAAGACGCCGAGCCCGAGCTGCGGCATCGTCGTCCCGTCGTCGAGCGTCACCTGGGGCTGGTCCATCGTTCTCCTCCGTCTGCCGGCTGCTGCGTCCTCATCCTGTCCGCAAGGTGTGACGTGGACCAAAACCCCGTCCGCCAGGTGGGCGCGGGCGGCCGGGACGCGACGGGGCAGGCGAGCGCCCCCACGCCGTGCCAGGACGACGACGGAGCGGACGGTCTCCCCTAACCTTCTGTCGCGCGGAGGTCGCCCGAGGGCGGGCGACCGGGGAGGGGGCCGCATGGACGCGGACGCCGTCGTCGTCGGAGCGGGGCTGGCCGGACTGGTCACCACCTGCGAGCTCGTGGCCGCGGGCCGCCGCGTGGTGCTGGTGGACCAGGAGTCCACCGCGAACATCGGCGGGCAGGCGTACTGGTCCTTCGGCGGGCTGTTCCTCGTCGACTCGCCCGAGCAGCGGCGCCTGGGCGTCCGCGACTCGCTCGACCTGGCGTGGCAGGACTGGGAGGGCACCGCCGGGTTCGACCGGGAGCGCGAGGACACCTGGCCGCGCCGCTGGGCGCGGGCGTACGTGGAGTTCGCCGCCGGCGAGAAGCGTGCCTGGCTGCACGGGCTGGGCGTGCGGTTCTTCCCCGTCGTCGGCTGGGCGGAGCGGGGCGGGCACGGCGCCACCGGGCCGGGCAACTCCGTCCCCCGCTTCCACATCGTGTGGGGCACGGGCCCGGGCCTGCTCGAACCGTTCGTGCGGCGGGTGCGCGCCGCCGTCGACGAGGGCCTCGTGACGCTGGCCCCGCGTCATCGCGTGGACCGGCTCACGACGACGGACGGCGTGGTGGACGGCGTCGCCGGCACGGTCCTCGAGCCGTCCACCACCGCGCGGGGCGTGGCCTCCTCGCGCACCGCCGTCGGGGAGTTCGAGCTTCGCGCGGCGGCGGTCGTGGTGACCTCCGGCGGCATCGGCGCCAACCCGGAGCTGGTGCGCCGGTACTGGCCCGCGCGGCTCGGCAGCCCGCCCGCGCACATGCTCACCGGGGTGCCGGCGTACGTGGACGGGCGGATGCTCGACATCGCCGCCGACGCCGGGGCGAACCTGGTCAACCGCGACCGCATGTGGCACTACACCGAGGGCATCACGAACCACTCCCCCGTCTGGCCGTCGCACGGCATCCGCATCCTGCCGGGGCCGTCGTCGCTGTGGCTGGACGCGCTGGGCAACCGTCTGCCGGTCCCGAACTTCCCCGGTTTCGACACCCTCGGCACGCTGGCCCACCTGCGCGGGACGGGGCACGACCACAGCTGGTTCGTCCTGACGCAGCGCATCATCGAGAAGGAGTTCGCCCTCTCGGGGTCGGAGCAGAACCCCGACCTGACGGGCCGGAACCTGCGCCTGCTGGCCCAGCGGCTCGGCCCCGGCGCACCCGGTCCGGTGGAGGCGTTCAAGGAGCGGGGTGAGGACTTCGTCGTCGCGGACACCCTCGGCGAGCTCGTCGCGGGCATGAACGCCCTCACCCCCGAGCCGCTGCTGGACGTGGCGCAGGTGGAGCGCGAGGTGCGCGCCCGGGACCGGGAGATGGCCAACGAGTACTCGAAGGACCTCCAGGTGACCGCGGTGCGGGCGGCGCGCGCCTATCCGGGCGACCGTCTCGTGAGGGTGGCGCCGCCGCACCGCCTGCTCGACCCCGACGCCGGCCCGTTGATCGCGGTGCGCCTCCACGTGCTCACGCGCAAGACGCTCGGCGGCATCGAGACCGACCTGGACGGCCGCATCCTCCGGGCCGACGGCGCACCCGTGCCCGGCCTGTTCGCCGCCGGTGAGGCCGCCGGTTTCGGTGGGGGCGGCATGCACGGGTACCGCTCGCTCGAGGGCACGTTCCTCGGCGGGTGCCTGTTCTCGGGCCGGCAGGCGGGCCGGGCGGCCGCCGGGTGACCGCGCCCGGCGTTCCTGGTCCGAGTGTCACCGACGCTGCCGTAGCCTTCGGCTCGTGATCATCCGTCGCGCCGCCGCGGGCGCCTACTGGGCGCTGAGCCGCTGGACCTACCGCTCCGAGCCGCTCCCCAAGGACGGCGCCGGCATCCTCGTGGGCGCCCCGCACACCTCGAACTGGGACTTCGCGCTCATGCTGGCGATCAGCTGGCGCGCGGGCGTCCAGGTGAAGTACCTGGGCAAGCACACCCTGTTCAAGAAGCCCTTCGGTCCGCTGATGCGGGCGCTGGGCGGCATCCCCGTGGACCGCACGAACCCCGCCGGGCTCGTGGACGAGCTGGTCTCGCGGGTCACGGCGGGCGAGCGCTTCTACCTGGTGATCACCCCGGAGGGCACCCGCAGCGCCTCGCCGTACTGGAAGTCCGGCTTCTACCGCATCGCCCGGGCCACCGGGATGCCGGTGACGCTCGGGTACGTCGACCGCAGCACCATGACGACGGGGCTGGGCCCCACGCTGACGCTCACCGGCGACGTCACGGCCGACATGGATCGCATCCGCGCCTTCTACGACGGCAAGACCGGGATTACCGGCCGGACGACGACGCCCCGGCTGCGTGAGGAGTCGGGCGAGACGGCGGCCGACGAGCCGTTGCCCCCGACCTGAGACCGGCACGATCAGGAGCGCTCTCCTCGGCGTCTGCCCGGGACCGGCCCCGGGCGGCGACGCCGCCGCGAGCAGGTCCGGACGCACGAAGGCCCCGGCACCGCATGACGGTGCCGGGGCCCTGCGTCAGGACGCCCTGAGGCGCCCAGAAGAGTTGACCGGGCGAGCCCGGCACCCTCGCTCTGAGATCAGAGCGGGCGGATGTTCTCCGCCTGCGGGCCCTTGGGGCCCTGGGTGACGTCGAACTCGACCTTCTGGTTCTCCTCGAGCGAGCGGTAGCCCGAGGACTGGATCGCCGAGTAGTGGGCGAAGACGTCGGCCGAGCCGTCGTCGGGGGCGATGAAGCCGTAGCCCTTTTCGGCGTTGAACCACTTAACAGTTCCGGTAGCCATGGTTGCTCCTTCCGAGCAGTGAGACGGCCCCCCGGTTGGGAGCCGTGTGTCACGGTGTTCTTCGTCTGCTCCATGAAGGAAAAGCAACCCGACAGGCGGCCGGGGCCGAACAAACTTGAGTGCACTGCAACTTGTGGCACGAGCCTACGGCATATCTGCCGGTCGGAGGCAAGTGTTTCCCGGCACATCGTTCCCGCGTGTCGGTTCGGCCGTCATGTGCGCTCATGGACGCGCCCACGTGGACCAGCGACGACGAGACGCTCCGCGAACGCCGACGACGTCGGCGAGGCCCGTCGGCGGACCGGGGCCCGTCTCTCGCGGCGGCGCCGGCGGAGGGGCGCCAGTAGCATCGGTCCACCTCCGCAGAGAAAGAGTGCGATGTCCGACTTCCGCGTTCCGCTCGCCGAAGCCCTCGACCCGCTCGTCCTCGCCCTCGACGTCGGTTCCACCGCCAGCCGTGGCGGGCTCTACGACGCCGCCGGCCGGCCGGTGCTGCAGCACCGGCACAAGGTTCCTCACCAGTTCACCACCGGGACGGACGGCACCTCGACCATCGACCCCGACCAGGTGGTCGACGAGGTGGAGGAGATCGTCACCACGCTCGCCCGCAGCGAGCTGAAGGGTCGGATCGCCGGCGTCTCGCTGGACACCTTCGCCTCCTCGCTCGTCGGCGTGGGGGCGGACGGGCGCGCGGTCACCCCCTGCTTCACCTACGCCGACTCACGGTGCGCGGCGCAGGTGAACGCCCTGCGGGCGGAGCTCGACGAGCAGGAGGTGCGGTGGCGGACGGGGACGCGGCTGCACTCGAGCTACCTGCCGGCCAGGTTCCGGTGGCTGCGCGAGACGGCGCCGTCGACCTTCGCGTCCGTCGAGCGGTGGATGTCCCTCGGCGAGTACGTGTACCAGCGGATCCTGGGCACGACCGCCGTCGGCACCTCGACCGCCGCGTGGACCGGGCTGCTCGACCGGCGCACGGGCCAGTGGGACGCCGGCATGCTCGAGGTGAGCGGCGTCGCCGTCGAGCAGCTGTCCGAGGTCCGCGACCCGGACCGGCCGCTGGAGGCGGAGTCCCGGTGGAAGGCCCTGCGCGGCGCCCGCTGGTTCCCGGTCATCACCGACGGGCTCGCCTCGAACCTCGGGGCGGGTGCCGACAACCCGGCGACCGTCGCTGCCGCCGCCGCCACCAGCGGCGCCATGCGCGTTCTCGTCTCCGACCTGCCGGACGAGCTTCCCCCGGGCCTGTGGTGCTACCGCGTGGACGCGACCCGCTCGCTGCTCGGCGGTGCGCTGAACGACGTGGGGCGCGCGGCCTCCTGGCTGGAGGCGAACGTCCGCCTCGACGGCGTCGACGTCGGGGCCCTCCTCGCCGCCGAGCCGGACCCGAGCACCCCGACCGTGCTGCCGTACTTCTCCGGCGAACGTTCCACCGGCTGGGCCGCCGACGCCCGGGCGCTCCTCGCCGACGTCTCCGCGGGCACCACCGCGTCCATGCTCTACCGCGGGACGATGGAGGGCGTGGCGCTGTCCTACGCCCGGGTCGCCGCCCAGCTGCAGCAGGTGGCCGGCCAGACGCAGCAGATCCTGGCCAGCGGCCGGGTGACGCAGGACCTGCCGACGTGGCTCCAGGTCCTCGCCGACGCGCTCGGAGCCCCCGTCGTCCCGGTGACGATCAAGCGCTCCACCCTGCACGGCACGGCCCTGCTCGCGCTCGACACGCTGGCCCCGGGGGTCGAGCGGAGGCCCGTCGACGTCGGCCCCACGTACGAGCCCGTGCCCTCCCGGGCGCAGTACTACACGGACCGGGCGGCCCGGTACGAGCAGCTGTACCGCTCGGTCGTCGCGGGGAGCTGAGGCCGGCTCACCGGGGGCCCTCCACGGCCGCCGACCGGTGAGGTTCTGGCGTCGGACATCGCGCGGGCTGCGGTCAGATCTCGGAGTCACCCGCGGGCGAGTCTGCCGAGACGCGCCGGCCGGAGACCCGGCCGAGCTCGATGGCGATCCGGACCCCGCTGCCGCGCACCGCCCACGAGTCGATCGGCGGGAGGTCCGGGTTGACCAGGTCGTCACCCACCAGGCGGGAGCTGCCATGGACGACGACGGACCATCCGGACCGCGCCCGGACGTCGAACTCACCGATGCCGAAGGACATCACCCGGTCCTGGGCGGCGGCCGCGAGCTTGCTGCCGTAGGCGGTCGTCACGACCAGCTCGTCCCGGTGCAGCACGTAGTTCACCGGCACGAGGGCGGCGCCGCCGTCGTCGTCGGGGAAGGCGACCCAGCCCACTGCGCCCTCGCGCAGCAGTCGCAGGCACTCGTCCCTCGAGAGCTCTTCGAGCTGGTCCGCGCGCACACCGGCCTCCCGCCTCGTCGCGGTTCGAGTGTCGCACGGCGGCCCGGGCGCGTGCTGAGGTGCGCCGAGCGGGAAAGTCGTGCCACGCGTGAGGGCGCCCTGACTTGCGGGAACAGCGGGAGGCCGGGCCGCAGCAGTGGTGCTGCGGCCCGGCCCCTACCCCCTGCGACTCAGCTGCAGCCGCTGGTCGACCCGCAGCCCTCGCACACGTAGCACGAGCCCGAGGGACGCATCTTGATGCCGCACGACATGCACAGCGGGGCGTCGGCGCGCTGACCCTGCTGCAGCTCGAGGAGCTCGGCGGACGAGTGCGGCCGGGCCGGCGGCGTCGGGGCGGGCGCCGGCTCCGCGGGCGTGGTGCCGGCGGACGACGGCGCAGCCGTGGCAGCCGCACCCGCGGCACCAGCCGTCGGCGAGGGCGTCCCGGATCCGTCGGCGCCGTCCTCGTCCATGAGCTCGTTGAGGTCCGCCAGGTCGTCCTCGGCCGGCGCGTACGAGCCGGTCTCGGCGTACCGGGCCCGCTCGGCCGTCGTGAAGATGCCCATCTCGGAGCGGGTCTCGAACGGCAGGTGGTCCAGCGCCAGACGGCGGAAGACGTAGTCCATGATCGACTGCGCCATCCGGACGTCGGGATCGTCCGTCATACCGGCCGGCTCGAAGCGCAGGTTCGTGAACTTCTGCACGAAGATCTCCAGCGGCACGCCGTGCTGCAGGCCGATCGAGATCGCGATCGAGAACGCGTCCATCACGCCGGCCAGGGTCGAGCCCTGCTTGCCCAGGCGCAGGAAGATCTCGCCCAGTCCGTCGTCGGGGTAGGAGCCGGCGGTGAGGTACCCCTCCGCGCCGCCCACCATGAAGGACGTCGTGACCGACGGCCGCTGCTTGGGCAGGCGCTTGCGCGCCGCGCGCGGCGGGCCGTCCGTGGCCGGCTGCGGGGCGACGGCGGGAGCCCCGGAGCTCGCCTGGGCCGACGACGCAGCCGCGGCTCCGGCGTCGGCCGTGCCCTGCGCCGACTTCCCGGTGGAGAGAGGCTGGCCGACCTTGCAGTTGTCGCGGTAGACGGCGAGCGCCTTCAGGCCGAGCTTCCACCCCTCGAGGTAGACCTGCTCGATGTCCTCGACGGTCGCCGACTCGGGCAGGTTGACGGTCTTGGAGATGGCGCCGGAGAGGAACGGCTGGACGGCGGCCATCATGTTCACGTGCCCCATGGGGGCGATGGAGCGCACGCCCATGGCGGTGTCGAACACCTCGTAGTGCTCGGGCCGCAGGCCCGGGGCGTCGACGACGTGGCCGTGCTCGGCGATGTGCTCGACGATCGCCTCGATCGTCTCCTCGGTGTAGCCGAAGCGGCGCAGCGCGCGCGGGACGGTGTTGTTGACGATCTGCATCGACCCGCCGCCCACGAGCTTCTTGAACTTCACGAGGGAGAAGTCGGGCTCGATGCCGGTGGTGTCGCAGTCCATCATGAAGCCGATGGTCCCGGTGGGGGCGAGCAGCGAGGCCTGCGCGTTGCGCCACCCGTGCTCCGTGCCGAGGGTGTTGCCGGCCTGCCACTCCCGGCTCGCCGCGGCGTGGATGGCGGCGTCCATGGTGTTGACCGTGCGCAGGTCGTCGTTGGCGGCGGCGTGCTTGCGCATCACCCGCTGGTGGCCGGCGGCGTTGCGGGCGTAGCCGTCGTAGGCGCCGAGGGCAGCGGCGAGCTCGGCGGAGCGCCGGTACGCCGACGCCGTCATCAGGGAGGTGATCGACGCCGCGAGGGAGCGTCCGCCGTCGGAGTCGTAGCCGTGGCCGGTGGCCATGAGCAGGGCCCCGAGGTTGGCGTAGCCGATGCCCAGCTGGCGGTAGGCGCGGGTCGTCTCGGCGATCGCCTCGGTCGGGAAGTCGGCGAAGCAGATGGAGATGTCCATCGCGGTGATGACGAGCTCGACGGCGGCGACGAACCGCTCGACGTCGAAGGTGTCGTCGTCGCGGAGGAACTTCATGAGGTTGAGCGAGGCGAGGTTGCACGAGGAGTTGTCCAGGTGCAGGTACTCGCTGCAGGGGTTCGAGGCGGTGATGCGCCCCGACTCCGGGGAGGTGTGCCAGTCGTTGATGGTGTCGTCGTACTGCAGCCCGGGGTCGGCGCACTCCCAGGCGGCCTTGGCGATCTTGCGGAAGAGGTCCTTGGCGTCGACGGTCTCGATGACACGGCCGTCCTGGCGGGCCTTGAGGCCGAACGTGCCGCCGGCCTCGACGGCGCGCATGAACTCGTCGCTGACGCGCACCGAGTTGTTGGCGTTCTGGTACTGGACCGAGGTGATGTCCCGGCCGCCGAGGTCCATGTCGAACCCCGCCGCCCGCAGGGCGCGGATCTTGTCCTCCTCGCGCGCCTTGGTCTCGACGAACTCCTCGATGTCCGGGTGGTCGACGTCGAGGACGACCATCTTGGCGGCGCGGCGGGTCGCGCCACCGGACTTGATGGTGCCGGCGGAGGCGTCGGCGCCGCGCATGAAGGAGACCGGCCCGGAGGCGTTGCCGCCCGAGGAGAGCAGCTCCTTCGAGGAACGGATCCGTGAGAGGTTCAGGCCGGCGCCGGAGCCGCCCTTGAAGATCAGGCCCTCCTCGCGGTACCAGTTCAGGATCGAGTCCATCGTGTCGTCGACCGACAGGATGAAGCAGGCCGAGACCTGCTGCGGCGACTCCGTGCCGACGTTGAACCACACCGGCGAGTTGAACGCGAACACCTGGTGCAGGAGCAGCCAGGTGAGCTCGTCGGAGAACACCTGGGCGTCGGCGTCCGTGGCGAAGTACCCGTTCTCCTTGCCGGCGGCGGTGTAGGTGCGCACGACGCGGTCGATGACCTGCTTCAGGCTCTGCTCGCGGGCCTCGGTGCCCAGCGCGCCCCGGAAGTACTTGGTGGTGACGATCGTGGTGGCGTTGACCGACCAGGTGGACGGGAACTCGACGCCCTTCTGCTCGAAGACCGTCTCACCCGTGCGCCAGTTGGTCTGCACGACGTCGCGGCGCTCCCACTCCACCTCGTCGTAGGGGTGGGTGCCGGCCGTGGAGAACACGCGGGGGATCGTGAGGCCACGCCGCTTCGTGCGGGCGGTTCCGCTCTTCTTGCTGGCCGGGGTGACGGTCATGCTCTGCTCCTTCGGGCGGTGCTGCGGCGGTCCGGGCACCGGGTGTTGTCCAGTACCCATTG
Organism: Georgenia soli; assembly: GCF_002563695.1. Classification (NCBI taxonomy): domain Bacteria; kingdom Bacillati; phylum Actinomycetota; class Actinomycetes; order Allobogoriellales; family Allobogoriellaceae; genus Georgenia; species Georgenia soli. The sequence goes on along the minus strand of NZ_PDJI01000004.1, from coordinate 2,322,420 downwards.
TGAACCTGTGGTGACTCGTTGTCATCACAACATGTAGTGCTTGTAATTCGCAGGCGCCACCATATGTTGGGGTCAATCTGAAGGTTGGGACCTTGGCCCCGGGCGTGGCGCGGGCGCCTGTGCAGGGGCCGGAAAGCCGCGACGACACGCCGCTCCACGCGGCACCGCGGCTCCTGGACGCAGCGTGGCGAGTCCGAACCGCTGGTCCCTCAGGCTGGGTCGCCGTCCTCGGCGGAGCGGCCGGCGTGCCGGTGCCGGTGCACGTGCCGGTGCCGGTGCAGCAGCCAGATGCCGTAGGCGGCGGCGAGCGTGCCCATCACCAGCTCGACCACAACGGTGAAGATGTCCGGTGTGGAAGTGCCCCCAGGCACGGGAAGAGTTGCCGTCTGCGTCACAGCATCGATGAGGACCAGGGGCCAGATCGTGCCGGTCACCACGACGGCGGCTGCGAAGGCGATGCCCATACCGACCATGTGCAGCGCCTGAAGTCCGACGAGGGCGGGGTCGACGCCTGCGGCCATGACGCCGAGGTACTGCGCGCCCCACAGGACCGACGAGAGGAGCACGGCCCGCAGGGTCGCGCGCGGCAGCAGCGCCTGCAGCACCGCCCCGCGGAAGACGGCCTCGTCGCCGAAACCCACCGCAAGTGAGCTGAGCGCGACCAGCGCGAAGTATCCGAGGCTGTGACTCGCCACGCCCAGCCATACCGGTAGCAGGACCATCGAACCCGCGTAGACCACGATCAGCGGCAGGAGAGGAACGAGGCTCCGCCAGGTAGAACGGGTGGTGAAGCCGGTGACCCGCCACCACCCCAACGCCGTCAGCAGGGCCGCAGGGAACAGGACCCTCCACGCCAGGCCTCCGAGCATGAGGGCGTTCGCCGATGCTGTGACGCTTGCGGCCTGCGGCGCGAGGAGCGTCAGGGCCAGCAGAGGAACGATGTACGCCAGGCTGACCAGCACCGCGAACAACTCGCCCCTTCGGGCGGTGAACTCACGCAGCGTTCGGCGGGCCGGGACAGAGCGGGCCGGGACAGATCTGAGAGCTGAGGTCACGGGACACCTCCCATCAGGCGCCGTCGCCCCATGCCGCCCGGGCGACATCCATGCGCTCGTCTCGTCCATGAGCAGAGCCACCTGCGTCGACGTTAACGCGGGCGGTTCGGCGGCCGCGAGGGCCAAAGGTCCGAGGCCTGTCCGCGACAGAGGTCTGTCGACCCGGAACCACAATGGTGAGGATTCGATGAGCATCGAATCCTCACCGTTGGGCCCCGGCGGGCAGCCACAGATCGCCTTCACCCGTCCACGCCCCGCTCAGCGGCAGCGCGCCCGCCCCCGCCTGGTTCGCCAGAACGACGCTGGTACGGCTTCAGTCGCGCGCACCGATACGGCTCCAGTCGAGCGACGCCAGCGCGGCTCCGGTCGAGCGACGCGGTGCGCTCGAGTTGGAAGGTACGGCTTCAGCGGAAAGACGCCCGCACGGCCGCGCGGCGAAGGGTGGCGAGCACGGGCCTGCCCAGCAGGGCGACCCCCACCGCCGTCGTCAGCGCCCGGCCCAGGTCCCAGGCGAGGGACGTCGTGAGCGAGTACACGACGAACCGGCTTAGGTTCGCGCCGACCGGGTCGCCCGGCACGAACGAGATCGCCGTGCCAGCACCGAGCTGGAACGGCCAGAAGGACAGGTTCATCGCCCACCCGTACGCCAGCGACGCCACCGCCCCGTAGCCGGCCAGCGCCACGACCTCGCCCCACCCGCGCAGCCGCCCGGGCAGCAGGCCCGCGCCGAGACCGACCCACGCGGCCCCGAGCATCTGGAACGGCAGCCACGGCCCGACCCCACCCGTCAGCAGGGCGGAGGCGAGCAGCGTGGTGGAGCCGAGGACGAAGCCGAAGCCCGGCCCGAACACCCGCGCGCCGAGGACGATGACGAGGAAGACCGTCTCGACGCCGCCTGTCCCGCCGGCCACGGGCCGCAGCACCGCCCCCACGGCGGAGAGCAGCCCGAGCATCGCGACGGCCTTGACGTCGATCCCGCCGTCGCCGAGGCCGACGAACAGCACAACGAGCGCGGCCGCCAGGACGACGCCGAGAACCAGCGGGGCGCTGGTGCCGTCCGCGAGCGCGGCCCCCGGCTCCACCACGAGCGGCCACCCGAAGGCGAGCAGGCCGAGCGTCGAGGCGAGCACGAGCGCCACGACCATGCGGCGGCTCAGCGGCACGGCGGTGCTGACGCCGTCCGGTGCCATCAGGTGGACCTGCCTCGACCGTTGGTCCGTCACAGCGCACCTCCGCCGAGCGAGTGGTCACGCGGTGCGCCCGGATCGCGAGCGGTGCCCGGGGCGCGCGGGTCGCGAGCGGTGCCCGGGGCACCTGGATCACCACGGTGGTCCAGTTCGCCGGGACCACCGCGATCGCGCCCGGACCCTCCGGCGACGTCCCGGACGAGCAGGTCGCGCACGTCGGCGACCGTCAGCACGTCGACCGGGCGGAGGATCTTGGCGACCTGCGGGGAGAACGTCGCCGAGTCGTGCAACACGCTACGGGCCGGGGCGTCGGCCACCAGGTCACCGCCCGCGAGGAGCACGACCCGGTCGGCGCAGCCGGCCACGAACTCGACATCGTGGGTGGCCAGCAGCACGGTGCGGCCACCGGAGCGCAGGGTGCGCAGGAGGTCGGCGAGGCGGGCCTTGCCCGTGTAGTCCAGCCCGCGGGTGGGCTCGTCGAGCAGCAGCACCATGGGCCGGCCGGCGAGCTGGATCGCCAGCGCCAGCGCCAGGCGTTGCCCCTCGGAGAGGTCCCGCGGGTGCGCATCGCCGGGCACGCCCGGGGCGAGGGCGTGGAGGACGTCCCGCGTGGTGCCCGCCGGGGCGCCCACCTGCTCGTCCGCCGCCGCGCACTCCTGCCCGACCGTGGGCAGGTAGAGCAGGTCCGACGGCGACTGGGGCACCAGCGCGACGTGGCGCCGGGCGGCGGCCGGCGTGAGGGTGGCCGGGTCGGCGTCCGGGCCGGCGAGGTGGACGATGCCCGCGCTGCGCGGACCCTGACCCTGCAGCGCCCACAGGAGGGAGGACTTCCCTGACCCGTTGCGGCCCATGAGCGCGACGATCTCGCCGGCGTGAAGCGTCAGGTCCGCCCCACGCACCGCGTCGACGGCACCGTGCCGCACCGCCAGACCGCGGGCCGTCAGTGTGGCCGGCGCCTCCGCCGACCTGGCCGTGCGACCTTCGTCGTCGGCCGCACGCCGAGAACGCCCTAAGTGCTCGTCTGCCACCGCGAACGACCACTTAGGGCGTTCTCGGCGCTCGGACAGGGGTTGCTTCGCCGTCGCCGTCGGACGCCCGGACAGGGGTTGCTTCGCCTCCGCCGTCGGACGCTCGGGGGCGTGCCGCTGCGGCGCTGCCAGGAGGCGCTCGCGCAGCGGTGCCGCCAGGCGCCGGGCGTCGCGCACCGATAGCGGCAGCGGGTCCCAGCCGGCCAGCCGGCCGAGCTCCACCACGGGCGGGGCGACGGCGGACCCGGCCAGGACCTGCGCGGGCGGGCCCGAGACGACGGTCCCGTCGTCGCCCAGGGCGATGACCCGGTCGGCGAACTGGACCACCCGCTCCAGGCGGTGCTCGGCCAGCAGCACGGTGATGCCGACGTCGTGGACGAGGCGGGCGAGGGCGGCGAGGACGTCCTCCGCGGCGGCGGGGTCGAGGGCGGAGGTGGGCTCGTCGAGCACCAGCACGCGCGGCTGCGCGGTGAGCACCGCGCCGATCGCCACCCGCTGCTGCTCACCCCCGGACAGGTCGGCGAGGGCGCGGTCGCGCAGTCCGGCGAGGCCGAGCAGGTCCAGGACCTCCTCGACCCGCTTGCGCATGAGCGCCGGGTCCACGCCGATCTGCTCCATGCCGAACGCGAGCTCCTCCTCCACGGTGTCGGTGACGAACCCGGCCAGCGGGTCCTGCGCGACGATGCCGACGACGTCGGCGAGGTCCCGGGGAAGGTGGTCGCGGGTGTCGCGGCCCTCCACCAGCACCCGGCCCGCGACCTCCCCGCCGGTGAAGTGCGGGACACGCCCGGCGGCCGCCCCCAGCAGGGTCGACTTCCCCGAGCCGGTGGGCCCGACGACGAGGCAGAGCTCGCCCTCCTCGACGTGGGCGTCGACGTCGCGCAGCACGGGTGCGGCGGCACCGGCGTAGGTGACGGAGAGGTTCTCGAAACGGATCACCGCACGCTCCTCGGTCGTACGACGGCGGGCACGGCGGCGACGACGGCGGCCAGGGCCGCCAGCGGGGGCAGCTCGGGCCAGGCGGGCGGGCTCAGCGGGGCCGACACCGCGGCCGGGTCGAGCGCGCCGGCCACGAGGACAGCGGCGGCCGCGAGGGCCCCGCACCCGGCGACCGCCCACTCCTCGGCACGCCACGGGTCGGGCCGGTACCGCGTGCGGCGCACCCGACGGCCGGCAAGGGAAGAGGCGAGGACGGCGACGGCGGCCCCGGCGGCGAGCAGGGCGAGTCCGGCCCAGTCCGGCGTCGCGCCGTCGAGCAGGCCGTACGTACCCAGCACCCCGGCCAGGAGGGCGACGACGAGCGCCGCCCCGACCCGGCGGTCACCGCCCGGGGTGGTGGTGCGGGCGTAGCCGCGCGAGTCCATGGAGGCCGCGAGCGCGAGGGCGTGGTCGAGGGCGTCCTGCAGGACGGGGACCAGGCGGGCGGCCGCGGCGCGGGTCCCGCGCGCCTCGAGGCCGCGCAGGCGCTGCGCACGGCGCACCCGGGCGACGGCCGCGGCGAGCTGCGGGGTGACGGTCACGGCGATGACGACGGCGGTGCCCAGGTGGTGCAGGGAGGCGGGCAGGCAGCGCAGCGCGCGCTTGGGGTTGGCCAGGGCGTTCGCCGCCCCGAACGTGACGATGAGGGCCGCGAGGCGCAGCCCGCCGTACAGGGCACCGAGCAGGCCGGCGAGGTGGACCGGCCCGAGCAGCTCGACGCCCACGAGCAGGTCCGGCAGCGGCACGCCGGGCAGGTCGAGCACCACGGCGCTGGCGTCGTCGACACCGACCAGCACGTAGAAGAGCACCCGGACGGCGATGACCACGCCACCCAGCACGAGGTAGGCGCTGAAGGCGCGGCCCCACGGGGAGTCGTCCCGGTGCACCGCGACGACGAGGACGACGGTGGCGAGCAGCAGGAGCACCACCACCGGGTTCGTGGTGCGGGTCAGCGCGACGGCGATGCCGCCGGCCCACGCCCACCAGCCGAGCGGGTGGAGCCGGCCGCCGGCCGGGCGGGCGGTGGTGCTCGCCTGCCCGGCGTCGACGGCCGACCGGCCGGCGCGAGCGCTACCGTGCGGGGCGCGAGCGCTCACGTGCGCGGCACGCGCGGGCTGCCGGGCGTGGGTGCCCGTGTGCCCGGCACGGGCCGGTACAGCGTGACCTCGCTGTGCCGTCGCGCCGCCCTCAGGCCCGCTCGTCACGGGATCACGCCCGCCCGCCCCCGCGGCGGCGCAGGAGCACCACGGCGACCGCCACCGCGACAACAGCGGCCCCCAGGGCGGCCACCGTCCCGGTGGACGGCCCGCCCTCGCTCTCGGCGGCCTGGTTCGCCTCGGCGGCCGGGGCGTCCTCCTCCATCACCACGTCGGCGGTCCCGGCGGCGACGAGCTCGGCGGGCTCGACGCCGGGGCCCGTGCTGCCGTCGTTGTAGCGCCACCCCTCGAACGCGCCGGGCGCCGGGTCGGCGGTGTCGGCACCCTCGGTCTGCGCCGTCCACGCCCCGTCCGACTCGGCGGAGAAGTAGGCCCAGTATCGGCCGTCGAACTCCTCGGGGCAGGGGTCGGGGAGGTTGTCGATCGCGCAGATCATGCCGGGCACGGAGTCGGTGGTGGTGAAGCCCGCCTTCTCCAGCGCCTCGCGCCCGCTGGCCGGGTCACCCGTCGCGCAGCCGACGCGGACGTCCTCGCCGAGGTCGCTCAGGTCGACGACCACGGTGACACCGTCGTCCTGGGTGCAGGCCTGGCCCGTCACGACGGGCTCCGCCTCGGCGCCGGCCGCCCGGGCCGGCAGGGCTGGGGCCAGGAGCCCGGCGGCGAGCACGACCGGCGCGACGGCGAGCGCAGCGGCACGCCCGAGGGGCGCCGGCCGCCGGAGCGCGGCGAGGGAGGACCGGGGGGACGGGGCGGAGTTCATGCAGACCTCTCGGGCGGGGGCCTGCGCGCAGGCCCGCGCCCGGTGCGCACGCGCCCGGACCCGAGCTCGCCCGCAGACCGCGACGGGTGGAGCCAGACGTCCCGGCCAGGTGCTCCGGCTCGCCGCCTCTCGGCGACCTACGGTTGCGGGTCAGCGCCGGACTTGGACCGGCTTCTCCTGGTTTCGGGACGGTGTGAAGTTGTTCTGTCCCCCGCATTGTCCCCCACGAGGCGGCCGGTGGGATGCTTCCCGGGTGACGCGCATCTACACCGGCACCGGCGACGACGGCACGACCGGCCTCTTCTTCGGCGGTCGGGCCTCCAAGGGCGACGTCCTCGTGGACGCGTACGGGGACGTGGACGAGGCGGTCGCGGTGCTGGGCGTGGCACGCGCGGGCTGCGCCGACGCCGCCCTGGCCGACCGGATCCTGCGGCTGCAGCGCGAGCTGTTCGTCGTGGGCGCGGACCTGGCCACCCATCCCGAGCGGCGCCGGCGCCTGGTCGACGGCGTGTCACGGGTGACCACGGAGATGGTGGCGGCTCTCGAGCGGCTCATCGACGACCTCGTGACCGAGCGGCCGCTGCGTCCCGTCTTCGTCGTCCCGGGCGCCACGACGACGAGCGCGGCGCTCGACCACGCACGGACGGTCGTACGCCGCGCGGAGCGTCACGCCGTCGGCGCCCGTGAGGCCGGGCGCGCCGTCGCCGAGCCGGCGCTGATCTACCTCAACCGGCTCTCGGACCTCCTGTTCGTGCTGGCGCGGCACGCGGCCGGCGAGGCCGAGGAGCCCGCGAGCCACGAGTGACAGGCCGTGCCTGACCAGCCTGACCCAGACGAGGAGGACCGTGATGCTGGAGGTCGACCCGACGTCCGCCGTGCCGCCGTTCGAGCAACTGCGCCAGCGGATCACCGCGCAGATCAGCTCCGGCGAGCTCCGTCCGGGAGACCGGCTGCCACCGGTGAGACGGCTCGCCGAGGACCTAGGCATCGCGGCCAACACGGTCGCCCACGCCTACCGGACGCTCGAGGCGGACGGTCTCCTGCAGGGTCGCGGGCGGGCAGGGACTTTCGTGGCCGACGACGACTCCGGCCGCGCGGCGCACGCCGCGGCGAGGACCTACGCCGCGACGGTGCAGGCCCTCGGCCTGAACCAGGCGGAGGCCGTGGAGCTGGTGCGCCGGGCGATGTCGTCCTAGGCGCAGGAGTCCCCCAGCCAGACCCGGCAGAACCCGTCCGATATACCACACGCAAGTGTTCCCGCACGCCAGGTGGAGCGTGAGTTCAGCCACATCGTGACTGCGCTCATAGGACGGCGAAAACTCCGGCCGTTACTCTTCCGTGACAATCCCGTCGGGGCCTGCTCCCGGCGCCACGCCTGAGCCCCCGGTCCATGGGTCTCCCGCGGTCTCCTCCGCGCACACCCGGCCGGCAGATCTCCCGGAGAGCTTTTCTTGACTGAGCGTTACACCCCCAGCACCGCAGACTGCACCGACACCCAGGTCATCACCGTCTCAGCACCCGGCACCGAGCGCACCCGCGGGGCGCACCGCGCCGAGACGAAGCCGCTCTCGCGGCGTGGCCGAATCCTCCGCGCCTCCGCCCTGGGAGTCCTGGGCGTCCTGACGCTGGCCACCCCCGTCGTCGCCGTGAGCACCGACGACGCCGACGCCGTCGCCGCCAAGGCCACGCCGGTCAGCAGCGACGCGCTGCAGGCGCTCGACGCCGGCTTCGCCGCCGCCGCGAAGGAGGGCACGTCGTCGGACGCCCTCGTGGCGGACCGGGCCGCCGACGACCGCAGGACCGAGCTCGAGCGCGCCTCCCGCGTGAAGGTCCGCGAGGCCCTGCCCGAGGACAAGCCGGCGGGGCCCGCCGCCGAGGCCAAGCCCGCTCCGGCCCCCGCACCGGCGCCCGAGCCCGCGCCGGAGCCGGTCGCCGTGGCCGAGCCGCCGCGCCCCGAGGTCGTCATGCCCGTCGCCGCCGGCGACTTCCGGCTGACCTCGCAGTACGGCGCCCGCTGGGGAAGCATGCACGCGGGCGTCGACTTCGCCGCGCCGCTCGACACCCCGATCCACGCCGTGGCCGACGGCGAGGTGACGTACGTGGGCGTGGGCAAGGACGGCCGGTCCAGCATGCTGATCTCGATCAGGCACAACGTGGGCGGCAAGGTCTTCGAGAGCTGGTACGTGCACATGTACCCGGACGACCTGAAGGTCACCGCCGGCCAGAAGGTCAAGGCGGGCGACGTCATCGCCGGGGTGGGCAACAACGGCAACTCCACCGGTCCGCACCTGCACTTCGAGATCCACACCGCCCCGGGCAGCACAACCGAGCCGCTCGGCTGGATGGAGTCGCTCGGCGCGGTGGACGTCGGCCAGATGTGACGCGCCGCGCCCGGCCCGAGCATCACGCCCGGGCCGGGCCCGTCAGGGAGTCAGGCGACGAAGCCTGGCTCCCCTTCTGCGTCCATGACCGGGTACCCCGCGTAGTCCCACTCGCGCAGGCCGCCGCGCAGGTTGAAGGTCTGGTGGCCGTCCGCGGCCAGGAGCTCGGCGGCACGCGCCGAACGCGGGCCTGAGCGGCAGACGGTGACGATCGGCCCGTCGGGCAGGTCCTCGCTGCGGTCCAGGACGTCGGCCAGCGGGATGTTGACCGAGCCCCTGATGTGCCCCGCACGCCACTGGGCCGGCTCGCGCACGTCGACGACGACGGCGCCCTCCTCGATCAGCCGGCGCACCTGGTGCGGGCGCACCTTGCGGTACGCCGTCCGCCGCCCGCTCAGGAGGCGGCCGAGCCAGCCTCCACGGACCTTCTCGCGCGGCTCTGCGGACTCGGCACGGGGCTCGACGGGCTCGACGGCGGACGGGACAAGCTGGCTCGTGGTCAAAAGGGCTACCTCCACAGGTCTGTCTTGGGTTACGTCGGTTCAACGCCCGCACGTTCCGATTTGTTCCCCGGATCGCGCCGTACCGCCGTTTCAGGGATGACAGACTCGCTGCATGCGTGAGCTCGTCGTCCTGGGGACCGCCTCCCAGGTGCCCACCCGGTCCCGCAACCACAACGGGTACTTCCTGCGCTGGGACGGCGAGGGGCTGCTCCTCGACCCCGGCGAGGGCACCCAGCGGCAGATGATCCACGCGGGCGTGGCGTCCTCCCGGGTGACCCGCATCTGCCTCACCCACGTCCACGGCGACCACTGCTTCGGCCTGCCGGGCGTGCTCTCCCGCATGGCCGTCGACGGCGTCGAGCACCCGGTCCACCTGCACTACCCGGCGTCGGGCGAGGCGGTGGTGCGGGCGCTGGTCGGCGTCGCGGGCGGCGGCGTGGACCTCCGGCTCCACCCGCACGGCTCCGCCGGGGAGATCGCCGACGGCCTGGACGTCGTGCCGCTGCACCACCGCATCGAGACCTACGGCTACCGGCTGCGCGAGCCCGACGGCCGCACCCTGCTCCCCGAGCGGCTGGCGGCGGCGGGGCTCTCCGGCCCGGCCGTGGGCGAGCTGCAGCGACGCGGCCGGGTCGGCGCGGTCCGGCTCGACGACGTCAGCGTCCCGCGACCGGGGCAGCGCTTCGCGTTCGTCATGGACACCGCGCCGTGCGCGGGGGCCGAGGAGCTCGCCGAGGGTGCGGACCTCCTCGTGGCCGGGTCCACCTTCGCGGACGACGACGCCGACCTGGCGGCCGACTACCGGCACCTCACCGCGGGGCAGGCGGGAGCGCTGGCCGGTGGCGCCGGGGCGGGCAGGCTGGTCCTGACCCACTTCTCCTCCCGCTACCCCGACGTCGCTCACCTCGCCGACCAGGCCCGCGCCCGGGCCGGCGAGGCGGCGGTGGTGGCCGCCGCGGACCTGGACCGGTTCCCGCTCCCCCGACGGCGGACGCGCGAGGCCGGGGGGCGCTGAGGCCGGGGCCTCTGCCGCCGGCGGACCGTCGGCGGCAGGTCCGCTAATTCCCTGTCGCGCGGCCCCGTGCCGCTCTACCGTGACGGCGTGCGCCACCGACGGCACCGCACCGGAGCCGGCCGGCGCACCACTCCCGGGGGTACCACCAGAGCAGCCACGACGACGAGGACAAGGCTCCTATGAACCCCAGCGCGACCACGACCGTCACCGAACGACTCCGCGACCGCGTCACCGGCCGGGTCATCACCCCGGGAGACGCCGACTACGAGACCCTCCGCACCACCCACTACGGCGCCCCGGACGCCCGCCCCGCTGTCATCGTGCGGGCGGCGAGCACCTCCGACGTCGTGGTGGCGGTGGCCGCGGCACGCGAGAGCGGGCTGGAGCTGGCTGTGCGCAGCGGCGGGCACAGCGCGGCCGGCCACAGCACCACGGAGCGCGGCATCCTCCTGGACCTGGGCGACATGAAGGACCTCGAGATCGACGTCGAGAACCGCACCGCCACCGCCCGGCCCGGGCTGACGGCGGGTGAGTACAACACGGCCGCGGGGCGCCACGGCCTGGCGACCGGCTTCGGCGACACCGGCTCCGTCGGTGTCGCGGGCATCACGCTCGGCGGCGGGGTGGGCCTCCTGACCCGCCGGTACGGCCTGACGATCGACTCCCTGCTCGGCGTCGAGATCGTCACCGCCGACGGCGGCGTGCTGGAGGCCGACGCCGAGCACGACCCGGACCTGTTCTGGGCGGTCCGGGGCGGCGGCGGGAACTTCGGCGTCGTCACCCGCCTGACGTTCCGGCTGCACCCCGTCGACGAGGTGGTCGGCGGCATGCTCGTGCTCCCGGCGGCGGCCGAGGTCATCGAGGGGTTCGCCCGCCTCGTGGCGGCGGCACCGGACGAGCTGACGGCGATCGCGAACCTGATGCCGTGCCCGCCGCTGCCTTTCGTGCCCGCAGAGGTCCACGGCCGCCCCGTGCTCATGGCGCAGCTCGTGCACACCGGCCCAGTCGACGAGGCGGAGGAGGCGCTGGCACCGTTCCGCGCCCTCGCCGAGCCCTACGCGGATCTCGTGCGTCCGATGCGCTACCCCGAGATCTTCCAGGAGGAGGACATGGGGCCGATGCCGGAGATCGTCTCCCGGGGCGGGTTCGTCCGGGAGTTCGGCGCCGAGGGTGCGGCGCTCCTTGCCGACGCCGTCGCCACGCCCGGCTCGCCCCGGATCGCCCAGCTGCGGGTGCTCGGCGGCGCGGTCGCCCGGATCGACACCGACGCCACGGCATTCGTGCACCGTGACGTCCCGATGATGCTCATGCTCGTCGCGTTCTGCGACGGCCCGGAGGACCGCGCACGGCAGGAAGCGTGGCTGGAGGAGGCGTCGGTCCTGCTGGACAGGGCCACCTACGTCAACTTCCTCGGCCGCGCCGGGGCCGAGGAGGTCCGCTCCGCTTACCCGGGACGGACGTGGGACCGTCTGGCCGAGGTGAAGCGGCGGTACGACCCGCAGAACCTGTTCCGCCTCAACCACAACGTCACCCCGGCCTGACGCGTTCTCGGGCGCCTCCGCGGCGAGTTGATGGTCCTAGACGTCTTCGAAACTGGCCCGCACAACATCGCGCTGAGCTGGGGGTACAGCGGCGTCGAGGGTCTGCTGGTCAACCTGACCGAGAAACGAAGCAGTGCTTACCCAGCCCCCTGAGTGAGCTGAAGTGCCTGAAGCGCGACGCTCGGAGCCGATCCAAGGAAGCCCGCTACGGCTGGAGTAAAGATCCGCTCACTCATCGTCGCCCAGCGTTCGCGGAACGTCCCCTCGCTGTGACCTTCGGCGGCCTTGAGAGCTCCCCAAAGGTGTTCAAGCGCTGCCTGCAAGTCAACGGATCCGAGGACCTCGTACTCCTCGATGCAGGTCCGAGCGTTCTGCACGACCTTGTAGACGTATGCCCTGAGTTCGTCAGGCAGCGTGTCGTCCTCGGCCAGGAGGGCAATCACCTCGGTGAGCAACTCAAGAGCCGCGCCGCGCACTTCCTCGTTAACGGAGGGACCAGCGAAGTCCAGCACGTCAGACAGTTGCACGAGCGTGTCGAGCATCGGCTGAGTGATCAGGTCAGCAGTTCTCATGGACTGCCAAGCGCCCGGGTAGTTCAGCACGATGTGGGTCCAGTTGCCGAGGTGCCGGCGATATGGCCCGACTTTGCGGCCCTGAAGCTCCAGTCCGTCGATCAGGTCCTTCAGCTCACTGATCCAACGCATCGCATTGACATGGTCGGCGTCCGCGCTGGTGAACTCGCCCTCTTGATTGAGTCCTCTCGTAGACGCGACGGAGACATTTCCAGTGGGTTCGGCCCACGTCTCGAAAAGTTCCATCAGGAGGGTCGCGGGGTTGGCCATGCCCCGCACATTACCGGTGAGCGACCTCCGTTTCGGCGGAATCCTGAGGGATGACTGACCAAGGCCGAAGGAGCGCCCGGGCGCGGACCCAAAGCGTTGCCACGACTGCGGCGGACTGACGTTCAGCTAGGTCCGGTCAGGCGGGCCGACTTCTCGCGCACCTGCCGCTTGATCCGCCCGAGCATCCCGGCCATCCCGCGCAGCCGCAGCGGGCTGACGGCCTGCGCGAGCCCGAGCCGGTCCGAGACGTCGCCGGGCACCGCGAGCACCTCGGCGGCGGTCAGCCCGTCGAGGGCCTCGTGGAGGATGCCGGCGAACCCGCTGGTGGTCGGGGCCTCCCGGGGCGACTGGAAGTGCAGGTGCACGATCGCGTCGTCCCCGGTGCCCTCGAGCTCGGCGATGAGGAAGATCGGCGACTGGCACTCGGGCACGGGCTCGAGCAGCTCGGGGTGGTCGGCGTACCGCTCGGGCAGCGCCGGAAGGTTCCGGCTGAACTCCAGCAGCATCTGCAGGCGGTCCGGCGCGGCGACGGCGTTGAAGTCGTCGACGATCTCGGCGAAGCCGGCGGGCAGGTCGGCGGTCGGTGCGCTCATCGGGCGGGCACCTCCCCGGGCTCCTCGCCGACGGCGATCGGCACGCGCACGGCGTTGCCCCACTCGGTCCACGAGCCGTCGTAGTTGCGCACGTCCTCGAAGCCGAGCAGGTGCTGGAGCACGAACCAGGTGTGGCTGGAGCGCTCGCCGATGCGGCAGTACGCGATCACGGGCTGCTGCGGCAGGAGGCCCTGCTCCTCCTCGTAGATCGCGGCGAGCTCCTCGCGGTTCTTGAAGGTGCCGTCCTCGTTCGCCGCCCGGGCCCACGGCACGGACAGCGCGCCGGGGATGTGGCCGCCGCGCAGGCTCGCCTCCTGCGGGTAGTCGGGCATGTGGGTGCGCTCGCCGGTGTACTCCGGCAGCGAGCGGACGTCGACGAGCTGGCCGCCCAGGAACTCCAGCACGTCCTCCTTGTAGGCGCGCACGCGGCTGTCGTCGCGCTCGACCACCGGGTACTCGGTCGGCGCGGGGACGGGCGTCTCGGTGGTCATCTCGCGGCCCTCGGCCTGCCACTTGGCGCGGCCGCCGTCGAGCAGCCGCACGTCGGGGTGGCCGAAGAGGGTGAAGACCCACAGGGCGTAGGCCGCCCACCAGTTGTTCTTGTCGCCGTAGAGCACGACGGTGCTCTCGCGCGTGATGCCCTTGGCGGACATGAGCCGGGCGAAGCCCTCGCCGTCGACGTAGTCGCGGGCGACGGGGTCGTTGAGGTCGAGGTGCCAGTCCACCTTGACGGCCCCGGGGATGTGGCCGGTCTCGTAGAGCAGCACGTCCTCGTCGCTCTCGACGACGACGAGCCCCTCCGTCCCGAGGTGCCGGGCCAGCCACTCGGTGCTCACCAGGCGTTCCGGGTGGGCGTACTCGGCGAACTTCGGGTCGTCGTCGTAGGGCAGTGCCATCGTCAAACCTCCACGCTCGGGTCGGGTTCCTGCCTCGATCCTCTCACCGCGCGGGGTCGGGGGCCCAAGCAGGACCGGCCCCGCGGGGGACCTACTGCCCGGGCGGACGGCATCGGACGCTGACATGCTGAAAAGGCGTCGGCAGCCACGAGCCGACCACGAAGGAGGACGGACATGAAGGCGTTGCAGTACCGCACCATCGGGGCCGCCCCGGAGGTCGTCGAGATCGAGACTCCCGAGCCGGGGCCGGGTCAGGTGCGCCTGAGGGTGACCGCGGCAGGGGCGTGCCACTCGGACGCCTTCGTCATGAGCCTGCCCGAGGAGGCGTACGTCTACGGCCTGCCGCTCACCCTCGGGCACGAGGGGGCCGGCGTCGTCGACAAGCTCGGCGACGGCGTGAAGGGCGTGGAGGTGGGGACCTCCGTCGCCGTCTACGGACCGTGGGGCTGCGGCCACTGCTACCAGTGCGCGCAGGGCCGGGAGAACTACTGCGCCCGGGCCGGCGAGCTGGGCATCGCCCCGCCCGGGCTCGGCTCGCCCGGCGCGATGGCCGAGTACATGATCGTCGACGACCCCCGCCACCTGGTGCCGCTGGGCGACCTCGACCCGGTGGCCAACGTGTCGCTGACGGACGCCGGGCTCACGCCGTACCACGCGATCAAGGCGTCGCTGCCCAAGCTCGTGCCCGGGTCGGTGGCCGTGGCGATCGGCGCCGGGGGCCTGGGCCACGTCGGCATCCAGATCCTGCGGGCCGTCACCTCCGCGACCGTCGTCGCGCTCGACGTCAACGAGGAGAAGCTCGCCCTCGCGACGGAGGTCGGCGCGCACCACGCGTTCCTCTCCGACGACGGGGCCGTGGACGAGGTGCGCAGGCTCAGCGGCGGCCGCGGCGCGATCGCCGTCCTCGACTTCGTCGGCATCCAGCCGACCATGGACCTGGGCAGCAAGATGCTGGCCGTCGGCGGGGACCACGTGATGGTCGGCGTGGGCAGCGGCTCGCTGCCCGCCGGCTTCCTCGACCGGCCCTGGGAGTCCTCGGTGCGTGCACCGTACTGGGGCTACCGCTCCGAGCTGTTCGAGGTGCTGGACCTCGCCCGTGCCGGCGTGATCTCCGTCGAGACAGAGGTGTTCTCCCTCGACGACGCACCGAAGGCGTACGAGAAGCTCCACGCGGGCACGCTGCGCGGGCGGGCCGTCGTCGTCCCGTAGGCGCGGACGTACGGAACGCTCCCGGCGGCGCCGGGGCTCCGGCTGAGCGCTCGGCCCAGGTCGGGTCGGGCGCTCAGCCCTGCCCGAGCCGGGAGCGCATCTCGTCGACCTTGGCGGAGAGCTCGTCGAGCGCCTTCTGGACGCTCCCGTCGGCCTGCTTCGAGGCCTCGTTCAGCTTCGCCTTGGCGTCCTCGAGCGCGGTCCGGGCCTGCTCCTTGGCCGCCGCGGCGTCGTCCCCGGACAGGGCCTGCTCGGCGTCCTTGACCGCGGTCTGCGCCGAGTCCACCGCGTCCTCGACGGCCGCACGGGCGTCCGGGTCGAGGCTGGGCAGCTGGCTGCGGGCGTCCTCGGCCGCCGACCGGGCCTCGTCCGCCGCGTCCTTCAGGGCCGTGCGCGCCTCGTCGGCGGAGCCGCTGAGGCCCTCGACGGCGGCAGAGGCGGACTGACGGACCTCCCCCGGCACGTCGCTGGACGAGCAGGCGCCGAGCAGCAGGGCGAGCGAGACGCCGCCGGCGGCGGCGAGCGTGGTGCGGTGGCGCACGGGGTCCTCCCTGGGCAGGTGACGTCCCCATTGTGCGCCGTCGTACCGGTGAGGGCGCAAGCGGTCAGCGGTCGACGGCGCTGGCTGACCCCCAGGCGCAGGGCACTCGCGACGCCAGTTCGCTCCGCTTCGCCGAGGTCGGGACCTCTGTCCCGGTTTCGCCCGTTATGCCGGACCTACGTTTGTCCCGTACGAAGAAGGACCGGTCCGATACCGGTTCGGAACTGAGCGGGAAGCCAGCAGGTGGCTGCCCGCAGAGACACGGGGAACCACCATGAACAGCAGCATCGCCAAGGTCACCGGCCTGGTCGCCATCATCGCAGGAGCGCTCTTCGTCATCGCCGGCGGCGCGACGTGGGCCCTCATCACCACCAACCTGGCCAAGGAGAACGTCACCGTCGCGGAGGACTCCAAGTTCCTCCCGGGCGACGACGTCAACGGCCCGTTCTCCGCCTTCGCCCAGGCGCAGGTCATCAACGAGCACGCCCTGCACGCCACCGAGGGTCGCACCTACGCCGAGCTCGGCGGGCTCGTGAAGGAGGCCGAGGCGGCCGGCGACACCGCCCTTGCCGAGGAGCTGCAGGGGCAGCGCGCCACGGTCATGAACGCCTCGTTCCTGCGCGCCTCGCTGTTCACCTCGGTGGTCTCCTACGGCGTGGCCGCCCTGGTGATGGGGCTGGGCGCTCTGCTCGCGATCTTCGGGGTGGCGTTCCGCTCCTTCGCCCCGGCGGCTGCTCCCGAGGCCGTCCGTCCCGTCCCGGCCAAGCTGGACCAGGTGCCCCTCCCCGCCTGATCCGCAGGGACGCCAGCGGCCCACCGGACCTCGTCCGGTGGGCCGCTTCTGCGTCTCACGCGCGCAGCGAGCCCCGTCGGGGGTCGCCACCCTCAGGTGCCCTCGAGGGCAACCTCCACGGCGCGCAGCGCGTGCGTGCGCATGGAGTCGATCAGCGGCAGCGGGCTGTCGGCCGGCCGCACGAGCAGCTCGATCTCCGTGCAGGCGAGGACCACCGCCTCCGCGCCCCGCGCGGCGAGCTCCTCGATCACCCGGACGTAGCGGCGCCGGGAGACGTCGGAGACGACGCCCTGCGTGAGCTCGTCGAAGATGACCCGGTCGATCATCTCCCTGTCCGTCCCGGGCGGGACCACGACGTCCACCCCGTGCCTGCCGAGCCGGTCGGAGTAGAACGTCTCGTCCATGACCCACCGGGTGCCGACGAGTCCGACGGTGCGGTGGCCGGCCGCGGAGGCGGCCCTGCCGACGGCGTCGCCGATGTGCAGCAGCGGGACGGACACGGCGGCCTCGACGTCGTCGGCCACCTTGTGCATGAGGTTGGTGGCGATGAGGACGACGTCGGCTCCGGCCTCCTCGAGCCGGCGCCCCGCGTCGGCGAGCAGCCTGCCCGCGCCGGCCCAGTCCTCGGCGAGCTGGAGGGCGCGGACCTCGTCGAAGTCGAGCGAGACCATGACGATCCGCGCGGAGTGGTGTCCGCCGAGCCTGCTCTGGACCTCGGCGTTGACCACCTTGTAGTACTCGGCCGAGGAGTACCAGCTCATCCCGCCGATCAGGCCGATGGTGCGCATGCCTCTACTGTGCCGCAACCGCACCGCGCGACGGGCGTGACGGCGCGACGAACTCCACGACGCGGGCGATCACGCCGGGGTCGCGCAGGATCCGCTGGTGCCCCAGCCCCTCGGTGGTCTCGAGGGTGGCGGCGGGCCAGGCCTGGGACACCCGGACGCCCTCGGCGTACGGCACCTCCTTGTCGAGGCGGTCGTGCACCACCAGCGCCGGGACCGCCCCCGCCATCCGCGTGAGGTCGAAGTCCGTCAGCGGGCGTCCAGCGAGCGTCTCGAGCCGAGACGCGAACTCCCGCTTGGTGCGCTCGGCGTAGCCGAGGCGGCGGGCCATCTCGTCCGTCATGGCCACCACGTCCGCGCTCGGCGCGACGAGCGCCACCCGGGCGGCCGGCATGCCGTCGTGGACGGCGATCGCCGTCGTCGTGCATCCGAGCGAGTGGCCGACGACGGCGGCCGGCTCGCCGTGGCGCTCGACGACGGCGAGCAGGGCCTCCGTCATCTCGACGGCGGTGCTGCGCCGGGGGCCGAGCACGCCCGGCCCTGACTCGCCGTGGCTCGGGGCGTCGAAGGCGACGACCCGCCGTCCGGCGTCGACGATCGGTGCGACGAAGGCACCGAGCTGGCCGCGCCAGCCGCCCCAGCCGTGCACGAGGTAGACGGGCTCGCCGACGCCCCAGGTCTCGACGACGACGGAGCGACGCCCGGGCAGGTCCACGACGGACCGCTCGCCGGCGAAGGGTCGTTCGTCGCGCCGACGGCCGCCGTTGGAGGGCAGCGTGGACCACAGGCGCAGCGCCCACCGGGCGGAGACGTGGGGGGCCACTGTGTCGAGGACGCCGAACGCGGCGCGCATCGCCGCCAGCCGGGCCACGCCCGCCGGGCGGGGACTTCTGGTCGGCGTGGACGTGCTCGTCATCTGTGCTCCCGTGGTTCCTGCCCCGCCGTCGGGGCGTGACGATGGTACGGCCGCGACGTGGTCGGGCCCGACGGCGTGCCGGCACGCTGGCCTCCGGCGGCACCGTGCCGCAGGATGAGGTCGTGACCGCGCACGCCCCGACGGAGCCCGAGAAGTTCACGAGCGCCGTGTACTCGAGCCGCCTGGAGCGGGCGGCGGCCGACGCGGCACGGACGGGACTCGCGGGAGTCATCGTCGCCCCCGGCCCTGACCTGACGTGGCTCACCGGTTACCGACCGCCGGCGGCGACCGAGCGCCTCACCCTGCTGGTCCTTGCGCCGGACCAGGAACCGACCCTGCTCGTCCCGACTCTCGAGCGCCCCGACGCCGAGGCCGCCACTGGCGCGCCGGCCCTGCAGCTGGCCGCCTGGACCGACGGCACCGACCCCTACGAGGCCGCCGCCGCCCTGCTGCCGGCCGAGGGGACGTTCGCCGTCTCCGACTCCACGTGGGCCGCGCACCTCCTGGGCCTGCAGCGGACCCGGCCCGGCACCCGGTACCGGGCCATGTCCGAGGCACTGCCCATGCTCCGTGCCGTCAAGGAGGGCGCGGAGCTTGCCCGGCTGACGGCCGCCGGGGCCGCCGCCGACGCGGTCTACGACGAGATCCTCGGGCGCCCTTTCTCGGGTCGCCGCGAGAGAGAGGTGGCGGCCGACCTGGCTGCGCTGCTGCAGCACTTCGGGCACGAACAGGTCGACTTCACCGTCGTGGGCTCCGGACCGAACGGGGCCAACCCGCACCACGAGGCCGGCGAGAGGGTGATCGAGCCAGGAGACGCCGTCGTCCTCGACTTCGGCGGGCTCATGCACGGCTACGGTTCCGACACCACGCGCACCGTGTCGGTCGGCGAGCCCGATGAGGAGGTGCGCCGGGTCCACGAGGTCGTGCGCAACGCGCAGCAGGCCGCGTTCGAGGCGGTCCGGCCGGGCGTGCCGTGCCAGGAGATCGACCGTGCCGCGCGCGCCGTCATCACCGAGGCGGGCTACGGGCAGTACTTCATCCACCGCACCGGCCACGGCATCGGCGTCACCACCCACGAGCCGCCCTACATGGTCGAGGGCGAGGAACAACCGCTCGTTCCCGGGATGTGCTTCTCCATCGAGCCCGGGATCTACCTCGAGGGTCGGTTCGGTGTGCGGATCGAGGACATCGTCACCGTGACTCACGACGGTGGGCGTCGCCTCAACACCACGGACCATGGACTCGCCGCTGTCAGCTGACACAGGTGACACAACTGGAGAACCCTGCCACCGATCACCGGTCGTACCCTGGCGACCATGACCACGCCGACGGACCACGAGATCACCTTCCGGACCCGCAAGTGGATCAAGCCCGAGGACCTCAACGCCAACGGCACGCTCTTCGGCGGCAGCCTCCTGCGCTGGATCGACGAGGAGGCGGCGATCTACGTGATGATCCAGCTCGGCAACGAGCGCGTGGTCACCAAGTACATGTCCGAGATCAACTTCGTCAGCTCGGCGGAGCAGGGCGACATCGTCGAGATGGGCCTGCTCGCGACGGCGTTCGGCCGCACCTCGATGACGATGCGCGCCGAGGTGCGCAACCTCTTCACGCGGCAGAGCATCCTCACGATCGAGAAGATCGTCTTCGTCAACCTCGACGAGGACGGCCGCCCCGCACCGCACGGGTACACGGACATCACCTACGACCGCAACCGGATCCCCGAGCGACTGAGGCTGCCGGCGAAGCGCCACGCCGCCCGCAATCTTTAGCCGGTCACCCGTCCCCGCCCCTGTCCGCGTCCGTCCCCGTACTGCCCGGCGACAACGCCCTGACTGCCCAGCTGGCGGGCCGGACGCGCAGTCAGGGCGTTGTCGGCAGGTTGGTCCCCGGAGGTTGTGGGGCGGCGGTGACCAGGCCTACCGCACTCCGGCCCGCAGCGCGCGCAGTGCCACCGACAGCGGCGCCAGCGAGGCGCCGTCGAGCCCCTCGACACCCCGGATCGTGGCGCGGGCCCGCTCGGCGTAGGCGGCGTTCGCGGCGTCCCAGGCGGCCAGGCGGGCGTCGGGCTCCTCGCCGTCGTCGGTGGCCCCCATCACCGTGGCGGTCAGGGTGTCCAGCACGGCGTAGAGGTCAGCGCGCAGCGCCGACCGGGCCAGGGCGTCCCAGCGCTCGTCGTCGGGAAGCTCGGCCACCCGCGCGAGGAGGGTGTCGACGCCGAGGTGCTGCTCGACGGCGGCACGCATCTGCGCCACCTGCTCCAGCGGCCGGTCGGTCCGGCGAGCGAGCTCGGCGACGTCGAGCACCCCGTACTGCTCCGCCAGCACCGACCCGTACCGCGCGAGGTCCTCCGGGACCCCGGCCTCCGCCATCGCGCGGTAGCGCTCCTCCGCGTCGGCCAGCGACCGCCCCCGCAGCAGCTCCGGCAGGCGCGGGGCGAGCTCGTCGACGGCGGGCGCGAAGCGCTCGATCTCGTCGGCGACGTCGATCCCGTCCGGGCGGTGCTGGACGAACCAGCGCACCGCCCCGTCCAGCAGCCGGCGGAACTCCAGGTACAGCGCCGACTGCGCGTCGGTGGGGACGACGTTGTCGAGCCGCTCCACCGCCCGCACGAAGGGGGCGATCCCGAAGATCTCGCGGGCGACTACGAACGCCCGGACCACCTCGGCGGCGGAGGCCCCCGTCTCCTCCATGGCGCGGTAGACGAACGTGATGCCGCCGCGGTTGACCACCGAGTTGGCCACACGGGTGGCGATGATCTCGCGCCGCAGCCGGTGGCGGCTCATCTCCTCGGCGAAGCGGTCCTGCAGCGCCTGCGGGAAGTACTGGCGCAGCTCGGTCTCGAACCAGGGCTCGTCCGGCAGGTCGGACTCGAGCAGGTCCGCCTTCAGCGCCAGCTTGGCGTAGGCGACAAGGACGGCGAACTCCGGGGACGTCAGGCCCCGGCCGGCCTCGGCGCGCCGGGCCAGCTCCGCGTCCGAGGGCAGGAACTCCAGCTCGCGGTCGAGGTCGCCGCGTTCCTCGAGCCAGTGCATGAACCGCTGGTGGGCGCCCAGCATCTGGTGGTGCTGGGTGCGGGCGTTGCCCAGCAGGACGCTCTGCTCGTAGTTCTGCCGCAGCACCCGCTCCGCCACCTCGTCCGTCATGGACCCCAGCAGCTCGTTGCGCTCCTGCAGGCTCATCCGCCCGTCCTTGGTGACGGCGGTGAGGAGGATCTTGATGTTGACCTCGTGGTCGGAGGAGTCCACCCCGGCCGAGTTGTCGATCGCGTCGGTGTTGAGGCGCACGCCGGCCGTTGCGGCCTCGATGCGCCCGAGCTGGCTCGCGCCGAGGTTGCCGCCCTCGCCGAGCACCTTGCACCGCAGGTCCTCGCCGTTGACGCGGATGGCGTCGTTGGCGCGGTCGCCGATGCGGTCGTTCGTCTCGGTCGAGGCCTTGACGTAGGTGCCGATGCCGCCGTTCCAGAGCAGGTCCACCGGCGCGGTGAGCACGGCGCGGATCAGCTCGGACGGCGTGAGCGAGGTGACGCCGTCGTCGAGGCCGAGGCGCTCGCGCACCTGCGGGCTGACGGGGACCGACTTGGCCGTGCGGGGGTAGACGCCGCCCCCCTGGCTGATCAGGGTCTGGTCGTAGTCCGCCCAGGAGGAGCGGGGTAGCTCGAAGAGCCGGCGGCGCTCGGCGTAGGAGGTCGCGGGGTCGGGGTCGGGGTCGAGGAACACGTGCCGGTGGTCGAACGCGGCGACGAGGCGGATGTGCTCCGAGAGGAGCATCCCGTTGCCGAAGACGTCCCCGGACATGTCGCCGATGCCGGCGACGGTGAAGTCCTCGGTCTGGGTGTCGTGGCCCATCTCCCGGAAGTGGCGCTTGACCGCCTCCCACGCACCGCGGGCGGTGATGCCCATCTTCTTGTGGTCGTAGCCGGCGGACCCGCCCGAGGCGAAGGCGTCGTCGAGCCAGAAGCCGTACTCCTGGGAGACCTCGTTGGCGACGTCGGAGAACGCCGCCGTGCCCTTGTCGGCGGCGACCACGAGGTAGGGGTCGTCACCGTCGTGGCGGACCACGTCCGCGGGCGGGACGACCTCGCCGCCGACGATGTTGTCGGTGATGTCGAGCATCGAGGAGATGAACAGCCGGTAGGCGGTGCGGCCCTCGGCCACCCAGGCGTCGCGGTCCGCGGCGGGGTCGGGCAGGTTCTTGGGGAAGAACCCGCCCTTGGACCCGGCGGGCACGATGACGGCGTTCTTGACGGTCTGCGCCTTGACGAGGCCGAGGATCTCGGTGCGGAAGTCCTCGCGCCGGTCGGACCAGCGCAGCCCGCCGCGGGCGACGGCGCCGAAGCGCAGGTGCACGCCCTCCACCCGGGGGCCGTAGACCCAGATCTCGTACAGCGGCCGGGGGGCCGGCAGGTCGGGCAGGCTCCGCGGGTCGAGCTTGAACGCGACCGTCGGGTGGTGGCCGTCCCCCGCGTCGTCACCGGGCCGGGCCGGCTGGTAGTAGCTGGTGCGCAGGGTGGCGCGCACGATCCCGAGGAGGGCCCGGAAGATGCGGTCGTGGTCCAGGGAGGCGACGTCGTCGAGCCCGGCCAGGATGCGGTCCGCGACCTCCTCCTCGGCGGCCGCGCGGGCGTCGTCGGCGACGTCCCCGAAGCGGCCCGCCGGGTCGAAGCGGGTCTCGAACAGCTCGACGAGCAGCCGCGCCAGCTCGCTGTTCTCGCGCAGCGCCGCCTCGACGTACTCCCGGGAGAAGATCGACCCGGTCTGGCGCAGGTACGCCGCCAGCGCGCGGATCACGACCACCTGGCGCCAGGTGAGCCCGGCGGTGAGCACCAGGGCGTTGAAGCCGTCGCTCTCCGCCCGCCGGTCCCAGACGGCGAGGAAGGCGTCCTGCAGGCGGTCCCGCACCTCGGCGGGGTCGCCGGCCCACGTGCCGGGCGCGCCCCGCAGGCCGAAGTCGTAGACGTAGATGTGCCCCGCGTCGTCGGCGAGGGTGTGGGGCCGCTCGTCGACCACCTCGAGGCCCAGCCCCTGGAAGATCGGCAGGACCGCCGAGAGGGAGATCTCGGCCCTGCGGTAGAGCTTCAGGCGGCGCTCCTCCTCGGCGGCGCCGTCGGGGCGGTACAGGTGAAGGCCGAGCGAGTCCGGGGGGAGGTCGCCGAGGTGGCGCAGGTCCTCGGTGGCGGCGACGGCGTCGAAGTCCTCCTTGTACCCCTCGGGGAAGGCGAACGAGCGGGCCAGGGCCGCGCCCTCCTCCCCGTAGCGGGCCCCGGCGGCCTCGACGAGATCCTCCTCCCACGTCCGGGTCGCCGCGGCCACCCGGCGCTCGAGCTCCGCCACGTCGACGTCGCGGACCGTCTCCCCGTGCCCGGCGCGCACCACCACGTGCAGCTGGGCCAGCGCGGACTCGGAGACGCGGGTGTTGGTCTCGCTGCTGACCCCGTCGAAAGCCTCCCGCAGCACGGCCTCCACCCGGCGCTCGACCGCCGGGGTGTAGCGGTCGCGGGCGAGGTAGACGAGGCAGGACATGAACCGCTCGTAGTCGTCCTTGCGCACGAAGAGGCGGGTGCGTGGCCGTTCGCGCAGATGGACAACGGCGGTCGCGACGTCGGTCAGGGTGGCGACGTCGCTCTGGAACAGCTCGTCGCGGGGGTAGGACTCGAGCACCTCGAGGAGGTCCTTGCCGAGGTGGCTGGCGGGGGCGAAGCCCGACCGCGTGCGGACCGCCGCGACCTTGGAGCTGATGAAGGGCACCTCGGTGACCGACCAGGTGTAGGCGCTGAGCGTGAACAGCCCGAGGAACCGCTGCTCGCCGACGACGTTGCCGAGGTCGTCGAAGACCTTGACGCTGAGGTAGTCGAGGTAGACGGGGCGGTGGACGGTCGAGCGGGAGTTGGCCTTGGTGATGATGACCAGGCGAGGCTCGGCGGCCTTGCGGGCGACGGTGGGTGGCAGGACCGTGGGCCGGGCGGCCTCGTCGTGGCGCAGGATCCCCAGCCCGGTGCCGGGGACGGGCTCCAGCGTGGCCTCCTCCGGGGTGGCGCCGCGCGTGAAGTCGTACTCGCGGTAGCCGAGGAAGACGAACTGCCCTCCCACGAGCCAGTCGAGCAGCTGCCGGGCCTGCCGGATCTCGTCCTCCGGCACCCCGGACGGGGGCGACTGCAGCAGGAGCGCGGAGATGTCGCGGGCGCGGGCCTCCATGCGGGGCCAGTCCTCGACGGCCGCACGCACGTCCGCCAGCACCTGGCGCAGCGCCTCAGCGACCTTGTTCCGCTCCCCCGCGTCGTCGATGCGGTCCACCTGGACGTGGATCCAGGACTCGTGGACGGCGCCCCGCGCCGCAGCTCGGGGAACGACCTCGAGGAGCGTGCCGTCGTCGTCGCGCCGCACGGTGGGCTGCGGGTGGACGAGGAGGCGGATGGTCCGGCCCTGCTTGGCGAGCTCGGCGGAGATCGAGTCGACCAGGAACGGCATGTCGTCGGTGACGATCTCGATCACCGTGCGGCCGGCGGACCAGCCGTGGTCGGTGTCGGTGGGGGTGAAGACCCGGACGACCGCCTCCCCGGGACGACGCTGGTGGGCGACGGCCCGGTGCGAGAGCGCCGCGCCGAGGAGGCTCCTGGGCTCCTGGGACTCGAGGTCCTCGGTGAGCACGTCGCGGTAGTAGCCGTCGAGGAGATCGGCGACAGCGTCCGGCTGGGGCGCGTCGGGAAGGTCGCTGGCCGCCGCGGCCGCCTCCCCCAGCACCTCGGTGCGGTCAGCGTCGAGCGTGGCAGCCATGCTGGTGCATTCCTCCGTCGGTCTCGCCCCGGCCCGTCGTCAGGCCCCTCAGGCGGATCGTACGCAGGAACGCCCGACGGCGAACCTCGGGCGCGCGTGCGTGCTGCTGCGCGGCGGCGGGAGGGGCGCGAGCAGCCGCTGGTGCTGCAGGGGTACGTCAGAGAGGGATGAACCCCTGGCCGGCATCCCTGCCACGGTCGATCTCCCAGCGCAGACGGCGCAGTTCCTCAGCCGTCTCCGGGTCAGCGCCCTGCATGCGTTCGGACCTGCGGCCGAGCTGGTTGGTGATCTCGTACCAGAGGCCCAGGAGGCACACAGCGAGAAGCAGCAGTCCCACGATCCAGTACCACATGGGCACCTCCGTCGGCCGGTGTTGCCCGGAGGCTACGCGGCAGCCGCCTCGTGCACCAGCCGCGGTCAGGTCTATCCCGGGATGATTGCCGCGACCGCGGTATCGGGTCGCCTCTGTGCAAGCGGTCCCGCCTGCCTCGCGGTGCGCATGAGCAGTCTGGTCGTTGCGGCGCACCTCTCGTCGGTCCGGTCATGCGATGCCCGCTCGACCGGTGTTCTCCACAGCCCCGTGAGATGCCACGCCGTCCACAGATTTGGCGGAATGACGCCACTTCCCTTGCCGCCTCGAACGCCCGTTCGATAGCCTAGGGGCACGTTCAGCAACCGGGTCTGACGAGGCAGTCCGGCTCTGACGGACGGACGTACGGGCCCCGCGGCCGACACGCACCCACGACGCAGAGGGAGGGCGAGATGACCACGACACCGCCCGCCCCCGGCGCGCCCGCCGACCCCGCCGTGCCGGCCGGGCCGGTCTCCGCGGCCCTGACCGCGGCGGCCGACCAGCTCGACCTCCTCACCGGCCTCGACCTCGCCACCCTGCCCTCCGCCGAGCTGCTCGCCGCGGTCGACGCCGCCGAGGCCCTCCACCGCCGCCTGCAGGCGGTCACCGCCCGCATCCTCACCGCCACCGAGACCGACGGCATGTGGGCCACCACCGGAGCACGGTCCTTCCCCGCCTGGTACCGCGCCCGCACCGGCCGCCACCACACCACCGCCCACAAGAACGTCCGCGAGGCCCGCCGCCTGCGCGACCACCTCCCCGCCACCGCCGACGCCCTGGCCGCCGGGACCATCAGCGCCGACCACGCCACCGCCCTGACCACCCACACCGCCGCCACCCCCGCCGTGCGGGCCCGCCTGAACGACCCCGACCTCGGCGAGGACTTCCTCCTGGGCCACGCCGCCACCCTCGGCGCCACCGAGTTCACCCACCTCGTCAAGCACTGGGCCTACCGCGCCGACCCCGCCGCCGCCGACCGCACCTACCGGGACGACTCCGACAAGGAGCACCTCACCCTCGCCCCCACCACCGGCGGCTACCACCTCACCGGCTGGCTCACCACCGCCAACGGGCAGGCCGTCCAGGAAGTGAAGCGTTCGGGTTTGTGTGCCGCATCGTTTCTTGCGAGGAAGGATGCAGGTATGCCGAAGCAGTACGACGCCGCGGCGAAGGAGCGCGCGGTGCGGATGGTCAGGGAGCAGGTCCCGGAGTACGGGTCGATCACCAAGGCGTGCGAGGCGGTCGCGGCGCGTCTGGGGATGTCCCGGGAGACGTTGCGGGGGTGGGTGCGTCAGGGCGATGTCGACGCCGGCGCCCGGGACGGGATGACGACCCAGGAACGCGAGGAGATCAAGGCGCTCAAGGCGCGGGTGCGGCGCCTGGAGGAGGACAACGCGATCCTGAGGTCCGCGGCGACTTTCTTCGCGGGGGAGCTCGACCCCCGAAACCGATGATCATGGAGTTCATCCGCTCCCAGCACGCCCAGGGCCGCTCGGTCGAGTCGGTCTGCCGGGTCCTGTCTGACCAGGGCCTGCAGGTCGCCGCGCGGACCTACCGGGCCTGGCGGGCCCGGACCTCCCTGGCGCCGCGGGAGCTGGCGATGGCGTACCTGGTCAACGCCATCCACTCCCTGGCGTTCGTCCTGGACCCCACCACGGGCCGGTACCGGCTGCTGCCCGAAGGCCTGTACGGGCGGCGGAAGATGACCGCCCTGCTCCGGCGGGGCGGCCTGGAGGTCTCCTACGGGCGCGTCGACGCCGCGATGCGGGCCCTGGGCCACCACGGGATCAGCCGGGCCCGGCGCCACCGCACCACCGTGCCGGGCAAGGACGGCAAACGGGCCGGGGACCTGCTCAACCGGGACTTCACCGCGCCGGCGCCGAACCTGGTGTGGGTCACCGACTTCACCTACGTGCGGACTTGGGAGGGGTTCGTCTACGTCGCCTTCATCGTCGACGTCTTCGCCCAGCGGATCCTGGCCTGGCACGCCCAGCGCACCAAGGTCACCGACCTGGTGATGGTCCCGCTGCGCATGGCGATCTGGCAGCGCGACCGCGAGGAGCGGCCCGTCTCGCGCGGGCAGCTGATCCACCACTCCGACGCGGGCAGCCAGTACACCTCGATCCGGCTGACCGAGCACCTGGCCGTGGAGGACATCGCGCCCTCGATCGGCACGGTCGGCGACGCCTACGACAACGCCCTGATGGAGTCGATCATCGGCCTGTACAAGACCGAGTGCATCGCCACCACGGTCTTCCACGACGGGGCGTACAAGACCCTCGGCGACGTCGAGTTCGCCACCGCCGGGTGGGTCGCCTGGTACAACAACACCCGGTTGCACTCCAGCATCGGGATGGTCCCGCCCGTCGAGCACGAGCAGGCCCACTACGCTGCCCTCGAGCCCGAGGCCCAGCCAGTATGAGAGCGGCACGAAAACCCGAACGCTTCACCCACCCCGGCGCCGCCTTCGGCCTCTCCCCGGCCACCCTTCACGCCAGGGCGACCGAGCCCACCGCCGCAGCCGCCCTCGCCGCAGCCCCCGGTGACGGCCGGGCGCCCGGCGATGGGGCACCGGACGGCTTCGTCATCCCCGGCGAGCTCGACCACACCGCCCTCCTCGGCGCCGAACCCGCCACCCTGGCCGACGGCACCCCCCTCGCCCCGCAACTCCTCGCCCGCCTCACCTGCTCCGGCGCCCTCCACCGCGTCATCTTCGGCACCGACTCCGAGATCCTCGACGTCGGCCGCGAAGAATGAACCGCCCCGGGTTCCGTGGAGAGTTCAGTTGTTGGCTCCGACCGGCTGGACGGAGTCGTGCTTGGCGTAGTGGTTGGCTTCGTGCTGGGTCGGGGTGAGGTAGCCGAGCGCGGAGTGGAGTCGTCGGGTGTTGTACCACTCGACCCAGGCCATGGTGGCGTACTCGACGTCGGCGATCGACCGGTAGGGGCCGGCGTGGAAGACGTCGGGCTTGATGCACTCGGTCTTGTACAGGCCGACGATCGACTCCATCAGGGCGTTGTCGTAGGCGTCGCCGACGCTGCCGATCGAGGGTGCGATGCCCTCGAGGTCGAGGTGCTCGGTGAAGCGCAGCGAGGTGTACTGGCTGCCGGCGTCGGAGTGGTGGATCAGCCCGGTGGTGACGGGGTGTCCCTGGTGGCTCCTGGCCCAGGTGGCCATGCGCAGGCAGGTCAGCACCAGGTCGGTGTGCCTGGTCGTCATCGCGTGCCAGCCGACGACGGCCTGGGAGAAGACGTCGACGGCGAAGGCGACGTAGACGAACCCGGCCCAGGTCCGCACGTAGGTGAAGTCGGCGACCCAGACCAGGTTGGGGGCCGCGGCGGTGAAGTCGCGGTTGAGCCGGTCCCCGGCCCGGCTGCCGTCCTTGCCCGGGACGGTGGTGCGGACCTTCCCCGAGCGCACCGCTCCGCGCATCCCGTGCTCGCGCATGAGCCGCTCGAGAGTGCAGCGGGCGACCGTCACGCCGCGGGCGCGCAGGGCGTGCCAGGTCTTGCGGTACCCGTACAGGCTCTCCGGGGTCGGGCGGCCGTGGGCGTCGAGGCGCAGCCGGCGCAGCTCGTGCAGGACGGTGGCGTCGGAGACGGTCCGCGCCGCGGGCCGGCGGGAGCGGTAGGCGTAGTAGGTGCTCGGGGCGATCTTGCAGCCGTGCTCGGTCAGCACGCGGCAGATCGGCTCGACCCCGAACCTGGCCCGGTTCTCGTCGATGAACCGGCAGATCACCGCTGTGGCGGGTCGAGCTCCCGCGCGAAGAAAGACGCCGCGGACTTCAGGATCTCGTTCGCCCGCCGCAGCTCGCGGTTCTCCTTCTCCAGCTCCTTGATCCGCGTCGCCTCGGCGCTGGTCACCCCGGGTCTTGCGCCGGCGTCGACCTCGGCCCGGCGCACCCACTTACGCAGCGTCTCGTGCCCGACCCCCAGCCTTTCCGCGATCGTCCTGATCGCCTCGTACTCGCTGGTGTAGTCCTGCCGGTGCTCCAGGACCATGCGCACAGCGCGCTGCTTGAGCTCCTCCGGGTACCGCTTCGTCGTCTTCGACATGAGATCGATCCTTCCAAGGAAGGAACCCTCCACGGAACCCGGGGCGGTTCACCCACGGTCTGCGGCCCTCGCTCGCCGGTGACGCCTCGCCCTTCTCACCGTCCCCGCAGCACAAGCCCTGCCTACCGAAGCAAGCAGGTCAGCCAGCAGCGCCGGCTCCGACGGAGCGCCCGGTTCAGGCCACCGGCACAGCGGCCAGTCGGCTTGGAACGCCGGAGGTTTTCACGCCCCGCCGGAGGTACCGCCGGGGACGCCGGGCCGGGAGGCGTAGTACCGGCGGTGCAACTCACGCATCCGCAGGTCAAGCCCCGGAACCGGACCCTCGACCGGCAGGCCGGGCACCACCTCCTGGATCGGGAGGGAGCGAACCGGTCCAGGCGCGACCCCGAACTCCGCGAGCCACTCTCCCAGCTGTGCCGAGGAGTGGACGTAGACGATCCGGCCGAGCCCCACCCAGCCGTGCGCCGCCGAGCACATGGGGCAGTGCTCGCCGGAGGTGTAGACGGTTGCGGCCGCACGCTCCGCGGCGCCCAGGTGGACGGCGGCCCAACGGGCCAGGGCGATCTCCGGGTGGGCGGTCGGGTCAGCGGTGCCGACGATGCGGTTGCGGTCCTCCGCGAGGACGCTCCCGTCGGCGCCGACGAGCACGGAGCCGAAGGGCTCGTCCCCTGCCTCGAGCGCCTCCGTCGCCAGCTCGATGCAACGGTCCAGGTGAACGGTCTCGGGGTGCATGTGCCGCATGGTGCCACGGAACCCGCTCACGCCGTCGTGCCGACAGCCACGCGCCGCCGGGCCCCGACGAGGAACGGGGGCCGGCGGCTTCTGGGTGGGAGACGTGCGGGAGGCGCGACGCGCGCGCCCCGCGGATCGCGTCAGGCGCGCGGCGCGAGTGCGCGCTCCGGCCTGGCCTCGCGGGCGGGCGCAGCCGCTGCGACGGAGCCGCTGTCGGCCCGGCGGCGCAGCAGGCGCATGGCGTTGGCGATGACGACGAGCACCGAGGCCTCGTGCACGAGCATCCCGATCGCCATGGTCACACCGCCGGCGAAGACCCCGGCCAGCAGCAGCGTCACGGTGACCAGCGCGACCGCGATGTTCTGCCGCATCACCGACACCGTGCGCCTGGACAGCCCGATCGCCTCGGGCAGCCGGAGCAGGTTGTCACCCATGAGCGCGATGTCCGCGGTCTCCACGGCGACGGCGGAGCCGGCGGCCCCCATGGCGACCCCGATGTCCGCGGTGGCCAGGGCGGGGGCGTCGTTGACGCCGTCGCCGACCATCGCGACCGTCAGCTTCTGCCGCTGCAGCTCACGGACGGCGTCGAGCTTGTCCTCCGGCAGCAGCCCGGCCCGGACCTCGTCCACCCCGGTGGCCCGCCCGATCGCCTCGGCCACCAGCGGCGCGTCGCCGGTGAGCATGACGACCTTCTTGACGCCCGCGGCGTGCAGGCGGCGAACCATCTCGGTGGCGTCCTCCCGAACCTTGTCGGCCACGGCGACCACCCCGGCCACCCGGCCGTCGACCGCGACGATCATCGGCGTCCGGCCCGCCGCGGCGAGCTCCTCGGCCGCACGGACGGCGCCGACGGTGTCCTCCACCCCCTCGGCGGTCAACAGGGCGGCGTTACCGACCAGCACGCGGTGGCCGCCGGTGCTGGCGATGACGCCCATGCCGGGAACGGGCTCGGTGCTCTCGGGCAGGCCAGGGGTCGACAGCCCCTCCTCCGCCGCCGCGTCGAGGACGGGTCGGGCGAGCGGGTGCTCGGACCCTGCCTCGGCCGCCGCCGCCCAGGTCAGCACGTCGTCACGGTCCAGCGACGGGTCCAGCACGACGACATCGGTGAGGTACGGCCGACCCTCGGTGAGGGTGCCCGTCTTGTCGACGGCGACGGCGTCGATCCTGGCGGATCGCTCCAGGAACTCCCCGCCCTTGATGAGGATGCCATCCTTGGCGGCCCGGCCGATGCCGGCCACGATCGCGACGGGGATGGAGATGACGAGCGCGCCGGGGCAGCCGATGACGAGCAGGGTCAGCGCGAGGACGACGTCACCGGTGATCAGGCCGACCGCGAGCGCGAGCAGCATGATGCCGGGCGTGTACCAGGTGGAGAACCGGTCGATGAAGGCCTGCGTCTTCGCCCTCGCATCCTGTGCCTCCTCGACCCGGTGGATGATGCGGGCGAGGGTGGTGTCCGCCCCGACGCCGGTGGCGCGCACCTGGAGGAACCCGCCGCGTGAGACGGTTCCGGCGTAGACCTTGTCGCCCGCCGCCTTCTCGGCCGGGATGGACTCCCCGGTGATGGACGCCTCGTCCAGGGCGCCGGTGCCGCCGACGACCTCGCCGTCGACGGGGACCTTGGCGCCGTTCTTGACCAGGACCGTCTCCCCCATGACGACGGCGCCCGCGGGGACCTCCACCTGCTCGCCGTCGCGAAGGACGACGGCGACGTCCGGGGCGACGGCGACCAGTTCGGCCAGCGCGGACCGCGTCCTGTTCATCGTGCGGGCCTCGAGCGCGTGCCCGACGGCGAACAGGAAGGTCACCGCGGCGGCCTCCCAGTACTCGCCGATGATGACGGCACCGACAGCCGCGACCGACACCAGCAGGTCGATGCTGATGGCCCTGACCATCAGGGCCCGGACCGCCTTGACCGCGATCGGCGCGCCGCCGACGACCGCCGCGGCGACCATGAAGACGTCGCTGACCGCGTCCGAGCCCAGCACCCGGGCGACGAAGAATGACGTCAGGATCAGCGCCCCGGACACGATCGGCACCGTCCACGGGCGGTGCATCCACCGTTGCAGCGTGCTCATGATCTTCTCCCTCTCGACGTTGTCGGCCCGATCTGGGCTGCTGACAACGACGCTAGGAAGGACGCGGAGAAGGAACCATGACGGACGTCAATCAACCGCAGAGGCGCGGCGGGCGGGCGCCAACCTCTCAGGCCGCGGCCCGAGGCGACTCCCGTGGCCCTCCCCGACGACCGAGCGGCCCTCACCTCAGTGTCGAACGTCAGTTCGATGAAGCGAGTATGCTCGAGCAGTGGCGATCGAGCAGGTTCCCCTGCGGGAGCAGGCCCACAGCCTGGGTCCCGCGCAGTACGGCACGCCGGTCCACCAGGCCGCCGAGCCGCTGCCCGTGTCGGCCTGGATCCACACCCGTACCGGCCACCACCACGTGGTGGGTGTCGCGGTCGCGTGGACCTCGAAGGCGGCCCGCATCCGCTACACCGACGACCACGGCCGCGAGGGCTACGCCTGGGTGTGGGCCAACGCGGTCACCCGGCGGTAGGCCCGTCAGCCGTCACCCGTCCCGCCGAGCCTTCGCGCCCCACCGGCCCACCGGTCCACCGACCGCGGACCTGCCCGCCGACCGTGAACCTGCCCGCCGACCGCGCCGCTCAGCTGAAGAGGTCGGAGAGCCCGCTGCCGCTCTTGCCCGCCTGCTGGCCACCACCGGCCTTGACGGACTCGCTGGGCTGGACGAGCACGTACCCCTGGCCGCCGAAGGCCATCTGGAACGTCTCGCCCGTGCCGCCGCGAACCATCGACCGGAGACCGCCGGTGTCGACCCGCACGTCCATCGAAACTCCCGCCGTCCAGAGCACGACGGCCTGCGGGTCGCCGAAGGTCGGCGCGCTGGCGACGTCGAGGGCCACCGGTTCGCCCTTGGTCGTGATGGCCACGTAGCCGGTGCCGCGCAGGGAGACGTTGTACAGCCCGCCGGTCATCGCGGCGCCCCGCGCCTGGATGCGGTGGATGTCCCACTCGACGGAGGAGGAGAACGCGAGGACGTTGTTGCCGTTGACGGAGACCATGTCGTTCTCGAGGTAGAGCACCTGGATGTCCGCCCCGTCGTCGGCGACGAACAGCTCGCCGTGGCCCGCCGCCTGCATCATGTCCACGCCCTCGCCCGTCATCGCGGACTTGAACATCTTGCCGATGCCGCCGGAGCCCTTGTTCTCGAAGCGGATGTCCCCCTGGTAGGCGACCATCGAACCGCTCTTCGCCCAGACCGGCCCGTAGCCCATCTGGATCTTCAGCAGCTTCTTGTTCTGGAGGGAGAAGGGGTCCTGGGAGACGTTCTCCCGGTAGTCGCTGAACAGGCTGCCGTGGATGGGCATCGGGCGCACTCCTCGAGACGGGGGACACCGGCACCGAACGGCACCGTCCTGCCCGAAACCTATCCGACCCCGCGTAGGCTTCATCGCGCCGAAACGCGTGGAGGAGCAGCCGGGAACCGGCGGTACGTCCGGGGACCGACCGTGCTCCGGCGGAGGAGCTGGGGAGATGACCACCCCCTGGAAGTCGGACGTCCCAGGCGTCGTCACCCTGCCGTCGGGCCGGAGGGTCCGCGGCCGGGCCCTCCGCGCGGCGCCCATCCCTCCGCCCAGCTTCACGCTGTTCCTCCTCGGCCGTCACCCTCCGGCGACGGCCTGGCCCTCCCGGTGGGTGCGCTGGCGGGACTTTCTGGTTCCGGCGGACCGTGCTAACGCCGTCGACGCCTTGCACGAGGTGTGGCGTCGCGCCCCCGGTGAGTGCGTCGAGATCGTGTGCGACGGCGGACGCGGCCGCACCGGGACCGCGCTGGCGTGCCTGGCGGTGCTGGACGGTACGTCGCCGGACAACGCGGTGCGTCTCATCCGCGAGCGCTACGACCGTCGCGCCGTCGAGACGCCGTGGCAACGTCGGTTCGTCCAGGACCTCGCCAGGACCGCGCCTTAAGGCGCCGCCCGGTCTTTCCTTGCGCCCGGGCGACCACGTCCTTCTCCGCTGCCCGCACACCCGACACCACGTCGGTCGTTCCTTGCACAATCAGCCGGCCATCGACGCAATCCGGACGTGAGCACCGGGAAGTTTGTGGACGGGCTTTTCGCTATTCATTCGCCCATTTGATACCCGGCTCTGCACCGATTCTTGCGGAACCGTTCAGAGCGCGACCGCAGCCGTCCGGAGCACATCCGCAGACGTCCGGAGCACATCCGCAGCCGCCCGAAACACGGCCGCTCCAGACCGCTGCGCAGCCGCCCGAAACACGGCCGCAGCGGTCTGGAGCGGCCGCAGCCCGGACGTCAGGGCTTCGTCCCGGCCGCGATCGCCGCGGCCGCATCTCCCCGGGCACCTCCGCAGCGCTGGGTGTAGTGCCACGCGGAGAGTCCCCAGCGCTGGGTGACGCAGTCAGCGTTCTGCTCCAGGCCCGAGAAGCCGGACCCGCCGTAGACGGAGTTCATCCGGGCCGACAGGGCGTCGACGTCGCCGTCGAAGATCCGGTACTGCATCAGGTGCACGCACTCGTGGGCGACGACGTACGTCAGCCGCTCCGGCGGCGTGGAGGACCGGATGAGGATCGCGTTGTTGTACCAGTCGGCGGAGCCGTTCGCGTCCCCGAGCCGGGGGTCGTCGATGCGGACGGTGGCGGACCCGCAGCCGTACTGCGCCGCGATCCCGGCCACCTCGTCACGGAGCGAGCCCTCCACCTCGGCCGGGGACAGTTCCGTGGGCGTGCCCCCCTGTCCGGCGAGCGCCGAGGCCGAGCGCTCCGGCGCCGGCTCGGCGCTTCTCTCTCCGTCGCTGTGTGCCCCGCCCCGGTTGCGAGCGTCCTCGGCGCGCCTGGCCTCCTCGGCCCGGCGCTCCTCCTCCCGTCTCGCCTCGGCCTGGCGGACGGCCTCGGCCTGGCGGGCCTCCTCGGCTCGCCTTGCCTCCTCAGCCTTCTTGGCCTGCTCGGCGAGCCGGGCCTGCTCTGCCTCCCACGCCGTCATCGCCGCCCGCACTCGGGCGACGGCCTCACCGACCGCGACGGGAGCGAGCCTGAGCTCGGTGGGCTCGTCGGCGGCCGCAGCGCGCCGCAGGATCCGGGCGAGGTCGCTGCGCTCCGACTCGTCGAGCACCCTGCCCTCCGAGCTGGCCAGCACCTCCTTGCCGAGAGCGAGGGCGCCGTCCCTCTCGGCAGCGACCGCGGCCAGAACGGCCCGGTCGTACTCCCGCCCCCGCTCGGCGGCGAGCGCGGCACGGTCGGCGGCAACGGCCATGCTGGCACTGACACGACCCTGCTGAGTCTCACGGAAGTGACTGCCGTGAGGGTCTGGAGCCGCCCCCCCGGTCAGGGCTACCAGCACGAGGCCGAGCGCCGCCACGCCCCCTACGACCCTGTGCCGCCCGGCCCGAGAAATCGGTCGTCCGGAACGGTAAAAAACCGCCGGCCTGACGCCCATAAAGTACTGTGACCCAGACCCCCCGGAATAGTGAAGTCCTATTTCTGGGAATCAACGCCGACGTCCGGCGCGAATTAACAGGATGGGGAATGCAGAAATCTGCCCCGCTATTCTCCCGCGAGCGCTCAGGTGGGGCTGCGGCACCGTTCAGATCGGTCGGCGAGGCCGGCACTGGCGGTCAGGCCCGCCCGCGACGCCCACACTGGCGCTCAGCCCGTGTGCACGACGCCGCCACAAGGCGGCCGGGCCCGCCGCGACGCCCGACACGCCCACGCTGGCGCGTCAGCCTCGCGCCACCCGCGCCTCGGGGTGGGGGTCGCACCAGCGTCACAGGTGACGCCCGGGGTCAGAGACGCTCGCCGGCGACGCGGGCGTGTGCGGGGCTTCCGTGATCGCGGTGGTAGATGCCGCGGGCGACGGCGAGCTCCAGCGCCGCTGGACCCATCCGGGTGACCCGCTGGACGACGTCGGCGGGCACTCCGGCCTCGAGAGCCTGCACGACCGCCACGTTGCGCACCATCAGCAACGGCTCCGTGACCCGCACCGAGGAGAGGAGGTCGTGCTGCGTCGCGCGCAGCCGCCCGAGCGCGTCCTCGGCGGTGGCGGACCCGAGCGGCGCCGTCGGCACGGCGACCAGGGGCTCGGGGTCGAGTGCGTCGACCGTCATCACGGCTCGGTCCTTCCAGTTCGGGGCGGACGTCGGGTGATGTCGCACCTACCGGCGCGGCCACCGGGCGCAGCACACCGTATGCCTCCGGTCTGCGGGGCGACGAGCGTCGCTTCGTGAGCAACTCGTGCACGAACGGCCCGCGGCGTGACGGGACGTGGAACGCGTCAGGTCCGCGTCGGTGAACCGCGTCGCCGCCCCGAAGCTGCGACCGCGTCGCGCAACGTTCCGACTTCCGGAGACGTCAGCTCGCGACGCGCCGCGAGGCTTCCTGCTGCTCGATCCGGCCCCGGTCCAGCCGGTGCACGCTGGTGGCGCGTGCGGCGACCGTCTCGTCCTGCGTCGTGACGACGACGGTGATCCGCATGGTGCGGGAGAGCCGCACGAGGATGAGCATGACCGCCGGCGTCGGCTCCTCGACCACGAGCACCACCGCGCCGGCTGCGATCGCCCGCGCGACAGCCACCCGCTGGCGGTCCTCCTCGCTCAGCTGCGTCGGGTAGGAGTGCCTGGCGGTCCCCAGGCCGACGGCGGCGAGCGCGGCGTCCGTGCGCTGGCGCCTGTCTGCCGGGTCGACGCCCTGGCGGGCGAGCCCCAGCTCGACGTTCTCCTCCGCGGTCAGCCGGTCCAGCAGGCGGGGCGGGTGGGGCACGAGCCCCAGCTCGCGGGCGCGGACCTGGGCGAGCCGTTTGGTCGTCATGACGGCCAGGCTCTCGTCGTTGAACCGGACCGATCCCGACGACGGCCGTTCCAGTCCCGTCAGCACGCGGACCAGAGCAGCCCTCGCCGCGACGTCGGAGCCGTGGACGGCGACCACCTGCCCGGTGGGCACGTGAAGGTCGATGTCACGGAGCACGTCGACGGGGCCGTGGGGCCCTGTCCGGGTCATGCGGACATCGATGAGGTCGTACATGGCAGCCCCTTGCGGCGCGGGACGCCCGGGCGCGGACGTCCATGGGGACGGCAGTTGCTTGACCGACATCAGAGAAAGGACCGTCCGTCGATGGACGGTCCTGCATGGATCCAGCGAGCCGGCCGGGCCGCCTCTCTGGACCCATCAAGCGTGCACCCGATGACGTCGCGTGGCAACCGTCGGGCAACAAGACGCACGGGGGGTCGTCCCGGTTCTGACCGGGACACGCCTCCGGGAGGCGCAGAGCCGATGAACGGGCCGCCTGCCCTCCTTCAGCGGTGGTTGGCGGGCGGCTGCGACCGGAGGAACTCCTCGATCTCGCCGACCATCTCGCCCATCGCGTCGTCCCGCTCGTGCCGCGCGAGCAGCGAGATGAGGCCGCTCATCGCGGCGACCACGCCGAGGACCACGGCGAGCGCAGACATGGTGGACAGCATGCTGGAACCGCGTGGCGCGAGCCCGGTCAGCCCCAGGAGGACGAACGCGGCGAACGCCGTGCCGAGGGCCAGGCGTCCGGCGGACCCCACCACGTCGTGGGCAGCCACGAACCGGCGAACGCGTGCAGTCATCATTCCAAGTTCCCCTTTCGGCGCAGGACTGCCTGCCCTCGTGCCCGGCGTCGCTCTGGGCGCAGCGTTCTCGGTGCGGGACGTCAGCACGTGCAGGACGGTGTCTCCAGGCGATAACGCTAGATTCGGCCGGACTCTTCCTTGTGGGCTTTTCGTCCCAGATCGACCGGTACGCCTCGCCGGTCGCCCGGCCGGTCCGGCAGCTGCGGCGGCGTCGGGGTCAGCTGTCGCGGACGGTCACAGGAAGTCCCGCGGGACGGTCGTGCTCCAGGTCTTCGCGGCCACGCGCCGCTCCCCCTCGTAGGCGTCGAGCTCGGCGAGGACCTGGAAGTCGGTCGGGGTGGAGGTCAGCACCGTCCGGGTCCGGGTGCGCACCTGCCACTCCCCCCGACCGAACCCCATGGTCCAGTCGGTCTCCCCGCGCACGGAGCAGAAGTCGCGGCCGGCGAACGTGTAGCGCTCGTGGACCCGGCGGGTGACGGTGAGGTCGATGCCGTCGAACCTCACGACGCCCAGGTCCTTGAGCACGTCAAGCGCCCCGGACAGGTCCACCATGTCCCGGGTGACCGTCCAGGCGTGCTCGACCGGCCTCAGCGGTGTGACGGAGATCGGGGGTGCCCCCTCCGGCTCCCCGAAGCTGGGGGCGGGCTCGCCGTCGTCGACGCCGACCGGGCGCACCGGCAGCACCAGGTGGCTCTCGTCCGGGAAGACGGTGAGCCGCACCGCCTCCGGGGACGGCCAGACCACCGGCCAGTACGAGGTGGAGAGGGACAGGCGCAGCCGGTGCCCGGCGGGGAACGACTGGGCCATCCCGTTGAGCTGGACGCGCACCGTGAACCTCCTCCCCGGTTCAAGCGGCTCCGGGTGCTCGGAGCTGGTGTGGTGGGTGAGGTTGCGGACGCCGTAGCTCACGCGGGTGGCCTCGCCGTCGGGGGCGACGTCGGAGAGCCGAGCCACCACCATGGCCACCGGGCGGTCGACGGCGCAGCTGAGCTCGACCGTCGGCGCGCCGAGCACCTCGAGCCGTTCGGGCAGGACGTCGCTGTCGAAGACCATCGACCCGCCGTCCTCCTCGCGCTGGTCGTAGGGCATGTCCGGGGGCGCGTTGTACGAGCACCACTTGCCCGCGAAGTGGCCCACCCACAGCGGCGACTGCACGGTCAGCGCCGGGGCGGGCCCGGGACCGTCGGCCGCCTTGGGGGCGCCGATCCGGTGCCGCCCGAGGGGATACCGGATCTCGACGATCCGCGGGCTCGGCCAGCTCGGCTCCCCCACCCACCGGCCGGGTCGCTCGGCGTAGGTGGTCGAGGGACGGACGGTGTCCTGCATCCAGATGGTCAGGGCCGGATGCTCGGCTCCGCCGTCGTCCTTGCCCTTGAGCCAGCGGTCCCACCACGCGACCACCTCCTGGAGGAAG
This sequence comes from Georgenia soli, assembly GCF_002563695.1. NCBI lineage: Bacteria > Bacillati > Actinomycetota > Actinomycetes > Allobogoriellales > Allobogoriellaceae > Georgenia > Georgenia soli. The sequence goes on along the minus strand of NZ_PDJI01000004.1, from coordinate 2,283,286 downwards.
CCGATCGCCGGCCCGGGCTGGCCGAGGTGGGGATATTTGTGGCTCCACGGGCCGATGAGCCCGCGGGTGGGCACGTCCAGCCCGCGCAGCAGCCGGAACACCGCGTTGGAGTACCCGTCGGCCCACCCGCTGGCCGCGAAGACGGGGCAGCGGATCGCCGAGAAGTCCTCGTTGACGGAGCCGTGCTTCCAGTAGTCGTCGCGACGCTGGTGGCGCAGCCACTCCTCGAGCCACAGCCCGCTGTGCTCGAGCCGGTCCAGCCACAGCTCCCGCCACCGGTCCCCCACGACGGCGGGGTCGGGCGGGCAGGAGTTGTAGGCGAACATGGTCGACGCCCAGGAGAGGTTGTCGGTGAGCAGGCACCCGCCCATGTAGTGCACGTCGTCGGTGTAGCGGTCGTCCGTGGAGCAGACGGTGACGATGGCGCCCAGGCTCGGCGGCCTGCGCGCGGCCACCTGCAGGGCGTTGAACCCGCCCCACGAGATGCCCATCATCGCGGTGGAGCCGTCGCACCACGGCTGCGCGGCCATCCACGCCAGCACCTCCTCGGCGTCGAGCAGCTCCCGCTCGAGGTACTCGTCCGTGAGGACGCCCTCGGAGTCGCCGCTGCCGCGCAGGTCCACCCGCAGGCAGGCGTAGCCGTGACCGGCGATGTAGGGGTGGTGGATGGAATCGCGCTGCGCCGTCAGGTCGCGCTTGCGGTACGGGATCAGCTCCAGCACGCCCGGCACCGGCTCGGCGACGGCGGAGACCGGCAGCCACATCCGGGCGGCGAGGCGGGTGCCGTCCGACATCGCGATCCAGAGGTGCTCGACCTCCTGGACCTGGTACGGCAGCGACGTGACGGTGCGCATCAGGTGTCCTCCCCGACGTCGTCGACCTCGAAGGTCAGCGCCTCGACGCACGCGGCGTACTTCGCCGCCAGCTCCGCCTCGTCGTCGCCGCCGGTGTAGATCTCGGCGAGGACGAAGCTGTAGCTGTCCTCGCCGTCGGCCTGGGAGAGCCGGTCGCCGGCGGCGACGAGCGGGCGGACGGTCGTCCCCGGCACCGCACGCTCGACGGCGGCGACCTCGTCCCGCGTCGGGACGCGGCGGACGACGCCGTCCGCGAAGCGCCGGAGGAACCACTTCGCCGCGGTGCGGTACCGGCCCTGGCCACGGGGAAGGTCCGGCTCCCGGCCCAGTGCCAGCGCGACCATGCAGGCGTGGTTGGGCACGCCGTCGACAAGCGTGAAGAGCATGGCGTGTGACTGCGAGTGCCGCGTGTTGATCTCCAGCAGGTTCAGGCGTCCGGACGCGGCGTCCCAGAAGTACTCGATGTTGAACGTCGAGTCCTCCAGGCCGACGGCGGTGATCACCTTCTCGGTGACCGCGGCGGCCTCCGCCTGGACCTCGTCGGGGAGGACCGACGGGTACTGGTAGCGCAGGAAGCTCGACGAGCCGGGGTAGCGGAAGGAGTCGACGACGCCGTAGGTCCGCACGCGACCGGCCCGACCGTACCCCTCGACCGTGAACTGGTGGCCCGTCACGGCCTCCTCGACCAGGCACGTGCGGGCGCCGGCGGCGGCGATCTCCGTCGGCAGCTCGACCATGGCGAGCAGCTCCTCCCACGCGGGCCCGATCCGGTCCAGGGTCGCGCGGGCACGGGTCACCGCCGTCTGCAGCTCCGCCTCGTCGCCGGCGTAGCTGGCACCCTCGGAGCTCGCCGACTTCACCGGCTTCACCCAGACGGGGTAGCTGAGCTCGCGCGGGAGCGTGGCGGGCAGGGCCGCGGGGTCGAGCAGGGCGAACGCCGGGAGGTTGTCGACGACCTTCCGCTGCTCCAGGCGGCTCCAGTACTTGTGCTCGCACTTCATGACGGCGGTCAGGTCCGCCGAGCGCAGGCCGTAGCGGCGGCACAGCACCGGCACCATGAGGCTGACCGGGAAGTCCCAGTAGCCGACGACGGCGTCGATCGGGCCGTCGAACGCGTCCAGCTGGCGGAAGGCCTTGGCGAGGAGGTCCGCGACGGAGACGGTGCCGGTCTGCAGCTCGGGCTGGGTGAGGAGCTGGTGGAACGCGTAGTCCTCGACGTCGGGCAGCGACCGGAGCGTGGCGAGGTTGTGGTCGTCGAGACCCACCACGAAGACGTTCCGCCGCATGAGCGTCCCCTTCCCGGAGGGGAAGATGGTCGCACCCCGCCCGGGACCGCGCTACCGCCTTGGGCGCCTCGAGGTCACCCGCTCCGCATCACCGGACCGGGGAGCCGGTGGGCCCGCTACTGCAGCAGCGTCCGGTCGTCGAGGCCACCGCCCTTGATCTTCTCGAACTCGGCGAGGAGGTCGGCGGGGGTGGTGCGCACCTTCCGGGCCTCGTCGACGTCGAGGATGATCCGGCCCTCGTGCATCATGATCAGCCGCGTGCCCATGCTCAGCGCCTGCTCCATGTTGTGGGTGACCATGAGCGTGGTCAGGTGGTGGCGCTCGACGAGCTCGGCCGTCAGCCGCGTGATGAGGGCCGCGCGCTGCGGGTCCAGGGCGGCCGTGTGCTCGTCCAGGAGGAGGATCTGCGGCTCCGAGAACGTCGCCATGAGGAGCGAGAGCGCCTGGCGCTGCCCGCCGGAGAGCAGCCCCACCTTGGCCCTGAGCCGGTCCTCGAGTCCGAGCTCGAGGCTGGCCAGCTCCTCCCGGAAGCGGCTCCGCTTGGCGGCCGTGACGCCGCGGGCCAGGCCCCGCCGTCGGCCACGCTCGAGGGCGATGGCGAGGTTCTCCTCGATGGTCATGTGCGGGGCGGTCCCGGCCATCGGGTCCTGGAAGACCCGGCCGATGTAGCGCGCGCGCTGGAAGTCGGCGAGCCGGGTGACGTCCCGTCCGCCCACGTGCACGCTCCCCCGTTCCGGGCGCAGTTTGCCGGAGACGATGTTCAGCAGGGTCGACTTCCCGGCCCCGTTGGAGCCGATGACGGTGACGAACTCTCCGTCGGCGAGGTGGAGCTCGACGTCGCGCAGCGCGACCCGCTCGTTGACGCTGCCCGGGAAGAAGGTCTTGGTGACGGTCTCGACGTCGAGCATCAGGCCTCCGCCCCGGTCGTGACGGCACGGACCCGCCGGGCCGGCCGGAACCGCCGCAGCACCGACCACTGCGGCAGCACCAGCGCGAGCACGACGAGCACCGCGGAGACGAGCTTCATGTCGTTGGCCTTCAGGCCCGACTCGAGGGCGAGCTGGATGAAGACCCGGTACAGGACGGAGCCGAGCACGACGGCGAGGGTCGCGACGAAGATGGTTCGCTGCCCGATGATCGCCTGGCCGATGATGACGGAGGCGAGGCCCGCGACGATGAGCCCGATGCCCATGCCGATGTCGGAGAAGCCCTGGTACTGCGCGATGAGCGCCCCGCAGACCGCGACGAGGCCGTTGGAGAGGGCGAGCCCGAGGACCTTCATGCGGTCGGTCGAGACGCCGAGGGAGCGGATCATCTCCTCGTTGTCCCCGGTGGCCTGCATGGCCAGGCCGGTGTCGGTGTGGAGGAACCAGTCCAGGATGAGCTTCAGGACCAGGGCGCCGACGGCGAAGATGGCGATCGCCCCGAGCCCGCCGAGCAGGCCGGCCTCCCGCAGCGGGGTGAGGAGCGTGTCCTCGCGCAGCAGGGGCAGGTTGGCCTTGTCGCCCATGATCCGCAGGTTGATCGAGTAGAGCCCGATCTGGGTGAGGATGCCGGCCAGGAGCCCGTTGATCCTGCCCTTGGTGTGCAGGAGGCCGGTGATGACGCCGGCGAGCAGGCCCGCGACCCCGGCCATCGCCGTCGCCAGGAGCGGCGGCGTGCCGGAGATGATGAGGGTCGCCGCCGTCGCGCCACCCGTGGTGAACGACCCGTCGACCGTGAGGTCGGGGAAGTCGAGGATCCGGAAGGTGAGGTAGACCCCCAGCGCCATGACGGCGTAGATGAGGCCCAGCTCGACGGCGACGACCACGGGGTTACTCGACGACCTTGTCGGCGCGGTCCAGAACCGCCTGCGGGACCTCGACGCCCATGCGCTCGGCGGCGCCGGAGTTGACCACGAGCGTGAGCTCCTCGAGCGTTGCGACCGGCATCTCGGCCGGGTCGGCACCCTCGTTGAGGATCTCGACGGCCATGAGGCCGGTCTGGTACCCGAGCTTGTCGTAGTCGATCCCGTACGTGGCCAGGCCACCGCGCTCGACGCTGTCGGACTCACCGACGATCACCGGGACCTGGCGCTGCTCGGCGGTGGCGAGGACGGACTCCAGCGCCGAGACGACGACGTTGTCCGTGGGGACGTAGAAGGCGTCGACGTCGAGGGACTGGGCGGCCTGCTGCACCTCGGCGGAGTTGCTCACCGTGGCCTCCTCGAGCGTGAGCCCGAGCTCCTCGGCGGCCTCACGCGCCAGCTCGACCTGCACCTCGGAGTTGACCTCGCCGGAGCTGTAGACGACGCCGACGGTCTTGGCGTCGGGCGCGATCTCGGCGAGCAGCTCGAGCTGCTCCTTGACCGGGTTGAGGTCGGAGGTGCCGGTGAGGTTCCCGCCCGGGGCCTCCCAGCTGTCGACCAGGCCGGCCTCCGCGGGCTCGGTCACCGCGGTGAACAGGACCGGGATGTCCGTGATCGCCTGAGCGGCGGCCTGCGCCGTCGGGGTGGCGATGGCGAGGACGAGGTCCTTGCCGTCGGAGGCGAAGGTGTTGGCGATCGACGTCGCCGTCGACTGGTCGCCCTGCGCATTCTGCTCGTCGTACTCGGCGTCGATGCCGTTCTCCTCCAGCGCGCGCTTGAAGCCCTCGCGGGCGGCGTCCAGGGAGGGGTGGGAGACGATCTGGGTGATGCCGATCTGGACGGTCTCGCCGGCGGCGGCGCCGGTGCCGTCCGCGGCGGGGTCGGCCTCGCTCGAGCCGCAGCCGGCGAGGAGGAGGGCGGACGCGGCGAGGGCGCCAAGGAGGCGCACGGGTCGCTTCATGGTGGAGGGGTTCCTTTCGGCGGAGGGCTGCCGGTTGCTGGGCAGGGTAGACGTCGGCTCACCATCTGGTCGATCGCTTCTCGCATGATGGTCCCGAAAGACGGTCGCCGGCGCCGCCCGCACCGCCGTCGCCAGGGAGCCGCGTGCGGGCCGTCGTCAAGGGCCCCCGGCGTCGCGTACGGGCAGAGCCGCCGTCGTCGACGGGCGACGGACCGCCGTCATCGACGGGCGACGCACCGCCGTCGTCCAGGCACGGCCCCCGGCTGGCGGAAGTCGCGGAACAGTCTCATCGTCGTACGTGGGCCTGCCGCGCCGACCGTGGCCGGTGACGACCGCGGGCCGCACCTCCACCAAGGAGCGCCCATCGTGAGTACCAACCAGGCCGCCGCATCCAGCACCTCCCCCACCGCCACGTGGCGCCCGGACGACAGGTGGCTGCTGGGCATCGTCCTCGCTGTCATCAACTTCTGGCTCTTCGCGCAGACGCTGCTCAACGTCATCCCGGGCATCAGCGACGACCTGGGGATGTCGACGACGATCGCCAACCTCGCCGTCTCCGTCACCTCGCTGATGTCCGGCTGCTTCATCGTGGTCTTCGGGGGCCTGGCCGACAGGCTCGGCCGGGAGAAGGTCATGAACGTCGGCATCTGGCTGTCGATCGTCGGGTCCGCGCTGATCGTCCTGCCCTTCGAGGGCACGGCCGCGTCCGCCACCATGCTGAGCGGTCGCATCGTCCAGGGACTGTCGGCGGCCTGCATCATGCCCTCGACGATGGCGTTGGTGAAGACCTACTACGAGGGCAAGGAGCGACAGCAGGCGTTGTCCTACTGGTCCATCGGGTCCTGGGGCGGGTCGGGGTTCTGCTCGCTCTTCGGCGGCCTGATGGCGACGTCGGCGCTCGGGTGGCGGTCGATCTTCTACATCTCGATCGCCCTGTCCTTCCTGGCCCTGTACCTGGTGAAGGACACCCCCGTGTCCAAGGCGTCGACCGCCGCGGCGCCGGGGATGGCGACCACGGGCACCGGTGCCGCGGCGGCCAGTGGCGACCGGCGCGGTTTCGACTGGAGCGGTCTGATCACGTTCGTGGTCGCCATGCTGGCGATCAACATCTACATCTCGCAGGGCCCGCGCATCGGGTGGCTCTCGGCCACCGGTCTCGCGCTGGTCGCCGTCTTCGTGGTGACCATCCTCCTGTTCTTCAAGGTCGAGACCAGCAGGGACGAGACGTTCATGGACCTCGGCCTGTTCGCGAACCTGACCTTCTCGGGCGCGACGTTGTCGAACTTCCTGCTCAACGGCGCCGCGGGCACCCTGATCGTCTCTCTCGGCCTCGTCCAGCGCGCCGCCGGGTTCACCTCGCTGCAGTCCGGACTGCTGACCCTCGGCTACCTGATCGCCATCCTCGCCACGATCCGGGTGGGCGAGAAGTTCCTGCAGCGCTTCGGACCCAGGAGGCCGATGCTCTGGGGCAGCATGATCACGGCGTCCGGCATCCTGCTGACCTCGGCCACGTTCGTGCTGATCGAGCAGTACGTGGTGCTCGCGTTCATCGGCTTCACGCTGTTCGGCGTGGGGCTGGGGTTCTACGCCACCCCCTCCACGGACGCGGCGCTGTCGAACGTGCCCGACGCCCAGGCCGGCTCCGCGTCCGGCATCTACAAGATGGCGTCCTCGCTGGGCGCCGCGTTCGGCGTGGCCATCTCCGCAGCGATCTTCACCGCAGGGCAGAACATCGACCCGGCCCTCATCCCGGTCGAGTCCATCTTCATGGGGCGGCAGGAGAACATCGCCCTGCGCTTCGGCGGTGCGCTCGCCCTCCTCTTCAACGTGTTCATGTGCCTGGTGGCGCTCATCTCCATCATGGTGACGGTGCCGCGCGAGCGTCCGCGTGACGAGCAGGCCAAGCAGCCCGAGGTGCCCGCGACGCCGATGATCGGGGCCTGAGGCGGTCCGCCGTTTCGCGCCCTCTGAGCGAGTTCCGGGGCCGGGCCTCGCCGCCGACAGCTACAGGTCCCGCTCGGCGAGCTCGCGGAACGCGTCGGGCACCCCGGCGTCGCGCCGCACGGTCGCCGGCAGGTAGCCCACCGCGTCCCGGCCGAACCTCGCGCGCGCCGCGTCCATGGACCGGTCGAGCGCCCACCGGGCGGATCCGGCCGGGGAGCCCGGCCGCCACGGGTCCTCGGGCTCCAGCGGGAGCTCGAGCTGCACGGCCTCCTGCCGGACCAGGTTGGACACCGAGACGGCGAGCAGGGTGATGTCCACGGCCGCGCCCTGGTCCCGGATCGCCTGCCACACGAGGCGCTCGGCCACCTCGGTGAGCGTCAACGTGGCCGAGACGGGCACCTCGAGGGTGTGGGAGCGGGTCACCGACCGCATGCCGGCGAACCGCACCCGCACGGTGACGGTGCGGCCCGCCCGGTTCTTCGCCCGCAGCCGTCCGCCCACCCGCTCGGCCAGGTGGCTCAGCACGGAGCGGACGAGCTCCGGCGTCGGCGCCCGACGCCCCAGGGCCGACTGCGCCCCGACCGACCCGGCCCGGCCGGGGCCCGTCACCTTCCGTGGGTCCTCGTTGAGGGCGAGGGCGTGGAGGGTGGCCCCGGTGGCCTTGCCGAGCAGTCTCTCGAGCGCGGGGCCGGGCTCCTCGACGAGCTGCCCGATGGTGCGGATGCCCCGGTCGGCCAGGCGTCGCTCCGTCACGGGGCCCACGCCCCACATCAGGCTCACCGGCAGCGGGTCGAGGAACTGGCGCTCGCCCTCCGGCTCGACGACGACCAGCCCGTCCGGCTTGGCGACCTGGGAGGCGATCTTCGCCAGGTGCTTGGTGCGCGCGGCGCCCACCGAGATCGGCAGCCCCACCTCTCCGCGGACCCGCTGACGGACGCGAGCCCCGATGGCGGCGGGCGGGCCGAAGAGATGCGTGGAGCCGGAGACGTCGAGGAACGCCTCGTCGATGGAGATGCGCTGGACCACCGGGGTGTAGTCGCCCAGGACGCGCATCACCCGGTCCGCCAGCTCCTGGTAGCGGCCGAAGTGTCCGCGGACGAAGACGAGGCCCGGGCAGAGCCGCGCCGCCCGCCAGCCGGGCATGCCGCCCTGCACGCCGTGCACCTTGGCCTCGTACGACGCCGCGAGGACCACCCCGCCCCGCGCGCTCCCGCCGACCGCCACCGGGACCCCGCGCAGCGACGGGTCCAGGAGCTGCTCGACCGAGGCGTAGAACGCGTCGAGGTCAGCGTGCAGGATCGTCGGCCCGCCGGACACGGACCAAGCCTATCCGAACAGGCGTTCGATGCCTATGCCCCGCTGGCCTCGAGGCGCCGGGCGAGGTACGGCGCGGTGGCGCTGCCCGGAGCCTTCGCGATCTCGGTCGGAGGTCCGGCGGCCACGACGCGGCCGCCCGCGTCACCGCCGCCGGGGCCGAGGTCGATGACCCAGTCGGCGGTGCCGATCGTGTCGAGGTCGTGCTCGACCACGACGACGGTGTTGCCGGCGTCGACGAGACCGTGCAGCTGTCGTACGAGCAGTGCGATGTCGGCGGGGTGGAGCCCGGCCGTCGGCTCGTCGAGGAGGTAGAGGGCGTGGCCGCGGCGGGCCCGCTGCAGCTCGGTGGCCAGCTTGATGCGCTGCGCCTCCCCACCGCTGAGCTCGGTCGCCGGCTGGCCCAGCCGCAGGTACCCCAGCCCGACGTCGCGGAGGGTCCGGAGGCTGCGCGAGGCGGCGGGGACGTCGGCGAGGAAGGTCGCTGCGTCGTCGACCGGCATCGCCAGCACCTCGGCGATGTTCTTGGCGCGGTAGGTCACCTCGAGCGTCTCGGCGTTGTAGCGCGCGCCGTGGCAGGTCGGGCACGGCCCGTAGGTGCCGGGCAGGAAGAGCAGCTCGACCGCGACGAACCCCTCGCCCTGGCAGGTCTCGCACCGGCCCTCCGGGACGTTGAAGGAGAACCGGCTGGCGGTGTAGCCGCGCGCCCGGGCCTCCTCCGTCGACGCGTACAGCCGGCGCACCGCGTCGAACATCCCGGTGTAGGTCGCCAGGTTGGACCGCGGTGTGCGGCCGATCGGCCGCTGGTCGACCAGGACGAGCCGGTCGAACGACTCGAGCCCGGACGCGTCCCGCAGGTCGAGCTCGGGGCTCGCGCCGTCGTGGTCCGGCGGCGTCTGTCCGAGGTGGCCGCCCACGACCTCGGCGAGCACCTGCGTCACCAGGGTCGACTTGCCGGAGCCGGAGACGCCGGTCACCGCCGTCAGCACCTGCAGCGGCACGTCGACGGACACGTCCCGAAGGTTGTGGCGTGAGACGCCCTTCAGGTGCAACCAGCCCCGGGGGGAGCGGGGGCTGCGCTCGTCCGGCTCCGCGCGGCCGAAGAGGTACCGCCCGGTGGCCGACTCCTCCACGTCCTCGAGGCCGGCGACCGGGCCGCTGTAGAGCACCCGACCGCCGCCCGCTCCCGCGCCGGGGCCGATGTCGACCACCCAGTCGGCCCGCCGGACGACATCCATGTCGTGCTCGACGACGAAGAGGGAGTTGCCCGAAGCCTTCAGCCGGTCGAGCACGACCAGCAGCGGCTCCGCGTCGGCGGGGTGCAAACCCGCGGAGGGCTCGTCGAGCACGTAGACGACCCCGAACAGCCCCGAGCGCAGCTGCGTGGCGATCCGCAGGCGTTGCGCCTCGCCGGGCGACAGGGTCGTCGAGTGCCGTCCGAGGCTGAGGTAGCCCAGGCCAAGGTCGAGCAGCACGTCGATGCGCGCCACCAGGTCGGCGCAGATCCGCACCGCGGCCTCGGTCGACTCCCCGGACTCGGCGCCGGGAGTGGCGGGACCGGCGTCCGGCAGGTCCGCCACGGGGCGCAGCAACGCCGCGACCTCGGCGAGCGGCATGGCGTTGACCTCGGCGATCGATCGGCCGGCGAAGGTCACCGCGAGCGCCTCGGGGCGGATCCGGCTGCCGTGGCACTCGGGGCACGGGACGCTCCGGACGAACCGCAACGCCCGCTCCCGCATCCGCTGGCTCCTGGAGTCGGCGAGCACGTGCATGACGTGCTTGCGAGCGCTCCAGAACTTCCCGTTGTAGCCGTGGTCGATGCGGCCCGGCTCCGGTGCGATCAGCACCGACGGCTGCTCGTCGGTGTACAGGAGCCACTCCCGGTCCTTCCTGCTGAGCTCACGCCACGGCCTGTCGATGTCGATGCCCAGACCGTTGACGATGCTGCGCAGGTTGGCGCCCTGCCAGGCGCCCGGCCACGCCGCGATCGCGCCCTCGCGGATGCTCAGCGACGGGTCCGGCACCAGCAGGTCCTCGGTGACGTCGTGCACCTCACCGAGTCCGTGACAGCGGGTGCAGGCCCCCGCGACGGTGTTCGGCGAGAACGCCTCGGCGTCCAGCCGGCGGGCTCCCGGCGGGTAGGTGCCCGCACGCGAGTACAGCATCCGCAGCAGGTTGGACAGCGTGGTGAGGGTGCCCACCGTCGACCGCGAGCTCGGGGCCCCGCGACGCTGCTGCAGGGCCACGGCCGGCGGCAGCCCGGTGATCTCGCGGACGTGCGGTGCGCCCACCTGCTGCAGCAGCCGGCGCGCGTAGGGTGCGACCGACTCGAAGTACCGACGCTGCGCCTCGGCGTAGAGCGTGCCGAACGCGAGCGAGGACTTCCCGGAACCGGAGACCCCGGTGAAGGCGACCATCGCGTCCCGGGGGATGTCGACGTCGACGTTGCGCAGGTTGTGCTCGCCGGCGCCTCGGACACGCACGAACTGGTCGGTGAGATCGTCGGACATCTCAGCAGGCTAGCCACCCGGCGAACGACCGCGTCGAGCTGCTCCGGCCTCTGTGATCAACGCCCCGCAGTCCTCCCTCGGGTTACCGGATGCGGCCCCCCGGAACCGTTGACAGGGTGGAGACATGAGCGAGGACCTCGCCCGGGACCTGCGCCAGGAGCCCTGATACCCGGCTCCGGACCCGAACGCTCCACGACCCCCGCGGGGCTGGTCAGCCCCCGAGGTTCGCCGGGCGGGGAGAGAAGAGGGCCGGGTGAGGTCCGAGGCGCCGGCAACCAGAACCACACACCCGCCGCCCGCGGGCCGAAGCACCGCCAGGGGCGGCGCCACCACGAAGGGAGCCACTTTTGCGCGCACTGACATGGCAGGGCAAGGAGGACGTCCGCGTCGAGGACGTCCCCGACCCGAAGATCACCGCACCGACCGACGCCGTCATCAAGGTCACCTCGACCGCCATCTGCGGCTCCGACCTCCACGTCTACAGCCCGCTCGGAGCGTTCGTCGACCCCGGCTACGTGCTCGGCCACGAGCCGATGGGCATTGTCGAGGAGGTCGGCCCCGAGGTCACGCACGTCAGGCCGGGCGACCGGGTGGTCATCCCGTTCAACGTCTCCTGCGGCAGCTGCTGGATGTGCACCCGCGGGCTGCAGAGCCAGTGCGAGACCACCCAGGTGCGCGAGCAGAGCACGGGCGCCTCGCTGCTCGGCTTCGGCAAGCTCTACGGCGACGTCCCGGGCGGCCAGGCGGAGTACCTCCGTGTGCCCCAGGCGCACTACGGGGCCATCCCCGTCCCGAACGACGACGAGCCGGACGAGCGCTACCTCTACCTCTCCGACGTCCTGCCCACCGCCTGGCAGGCGGTCGAGTACGCCAACATCCCCGACGGCGGCTCCGTCGTCGTTCTCGGGCTGGGCCCGATCGGGCAGATGTCCGCCCGGGTCGCCCGCCACCGCGGCGCCGGCCGGGTCATCGCCGTCGACCTCGTGCCCGAGCGGCTCGCGATGGCCCGCCGCCACGGCATCGACACCATCGACCTGCGCGACGTCGACGACCTGCCCGACGCGGTCCGCGACCTGACCGGCGGCCGGGGCCCCGACAGCGTCATCGACGCCGTCGGGATGGAGGCGCACGGCTCCCTCGGCTCCGGCGTCGCGAAGGCGGTCCAGGCCGGCGCGAACCTGCTGCCCGACGCCCTGGCCCGCCCGATGATCAAGAACGTCGGCGTGGACCGGCTGGGTGCCCTGCACCTGGCCATCTCCACCGTCCGGCGAGGAGGGACCCTCTCCCTCGCCGGCATCTACGGCGGCGTCGTCGACCCCCTGCCGATGCTGGAGCTCTTCGACAAGCAGGTGAACCTGCGGATGGGCCAGGCCAACGTGCGCCGCTGGACCGACGACCTCATGCCCCTGGTGAGCGACCCGGCCGACCCGCTCGATGTGCTGGGCCTGCGCACGCACCGGGGCTCGCTGGAGGACGGGCCGGGCGCGTACGAGGCCTTCCAGCAGAAGGAGGACGGCGCCGTCAAGATCGTCCTCGACCCCACCATCCCGGCCACCGGTGCGTTCCAGTCGTCGGCAGCGGACACCAAGGCCGTCCCGGCGGCGGACCGGGCCTGAGGTTCGCCGTCGTCAGGGCCGCCGGCACCGTCGCCACGGCGGTGCTGCGGCCCTGACGGCGCGGGAGTCTCTTCCTCCGCGCGGCGCCACGTACCTAGCGCCGCGCACGCCTGCGGGGCGTTACGATGAGAGCTCACCGTGACGAGCAGGTCCGCTCGGGATGACGACGGGCTGCGGAGCCGGTGATCGGCCTCTCTGAGAACGAGGGGTCCTCAGGTCCGCGCGTGCGCGGGCCGGTCGAGCTCGGCGCGATGGTCTGCGGATCTGCGTGGTCGGCTCATCTCTCGGAGCGGCAGCTGGTGCCGCTCCGGTCGACATCGTCGTCCCGGCCTCAGAGCCGTGTGCGCGGGTTCGTCCCGGCGCCGCGAGCGGTCGGGCGCAGGAGGAGGATTCTGTGGCTCGAGCAGCGCAACGCCGGCCGCCGGCACGCCGCACCGCCGCGCGCGACGGTCGTCCGTCGCGACCGAAGGACGGGCGCCCGCCCCGCGCGAAGGACCAGGAGGGAATCCTCCCGGTGCTGGCCCAGGTGGTCCGTGACGTGGAGGCGGCCGTGCAGCGCGGCCGGGTCACCCCCTCCGTCAGGACCAAGTTCCAGGTGGTCGCCCTGCTCGTGCGCGAGGAACGGGCCCGCGTCAAGGACGCCGACGGCACGATCACCGAGGCCCGTCGCACGGAGCAGCTCAAGCGTCTCGACGGCATCGCCGTCATCCTCGCCAAGACGGCGGCCCGCGACACGTCCCTGCTCAAGCTGCTCGACACCGACACCGCCCCCTCCGAGGCCGCCCGGTCCCTCCGGCGCCAGCTTCTCGAGGCCGCCGGTGTGGAGGTGGCTCCCGAGGAGGAGCCGGCACCCGAGGAGCGCCCGACGGCGTCCGCGGCGTCCCCCCGCCAGGTGGTGCCGCAGTCCGTCATCTCGCGCCAGCTCGCCAACCCGTTCCTCGCCCCGGACTTCTCGTCCGCCGCGAGGTTGACGAACCAGCCCCGCCGCCTCGCCGGCTGGGAGCTGCTCGGGCCGCTGTACCGGTCGTTCGAGCTGGGCGGCGCCACGTCCTGCATGGAGCTGCCGGATCCGTCGTCGGTCAACGTGCCGAGCGGCCCCGACCTCATGCCGCACCAGGCCCGCGTCGTGGCGGCCGCCGCGGCGGGCCACCGCACCTTCCTGCTCGCGGACGAGCCGGGGCTCGGCAAGACCGCGCAGGCTCTCCTCGCGGCCGAGGCGGCGGGCGCCTACCCGCTGCTCGCCGTCGTGCCGAACGTGGTCAAGACCAACTGGGCGCGCGAGGCGGGCATCTGGACGCCGAACCGGCGCGCGACCGTGGTGCACGGCGACGGCGACACGGTGGACGGCTTCGCCGACATCATCATCGTCAACTACGAGGTGCTGGACCGGCACGTGGGCTGGCTCGGCACCCTCGGGTTCCGCGGCATGGTGGTCGACGAGGCGCACTACATCAAGAACAAGAAGTCGCAGCGTTCCCAGCACGTGCTGGAGATCGCCGAGCGCATCCGCCTCCGCACCGGCAACCCGCTCATGATGGCCCTGACGGGCACCCCGCTGATCAACGACATCGAGGACTTCCACGCCATCTGGCAGTTCCTCGGCTGGATCGACGACACGAAGCCGCGCGGCGAGCTGCTCGAGTCCCTCGAGGAGACCGGCCTGACCCCCGCCGACCACGGCTTCTACGCCGCGGCACGGAACAGCGTGGTCGAGTGCGGGATCGTCCGCCGTCGCAAGATCGACGTCGCCGCCGACATCCCGCCCCGCCGGGTGGCCGACCTGCCCGTCGAGCTCGACGGCGCAGCGGGCCGGTCGATCCGCGAGGCCGAGCGCAAGCTCACGCGGCGTCTCGTCTCCCGCTACGAGAAGGCTCTCGCGGCGCGCGGCGACGAGGGCGGCGGCGAGCCGGGCGTGGACCTCGCGCTCGTGCACCAGGTGGTGCGGCGCGAGCTCGCGGCCAAGGCCACGAAGGCGGCCGAGGACAACGTCTTCGCCATGATGCGGCGCATCGGTCAGGCCAAGGCCGAACCGGCGGCGGACTACGCCGCCCAGCTGGTCCGCAGCGCCGGCAAGGTGGTCTTCTTCGCCAAGCACGTCGACGTGATGGACGCCGCCGAGGAGCTCTTCGCGAGCCGGGGGATCGGGTACGTGTCGATCCGCGGCGACCAGACGACGGCGGCACGCCAGCGGGCCATCGACGCGTTCACCAACGACCCCGAGGTCGCCGTCGCGGTCTGCTCCCTGACCGCCGCGGGGGTGGGGCTCAACCTCCAGGTCGCGTCCAACATGGTGCTCGCGGAGCTCTCGTGGACCGACGCCGAGCAGACCCAGGCCATCGACCGCATCCACCGCATCGGGCAGGCCCTGCCGGTCACCGCCTGGCGGATCATCGCCGCCCAGACGCTCGACGCGCGCATCGCGGAGCTGATCGACAGCAAGGCGGGGCTCGCCGCCCGCGCGCTCGACGGCTCGGACGAGGAGCTGCCCTCCTCGACGGACGTGCAGCAGGAGGCGCTCGTCGCGCTCCTGCTGGACGCGCTGTCGGAGCACGAGGTCGCCGCGTAGGTCTGCCGAGGACGGTGGCGTGAGCGCCTGACGTCGCCGCGCACCGTGCGGCCGGGCGGAGCCGGGCCACGGACGCGGCCGGTCAGGGCGGCGCCGGGCAGGTGGGGCCCTCAGGACGCGAGGCGGGTCTGCTTCCGGTACCGAGCCGGCGGCATACCGAACTCGGCGAGGAACGCCTTCCGGAGCGTCTCGGCACTGCCGAGCCCGCAGCGACGGGCGACGGCCGCCAGCGGCAGGTCGGTGCTCGCGACGAGCTGGGCGGCGGCGTCGGCGCGGGCACGGCGCACGTACCGGGCGGGGGTGAGCCCGGTGTGCTCGACGAAGAGCCGGGAGAGCTGGCGCGGACTCAGGCCCACCTCTCGAGCGAGGCGGGTGGCGGACAGCTCCCCGTCCAGCCCGCTCGCGACGAGCGCCACGGCCGCGCGCACGGCGTCGTGACGCGGCCCCGGCGCCGACGTGAACAGGCTCATCTGGGCCTGGTCGCCCGGCCGTTGCAGGTAGGTGACGAGGTCGCGGGCCACCTGGCGGGCCAGCGAGGGCCCGTGGTCCTCCTCGACCATCGCCAGCGTGAGGTCGAGCGCGCTGGTGACCCCGGCCGAGGTCCAGACGGCGCCGTCGCGCAGGTAGATCGGTCCAGGGTCGACGTCGATCCGGGGATACGCCCGCGCGAGCCGGTCGGCGAAGCGCCAGTGCGTGGTGGCGGGCCGGCCGTCGAGCAGGCCGGCGGCTGCGAGCACGGTGGCCCCCGTGCACACGGAGGCGACCCGGCGGCTCAGTGCGGCGAGCCGGCGGACGTGCCCGACGACGAGGGGGTCCGCCGCAGCCCGCTCGTGACCGAGCCCGCCGGAGACGACCACCGCGTCCAACGGCGCGGTCCACCGCTGCAGCGACGCCTGGCCGGCGAGCACCAGGCCCGAGTCGCACGTGACCGGCGCCCCGCCCGGGGTGAGGAGCACCGTGCGGTAGGGAGGGTCTGCGCCGAGACGGGTGGCGATGACGAGGGTCGAGGTCACCGACGAGATGTCGAGCAGCTCGGCGCCGTCGTACCCGACCACACCCACCACACGCTCGTTCATCCGCCGCCCCCACCGTTCTGGACATGGCCACCGAGGATCCGGCCATCACCACGGTACCCCGGTGGGGTATGACGCGGACCGGGTCAGGATGAGTCGCACCCCGGAACCGAGAGGAAGTCTCATGAACGAGCCATCTGCAGCTGTGGCACCCGGACCGTCGGCGCGGCTGGACCGGCCCCACCGGATCGGCGTCCTGCACCACTGGCCGGCCCTCGTCGGCGTGGTGGCGGTTGCACTGATCCTGGTCGGGGAGGCCGACCGTGAGGTGCCCGCGCTCGTCGTCGCGATCGCCGCGCTGTGCTACCTCGCGGCGGCAGCGACGGACCGGCCGTGGGTCGCCTGGGCCGCGATCCCGGCATCCGCCGCGGTGGTGACGACGACGGAGCTGCTCGCCGTGCCGTGGTGGTGGACGCTCGCAGGCTCCGTCGTCGTCCTGGTGCTTGTGGGACTTCTCCACGGAGCACCTCGCCCGGCACTCACGGCACAGACGGCGGCGGTTCTGGCGTTCGGCGCACTGGCGGCAGCCGCCCTGCTCGTCGACCAACCCCGGGTCGGGCTCGCCGTCGCCGGAGCCGCTCTGGCGTCGCACGCCGTCTGGGACGCCGTGCACTACCGCCGTCGCGTCGTGGTCCCGCGGTCCCTGGCGGAGGCGTGCCTGTTCCTCGACGTCCCGGCGGGCGTCGGCTTCGTCGTCATCGCGCTCGTGGGCTGAGCGCCCGGCCGGACCGCACGTCCTGCGTCGCGGGCCGCACGGCCCGGTCACCGGGCCGCGAGGCTGCCGGTGGGCTCGGTTGTCAGCGCGCGTGGTCGCGCCGGCCCCACGCCGGGTCGTAGGCGCTCGCGAGCCGGCCGAGCGTCAGCGCAGCCAGCATCAGCCCGAAGTCCCGGAGCGCGACGTCGTAGAAGCCGGGGTAGGTCACCAGGTTGACGATGATCCCGGCCAGCCACAGAGCCACGACGTACGCGCCGTAGCGAGGCTTGACCGCCACCAGGACGCCCGCGACGACCTCCACCACGCCGACGATCATCATGGCGGTGCCGGCACTGAACGGCAGCAGCCCGACGATCCACGGCGCGAGGTAGCCCTCCCAGCTGGTCAGCACGTTGGCGAACTTGTCCAGGCCGAAGACGACCGGCAGGACGGTGAAGCCCACACGCAGCAGCGTGAAGGCCCCGTAGGCCGGCTCCGTCCGGGCGCGTCGCAGCACGGTCGTCCCTCCGGACACCGACGGTGCGGCACCCGCAACACTTGCTCCCATCACCATCTCCTCCTCACATCCCCCGGCGATCGTCCGACGACCGAGGGGTGCCCCCGGTCAGTGGCTCGTCGGCGACGACGCCGACAAGCGGGGAGGGCGAGTTTCGGGCGGCTCCGCCAGAGGTGGCGGCGCTCGGTCCGCCCGCCGTTGCGGGACCTTGCGGCCCCGTGGTCGAACCTGCTCCTGCACGTGCACCTGCACCTGCACCTGCACCTGCAGACAGGACGACCGTAGGTCTGCACCGCCCTACGGTCAATGAATCTTGTTTTTAGAGAGTGCGACCCTCCGGGCTGCGACGCACCGGACGACGACGGCGCCGCGTTTGTACCGGCCGCGCCACCCGGGTGAGCCCCGGTCCCTGACGGGAGCCACTATTGGTGCATGTCTGCGTCGGACCTCTGGGACTACATCGGCATCACGCCCGTCGGGGCCCTCTCGGTCGCTCTGGCGGCGGCCGTCCTCTACGGCGCCTTCGTCTTCGCGACGCGACTCCTCGGTCAGCGCGTGCTCGCCGGGCTGTCGGGCTTCGACCTCGTGGTCGTCATGATCTTCGGCGCGGTGCTCGGCCGTGCGACGCTCGGCCCGTGGCCGACCCTCACCGGCGGGCTCGTCGCGTTGGTGACGCTCCTTGCCCTGGAGGCCGTGGTGGGCCAGGTGCGGCGCCGGCCGCTGTGGAACGCCCTCATCAACAACCAGCCGGCGGTCCTCATGGCCGGACCGGTCGTGCTCGACGACCAGCTCGAGAAGTACCACATCACCCGCGACGAGCTGCATGCGGCGCTGCGCAGGACCGGGGTGCGGCACCCGGGGGAGGTCGCCGTGGTGGTGCTCGAGGCGACCGGCACACTGAGCGTGCTGCGGACCGGGGAGCCGGTGGACCCGGCCCTGCTCGCGGACGTGCGAGGGGCCGGACGTGTGCCGCCCGAGCTGCTCAGCCGTTGACCGCCGGTGGAACCGACCTCGCGGTCCTACTCCGCGCTCTGGCGGCGCACCATCTCCGCGATCCAGACCGGCGCGAACGGCGAGGTGCAGCTCGGCGGCGTCGGGTAGTCCTTGAGCACCTGGAGGCGCTCCCCGATGCCGATGGCCCGGGCGCGGTGCTCGGGGTGATCGATGCCGATGCGGGCCAGGCAGTTGTTCATCGCCCACTGCAGGCGGTCCGGGGCACCCTTCATCTCCGCCTCGATGACGTCGAGCAGACCGCCGAGATCCAGGCCCGCGGGCTTCTTCGCCACCCGTTCGGTGGTCAGCGCCCAGCCGGCGCTGGCCACCACCGGGTCCGGATCCGCGGACCACGCCAGGCGCAGCTCCTCGGCGTGCGGGTTCTTTTTCACCACGTAGTTCACGAGCCAGTCGTGGACCTTGGGGGTGCGGGCCTCACGCAGCATGACGTCCAGCTCGTCACGGTCGAACGCCCGGGGACGGCAGACGAGGACCGCGAGCAGCCGGGCCGCGGTGTCGCCCGTCGCCCACAGCTGCCGCGCGAGCTCCTGCTGGGTCTTCAGACGCTTGGCGATCGCCCGGAGCTTGCCGAGGTTCACGCCGTGGTCGTCGCCGTGCCTCTCGTTGACCGCCCGGGCCCTCGGGTCCTCGAGCGCCGCGAGCTCGGCCATCACGTCGTCGACCGTCGTCTGGCTCAACCTAAGAAACTCCTGTCCGTCTCCTCTGCGTCCTGTCCCTCCTCCAAGGCTACGGTTCACCGTCATGGCCACCTGGTTCTCCTACGAGTACTGCACCGACCTCGGCGCGACCCGGGAGTTCTACGGCGAGCTTCTCGGGCTGCGTCAGATCTGGGACGAGGTCGACGGCGTCGCGTTCGAGCATGACAGCGTGCAGCTGTCGTTCCAGCGCCTGGAGTCGCTGGAACGCCCGTCGGGGTGGGCCTTCCAGCCCGGCTGGGGCCATGGCCAGCTCGCGGACGCACCGGCGACCGAGGACGTGCGGTCGATCTCCGTGGCCCTCGCGCCCGCAGCGTTCCGGTCGGCCGTCGAGCGGCTGCGGGCGGCGGGGGTGGAGGCCCTGAGGCCGGAGCCGTTCTGGGTGGGCTACTGGTCGTTCGTGGTCAAGGACCCGGACGGGCGGACCGTCGAGCTCAGCGACGCCGGGACCTCCGGCCCCTGAGGCGGAGAGCGTCCGCGGCCGGTCACCCCGTCGCCGCCTCAGCCGTCGCCCGCAGTCCCGGTCCGCTGCCGTCGCCCTCGCATCCTGGGCCACTGCCGTTGCTCTCGCGCCCTGGGCCGCTGCCGCTGCCGCTGCCGCTGCCGCTGCCGCTGCCGGCGAGCGTGGTGCCGGTACGGCCCGGAGGATGGCGTTCATGACAGCGTTGCTGTGGCTCCGTCGGGACCTCCGGCTGCACGACCTGCCGGCGCTGCTCGCGGCGCACGAGGCTGGCGGCGGCGTCCTGCCGGTGTTCGTCGCGGACCCGACGCTGCTGGCCTCGGCGGGGCCCGTGCGCCGGGCCTATCTGACGGCCGCCCTCGACGCTGCGAACGCCTCGTACGACGGCGCACTGGTCGTGCGCGCGGGACGCCCGGAGACGGAGCTCCCTGCCCTGGTGCGCGAGGTGGGTGCGACGAGTGTGCATGTCAGCCGGGAGAGCACGCCCTACGGGCGGCGCCGCGACCGGCGGGTCGAACGAGCCCTGGGCGACGTCCCGCTCGTCGCCACGGGCACGCCCTACGCCGTCGGCCCGGGCCTGGTGCGCAAGGCCGACGGCGAGCCGTTCCAGGTGTTCACCCCCTTCTCGCGCGCGTGGCGGGAGCACGGCTGGCCCTCCCCCGCACCGCTCCCGGAGCACCTCGCGTGGCACCGGAGGGTGGAGTCCGCCCGGCTGCCCTGGGCGGAGGACCCGGCCCTCGCCGTCGTGCCGTCCGGCGAGGCCGCGGCCAGGGCACGCTGGGAGGAGTTCCTCGAGGAGGACCTGGCCGACTACGACCGCAACCGGGACCGCCCGGACCTGGACGCCACGTCGCAGATGTCCGTGTATCTGAAGTACGGCGCGATCCACCCGCGCACGATGCTCGCCGACCTCGCCGCCCACCCCGCCGGCCGGTCCGAGGGCGCGCGGCGCTTCGTCGCGGAGCTGTGCTGGCGCGAGTTCTACGCGGACGTGCTCTGGCACCGCCCGGACTCCGCCTGGGCCGACCTGCGCGAGGACCTGCGCGGCATGGCGTACGAGGATCCTACAGGAGCCGCGGCGGACCACGTCCGCGCGTGGGAGGAGGGCCGGACGGGCTACCCGTTCGTCGACGCCGGCATGCGTCAGCTCCTCGCCGAGGGGTGGATGCACAACCGGGTGCGGATGGTGGTGGCGAGCTTTCTGCTGAAGGACCTGCACGTGTGGTGGCCGCACGGCGCGCGGTACTTCCTCGAGCATCTCCGCGACGGCGACCTCGCCTCGAACAACCACGGCTGGCAGTGGGTGGCCGGGACCGGGACCGACGCCGCACCGTACTTCCGGGTGTTCAACCCAGTCACCCAGGGTGAGCGGTTCGACCCCGACGGCGAGTATGTCCGCCGGCACGTCCCCGAGCTGGCCCACATC
Source organism: Georgenia soli (assembly GCF_002563695.1). NCBI lineage: Bacteria > Bacillati > Actinomycetota > Actinomycetes > Allobogoriellales > Allobogoriellaceae > Georgenia > Georgenia soli. The sequence goes on along the minus strand of NZ_PDJI01000004.1, from coordinate 2,262,510 downwards.
CCCGGCGCAGCGGTCCACCAGCCGTGGAAGGTGCCCGACGGGCTCGCCCACGGGTATCCCGGGCGCATCGTCGACCACGGCGTGGAGCGGGCCGAGGCGCCGCGGCGCTACGAGGCCGCACGCGCCTGAACCGGGGGCGTTGCCGAGGCGACGCTGCGGTGGTCCCCTTGAGTGGTCGTGGAAGGAGAGTGCGATGACGAGCTCCGACCTGAACCGCGCCATCGAGGGTTACCGGGACGCCCTCGGCGCCTTCATGAAAGGTGACCCCGAGCCGTGCCGGGCGTGCTTCTCACAGCTGGAGGACGTCACGCTCGCCAATCCTCTGGGCCCGCCGCAGCGAGGACCCGATGCGGTTCGGCGAACCATGGAGGCTGCCGCTGCAAACTTTGCCGAGGGTGGGGCGTTTCGGTTCGACGAGGTGACGCTCACCTTCGAGGAGGTTTCCCGGTTCACGACGCCGGACCTGGGCTACGTCGTCCAGCTCGAGAGGTCCTCGGGTCGCCTCACCGGACGCGCCGACACCGTCGCCATCGACCTGCGGGTAACCATGATCTTCCGCCGCGAGGACGACGGCGCCTGGCGCGTCGCGCACCGGCACGCAGACCCCATCACCACTGACCGGCCGCTCAGCACGGCTGTCAGGGGCTGAGGAGCCGGAGCCGCCGGTCGGCCAACACAGCCCTTCCCGCTGGAGATCCGGGAAGACCGAAGCCGCGCGGCGTCCGCCGGCCTCAGTGGACGATTGTGTGGTGAGGACGGTCGACGGACTGGGCAGGTGGGTCGCCGGCGTGACCGCCGTCGTCCTCCTCGCCGGTTGCGGCTCCGTCGCAGAGACTCGCGCGCCTGCATCGCAGCCCGACGGGACGGGACCCGCGCACCACGACGCAGCCTCGCGTCAGGACCTCTGCTCCCTCATGACGGATGCGGTTCACCAACGGATCGACCCGCGGACGGACAACAGCATCCTGACGACCTCTCGCGCCGAGGCCGACACCGCGCAGCACGACGGCGGCTTCTCCGACGACGACGGGGTCGCCTTCCTCGGCTCCGCGACAGCCCGGGAGGGTCTCCGGCTTGTCCATCACCTGCTCCGCCCTGCGACCGGCCAGCACGCGTACACGCTCGAGGGTCGACGGCTCGAGGACCTGATCAGGGACGGCTACATCCTTCAGGAGGACGGGTTCTTCGCGTCGGCCAAGTCGGCCGACTGCCTCGAGGCGGTCCACGAGCTCGTCCGCGCCAAGGACGGACAGCAGCGCCTGGCGATCACCGACGGCCAGCGCGAGGAGCTGATGGCGGCGGGATTCGCCGATCTCGGCGTCTCCTTCTTCGTCGCCACCGACACGGTGTTCACGCTGGCCGTGCTGCCCGACACCCAGAAGGAGGTGCACCCGGGTCGCGAGCCGAACCTCTTCCTGCACCGGGCGCAGTGGCTCGCCAGCAACGAGGACGCGCTCGATCTGCGCTACATCACGCACACCGGCGACGTCGTCGACTGGGACACTCCTGGGCACGAGCAGTACAAGCTCGCGCACGAGGGGGTCGCCGTGCTCGATGCCACCGGCATCCCCTACTCCTTCGCCGTCGGCAACCACGACGCCATGGCCACCGCCGTGGGTGGAAGTGCGAGAGACGGTGCGAACACCCAGGCGCAGCTACGCCACACCGAGACCTTCAACACCTACTTCGGCGTCGATCACGTCGAGAACCTTCGCGGCACGTTCGAGGAGGGCAAGGTCGACAACTCCTACAGCACGTTCACTGCCGGTGGCGTGGACTGGCTGGTGCTCCACCTCGAGCTCTGGCCGCGTCTGCGAGCCGTCCACTGGGCCTCCGAGGTTCTGGCCGCGCACCGGTACCACAACGCCATCATCGTGACCCACTCCTTCCTGGAGGCCGACGGCTCGATCAGCCAGGACAACGGCGGCTACGGCAACACGAGCCCGCAGTTCGTCCTCGACCATCTGGTGGCTCGCGCCCCGAACGTCCGCTTCGTCCTCTCCGGCCACACCGGCACCTGGGCGCACAGCGAGCAGCAGGGGGTTGCGGGGAACCCGATCCACATCATCCAGACCGCGTACCACGACGACGCCACCAACCCGACGAGGCTGATCGAGATCGACACCCAGGCGGACTCCTTCACCACGTCGGTCTACGCGCCGTACACGGACACCACGAAGCAGGACGGGTCGGCGTTCACCGTGGAGGGACTGGAACTGATCGAGTGACGCTCAGCAGCGTGGCGGCGCGGACCAGCGACCCGCCGGGCTCGGCTTGTCCGACTCACCGCGCAGGCCCCGTCAGCCCTCGCGATCCACCGCACGGCGCTCGTCCAGCAGGCGCTCCCTGCTGCGGACGAACCGCACGAGGGCGACCAGGCCCAGGCCGCCGACCATGTTGCCGACGACGGTGTACGCGAACCAGTACGCCCATTCGCCGTACCCGAACGGCGCCTGCCCCGTGTGCAGGGCGCCGAAGATGAGCAACGAGTCCAGGATCGAGTGGAACATCTGTGACGATGCCAGCAAGAACCCCGCCGCCACGGCGGCGGCGATCTTGGCGGGCATGGAATCGGTGCCGTGCTGCATCCGGGTCATCAGGGTGATGACCATGCCGGCGAGCACGGCGAGGCTGAAGGTCCGCAACGTCAGGGGTTCCCCGGCGAAGTGTCCGGCCATCTCCACCGTGTCGGCCTGCTGCTGCGGGAACGCCGTCATCACCAGCCACATGATCAGCCACCCACCGACCAGGTTGCTGACGAGCGTCCCGCCCCAGAGTCGCATCAGCTGCGAATAGCTGGCCCGCCTGGCCACGACGGTCATCACCGGGATGAGGAAGCCCTCGGTGAAGAGCTCGGCGCGGCCCAGCAGCAGCGCGAGGAAACCGATGCTGAAGGCGAGGCCCGCAAGGAGGTGGCTGCCTGTCTCGTGGTAGACGAGCAACATCGCCATGACACCGATCGCGATCTCGGTGCCGCCGGTGAAGCCGGTCGCCAGCAGGACGTGCCAACGGCGATGCAGGCGTTGCACGCCCTCGCTCAGCTGGCGTCCGAAGGCAGCCTCGAGATCGTCCTCCAGGGGACTGTCGGTCTCCCCGTACTTCCGTGGGTCCGGGTCCGGCATCTCAGGCTCCTTGCGTGCGACGTCGCACTGACAGTGGATCAACTCGGTCCCGGCCGCATCTGGGCGGAGCCGGGAGCCACGGATTCACCAGAGCTGATGTCGACCACGCGCGGTACGCACCACGAACCGGTATCGACACGCCTAATGGCTGCGCCGCCCTCAACTCGGCCTCGAACGTGCGCGGCTCACGGTCGATGGCCGCTAGGTTTCCTGTTCTGGGTCCGTTGCAGCGTGGGCGCTGACACCGCGCCTTGCGCGCAGCTACGGATTCGCCGAGAAGGCAGCAGTCACACACACCCTGAGGTTTCATGGCCGGGGCTGCGGTGCTCGCGACGTTGGGTCAGTGGACGTGGCTGTTTTCCCCGCTCCTGGCGCTGGCGGCGATCGCACTCTCGTTCGTCCGCCGGTAGGCGGGGCGCCAGGTGAGAGCGGGCGGCCCGGCTGCGCACTCCTCCTTGCCGAGGATCCGCTGATCCTGCAAGAAACGGCCCTCCTGAGGTCGTTCCTGCAACAACGTCCGTAGGTTGTTCCTGCAAGATCTTTGGGCCCACTTCCGCGCGGCCGGAGACGCCGAACGGATGCCTGCTGGCTCCTCGTCACTCGCAAGCGATCGACGCCAGGGCTGACCGGAGTGCGTCCGACGAGCGAGCGAACGGCTGGGCAACGCTGTGGCGCTCTTCCGATCTGCACCTCGCTCGTCCGTGCCCCCACTCAGGGGAGGGCTCACTGGTTAGACGTGCCCTGGACGTTTTCCGCCACACCCTTCTCGGCGATGCCGCGAAGGGAACGACATGGAAGCGCCGACTGAGCTCTTCTGTCATCTCGACATCAGCTGCGTCGAAGAACCCCTTCCGAACGCCCCGCTTGTCGAAGATCTCGGAATCGTCGGGGTGCCACCAATAGAGGATCAATTCGGTCGTTATGACAAACGAACCCTGCGTATCTCATCGGATGCATCATGGGGCGAGATACCCCTCCCCTAACTCTAGTTAAGCGTTGCCTCTCCTCACAGCAGCGGTCGGCCTTTGCCCGCATACCGCCCATGGACGATGTAGTAATGACCGCCGGTGGCGACAATGAGCCCGCACAAGGCGAGGTACATCACACGGAAGTCCCACCCTGTGACTAGCCCGCCGAGCACCACCGGCCCCATGCCAGCCCCGAGATCCAGCATCAGGTAGAACGTCGCAACCGCGAGGCCGACGTTGGGCGGCTGGGCGAGCCGTACCGCTGCCGTCTGCACCGTTGGCATGACGGTGCCAAAGCCCAATCCGATAGCGAGGGCCGCCAGCAGTAATTCTTGAACGGAGTGCGCCTGGGAAAGCATGGCCAGTCCAGCAGCGTAGAAAAGCACGGCTGGATACATCACCCAGTTGTCCCCGAACCGGTCCTGCACGGCTCCGACGAAGAGACGGCAGGTAAGCACTCCGAGCGCATTCACTCCAAAGAAGGCCCCCGCGTGCGCCCCTAGTCCCGCGGACTCTGTGAACGGGTGGGCGAACGTGATCATCGCAGAATTCACGACGCCAATAGCGACCATGACGGTGGCCACCGGAAGTGCGTCTGGGTCGACGAATCGGCGCCAACTAGGCCCCCGGGACTCAAGCCCACGACTCGCCGGGCGCTCGGGGAGGAGGAGCGAGGCGACGAAGGCAGCACCGGACACCGCGACCGCGGCCCAGAAGAGGACCGCGTAGCCCCAACGCTCGATGAGCGCCAGACCCAGTAGTGGTCCTAGAGCGGCTGCGAACGGAACGCTGAGGCTGAAGTACCCGGTGCCCTCCCCCCGCCTGCGCTGCGGGATGAGCGACTGCGCAATGGTCGTTACGGCGGTGTTGGCTAGGCCGAAGCCGATCCCGTGCGTCAACCGGACGGCAAGCAGGAGGGGCAAGTTGACCGCGATGATGCATGCCAAGGACATCGCGATGAAGAGGAATAGCGCCCCGATCAGGATGCGCCGCGGCCCCATCGAGTTGATCAGCTGTGCCGCGGTGAACCGCGATGCTAACGCCCCGATTACGAACATGCTTGAAGCAAGCCCAGCCAGGCTGTCCGACGCTGCGAAGCGGTGGATCGCGTAGAGCGCCATCGTCGTCATCAGCAGGTAGAAGACGACCATCGTTAAGGAGTTAACGACGACGGCACATATGAACTCCGCTGTCCAGAGACGTTCCTCAAGTGGCTTTCGGTCACCGCCGCACCACGGGCGGCTCACGTGGACGACCGCCGCAGCTGCTCGTGCCCGTATGTCATCGTCTTCCCTTGCTTGTTTGGAATTTGCCAGTTCAGCACCAAAGGCCCGCGCCGCCTGACTGTGGGCGGCCGCGGGCCTCTGGGCATCTCCAGTCGTCTCCCGAGTTATCGGATGAGTGAGGGCAGCCAGGTGGTCAGCGTCGGGAAGGCGAACAGCACCGCCACCACCACCAGCTCGACCACCACGAATGGCGTCACGCCACGGAAGATGGTCTCCACCCGAGTGTTGGAGGTTCCGGCCACGACGAAGCAGCTGATGCCGACCGGTGGAGTTACCATGCCGATCTCGATGAACTTCACGATGAGGATGCCTAGCCAAACTCCGTCGAAACCCAAACTCGTTGCGATCGGGTAGATCAGCGGAACGGAAATGACCAGGATCGAGACCGACTCCAGGGCCATGCCCAACGGCAGCAGCATGAGCAACAGCAGGGCCATCGTGAGGAAGGGATTCAGGGCCATACCTTCGACCCAGTCCGTCGCCATCTGCGGCAGCCGTGCCGAGATGAAGAACGCCGACAAGATCGCCGAGCCGACGACGATGGCGAAGACCATGCTCGTGGTGGCTGCGGTCTCTTTTAGTGCCTCAACGAAGTTGCTGGTCAGTTCTTTAATGCCGTCCTTGCGGAATTCCAGGATGAGCATCACAGCAGCGGCGAGAGCGCCAATCGCCGCCGATTCGGTGGGGGTGAAGTAACCGGAGTAGATGCCCCCAAGCACGATGAGGAAGAGGATCGCGACTCTTCCCACGCCTCGCATTGGAAGGTCCCGTAGCCGTACCCGATCTCCGGTAGGTCCACCGATGCCAGCGGGGCTGAGCGCCTCGGCAGCGGACTGCTCAACGTCGGAGTTCCGGGGCGGGGTCCGGGTATCCCGCACAGCCAAGGCCACGCCACCGCCCTCGAGACTCTCGGTCTCCGACCTTTGCGCTGTCCTGTTCAGGGCAGCGCCGCCTCGGCCACCGGTTGCGTCGTCCAGAGCCTCATCCAGGCGACTCTCGGCGCGGGTATCCCAATCCGTTTGATTCCGCTTCGCGGTAAAGATGATGTAGGTGGCGTAAGCGATTGCCGACAGGATGCCGGGGATTATGCCGGCGGCGAGCATCGCGGCCACGGACTCGCCGGTCATGATCGCGTACAGCACGAGGAACAGGCTGGGCGGTATGAGGGCGCCGAGAGTACCGGCCACCGCCACCGAGGCGCCTGCGAGTGAGGCGGGATAGCCGGCCTTTCGCATTTCGCCCATGGACAGTCGTGACATCGTCGCTGCCGTGCCGATGGACGAGCCCGAAACGGCTGCGAAGCCCGCGCAGGCCATTACTGTGGCCACGCCCAGGCTGCCTGGCAGCCAGCGGAACATATGACGTGCCACCGCATAGACCTGCTCAGCGATGCGAGCCTTGACCGCGAAGATTCCCATGAGAATAAACATGGGGACGATGGTCAACGAGAAGGAGTTGGTCTGGGAGAAGGGAATTGCACCCAGCTGGTTTGTCGCGTAGTCGGCATCGCGCAGCATCATCAGGCCCACCGCCCCGCTGAGGGCAAGGGCCAAGGCCACCGGCATCCGGATCGCCAGCAGCACAATCAGCAGGACGACCACCAACGCGATGAGGGCTCCGATGCTCACAGCTGGATCCCCTCTTCCTCGCCCATCGGCATGCGCCCACGCAGCAACCGCACGATGTTGGTGATCGCGACCACGAGGAATGCCGCGAAGCCGATCACGATGAACCAGCGCGCCGGCCACAACGGCCAGCTCACCAGCCCCATCCGTGCTTCGCTACGGGCCAGAGAATCCGTGGCGCGCCCGACGCTCGCGTAGGTGAGCCAGGCGAGGACCGCAGCACTGAGCAGCCATGTTACGAACATCGTCCACTGAGCTACCCGGCGAGGCAGCCTGGTGACAAGCAGGTCCACGGCGATGTGCGAGCCGTTGATGCTCGCGTAGGCCAGGCCGAAGAAGACCGTGGCCACCAGCGCGGACTCACTGAGTTCGAGCACCCCGGCCAACGTCTCGCCTTGAATGTTTCGGTACACGACGTCGGCACTGATGCCGAGCATCATGACAATCGTGCTGATGGAAGCCAATACCCCTAGTGGGGTGGCGATCGATTCAGCGGTCTTTTCCATCCTTTTCTTCTTCCGTTGTGCTAGTTATGACCTGCCAGACTGATACCAACTTCTCCACTTGCCTAAGGCAAGCCGCCAACGTGCGTAAACACTTCACCAACTAAGTGAGTGTCACCCGAAGTCGCCCATTAGCGAGACCTCGTCAAGTTTTAAGCGAACCGCTCGGCAAGGTTTTCGCCAGGGTCGCGGTCCCGCCAATCAACCCACGCCGGGAAGCTATTGGGAAAACCGTTCGACGCACAGGTCGAGCGGGTCGGGGATCTGGTCGCCGTGGGTCTCGAGTTTCTCCATGTACGCGTCCAGGTATCCGCGAGCATCTGAAAGGCCGTTCGCTTCCGCATCCGTGATCCAGCGTTCAAGGAGCTTGTCACCCACCGCGTCGTCCCACTGCTGAACGGCCTCATCGCTCCAGGCGTCGAGGGTCTCGACATTCGGGTGCTCCATCAGCGCCTCGCACTGAGTTTCAGCCACCTCGCTGAACGCACGGACTGCTTCACCGCCGTTGAGCTCGGCGGTCACCTCATCGACGATCTTCCGCAAATCATCGGGCAGGCCGTCATAGGTGTCTTGGTTGAACCACATGCCGAAGGTGTTGTAGTGCCCGGTGCCAGCGTCAGTCCAGTAGGGCAGCAACTCCATCAGCTGGTAGTCGACCGCACCGTCGAGCGCAAACCCAACGGCGTCGACCACGCCACGCTCGACAGCCTCATAGGTTTCCGGAGCGGTGAGGGCAACGTTCGAGCCCCCGACCTGCTCCATGGCGCGCTGCAGGTAAGGCCCGGACATTCGCCAGCGCAGGCCCTGGAGATCGTCGATTGACTCAATGGGCTCCGGGCTACCAAGAGTGAGACGGCCCCCCGACCAGTGAGCGATCATCTTGAGGTCGTTGGCGGCCCACACCTCGCGCGCACCTTCGTGCTCATGATTGATCTCGTACAGCGACTGCACGAGCGCCTGCGAGTCGGCGGCGACAAACGGCACGCTCACGACCGTGATCGTGGGGAAGATCTGGGGCGTGTAGTCAGGGATGGCCACCCCGACGTCAGCTCGTCCGTCCTGCGTGCACACGGCAATCTCGTTGGCCGGACATAGAGAGTTGGGTGGTGTCACGTCGAAGGTAAGCCGGCCATCGGACCGAGCCTCCACCTCGTCGACGAACCAGTTCATCACCGCAGCGTTAGGCACGGCCGGTTCGGTCATCGTGGCCACGACCAGCTCGATGCTCTCCTCCCCATCTCCGCTGTCGGCAGCACCCGCACCACCACAAGCTGCAAGAACCATCGCGGCTGCCGCCGACCCAGCGGTCAATAGCCACCGCCGCGCCGGCACCGAGCTCCGCCTTCTCCGTCGCAATTCACGCTTCGTGACATTCATCTGGCCCTCCTTGGCCGACTACTTCGGGGGATCCGAAAACAGCTAGGCAACATCATCGACGATGTCGTATCCGATCCGGCGCTCCGATGATGTCCACGCAATGACCCCTCGTCAAGCGGCCCCGCGGCCCCTTCCCCGAGGCTCCACGTCAAGGCAGGTCAGCACCACACCGACCAGCCAACCGCCACGAACCCCCCATTTTCTCTGGAAAAGCAGACGCCCACGCTTCACCCCTGCGGGCGAAGGCGGCCGCAGTTCCCCCAACTACATGCCGCCAGTGCTCCAGACGCTCGGACAAAAATCCTCGCCGATATGTCCCGCTGAGTGGGACAGGCAGTTTCTGTCACTCCGTCACGGCTCCGTAGCATCCACGGCAAGCCAATGGACTAGTCGTTAGTCCTGCTGCCCGAGCCGTCCAAAGGAGTGACATGAACTCGGTACTCGACGCCATCAACCACCGCGCGCAATTCTTCGCCGCCGACGCACCCGTCTCGAACCGGCTGGGGCGCCTCACCGATGAGGCGGCTAGCGCCCTTCGCGCCGTCGGCATCATGCGAATGCTCCAACCCGCTCGGTTCGGCGGTTTCGAAAGTCACCCCGTGGACTTCCTGCGCGCGGTGCACCGGCTGGCCAGCATCAGCCCCTCAGCTGGATGGGTTAGCGGCGTCGTGGGCCTTCACCCTTGGGAAGTTGGGCAGTTCGGGGATGAGACACAGAGCGAGGTCTGGGGCGCCGACCCTGACACCTGGATTGCTTCGCCCTATGCGCCAATGGGCCGAGCAACGAGCACCCCCGGTGGGTACACGTTCAGCGGGCAGTGGTCCTTCTCCTCAGGCACAGACCACTGCACTTGGGCCATCCTGGGTGGCCTCGACGTCAGCAAACGCGAATCTCCACTGCACTTTCTGATTCCGCGACGAGACTACGAGATCCTTGACGGCACCTGGGACGTTGCGGGCCTGGAAGGCACCGGAAGCAAAGACGTTCGTGTGAGCAATGCTTTCGTCCCCACCGAGCATGTCCTGGCATTCCGGGACGTCTCGCACGGGAACGCCTCGGAACGATGGATAGATGTGGCACCGCTCTACCGAATGCCTTACGTAGTGCTCTTCCCCGGCGCCATCACGGCCGCCACACTGGGCATCACCCAAGGGGCTCTCGAGCAGTACCTCATGGAGACTGGCACCAGGCCTAAGTCTGACGCGCAGCTGATATCGATGGCCGAGTCTGCTGAGACAATCGAGTCTGCGGCTCGCATCCTCTTCGACGACGTAGAGCGCACCTTCGACACCGTCTCAGCCGGCAAGTCTGTGCCCATCGGCGAGCGGATTCGTATCCGCCGCAACCAGGTCTCCGGGGTACGGAAAGCGGTGGCCGCGGTGAATGAACTGCACCGCATCTCAGGAAGCGTTGGGCTGCGCAACCACCAAGTCTTCTCCCGCTTCTGGCGGGACGCCAACGTGGGAGCCAACCATGCGACCAACTCGGCTGAACCGATCCTTCGCGGCTACGGACTGCACCGCACCGGGCAGGAGGTACCCGAGGTACTCCGAATGGGAACAGCTCCCGAACACGACGCGATCCCTGCCCTCGCCACAAACCGATCGTAAGCAAGTTCACCGCGAGCAAACGCCGCTGAGCCGAATAGGAAGGCATTAATGTCCACCGTCACGAATCTCGGATATATCGTCATTGGGGCTACAGACCCCGACGCCTGGGTCACTTTCGCACGCTCGTTCATGGGCGCAATGGCAGAAACCGACGACAACGAAAACGTTTACGTCCGGCTCGATGGCTACAAGTATCGGCTCCTCGTGACCAAGAATGACACCGACCGGCTTCTTGCCAGCGGTTGGGCGACGCGGGACCGTGACCATTTCAATGATGTGCTTGACCACGTAAGGTCGTGTGGTGTCGAGGTCTCGATGGGCACGCCGGAAGAGTGCACACTACGAGGAGTCGAATCGTTCTTCGCCGTTGAGGACCCTGCCGGGAACAGGCACGAAATCTGCTGGGGCCGGACCGTGGACCCTCGTCCGTTCATCTCCGAGAACGGCATCAGTGGGTTCGTCACCGGGGATCTCGGATTCGGCCACGTCTTCCTTCCGTGCACACACTCGTATGACGCTTGCCTCGACTTCTACGAGAAGGTCTTCGGCTTCGAGTACTCGGACTTTTTCCGCATTCCCCACAATTACGCATCGGGAATGAAGCCGGGCGCCAGGGTGCATTTCTTCCACCCCGAGAACTCCCGCCAGCACAGTCTCGCCATCGCCGAGCTCGAAAGTTCGCGAGGCATCCATCACTTCGAGGTGGAAGTTAACTCCCTCGACGAAGTCGGACGCGCGCTCGACAAAGCGCACGCACTGGACATTGTCGCCCGGACTCTCGGCCGCCACGTGAACGACTCAGTGGTCTCCTTCTACGCCCGCACGCCGTCCGGCTTCCTCGTCGAGTACGGATACGACGGCCTTCAGATGGATTGGGACAGCCACGAAGTGGTCAATATCCCCGTGGGTTCGTACTGGGGTCACAAGTGGCTGTGACACAGCGGGAAGCAACAATAGACAATATCAACGCAGAGGAGCGGCAGATGAACGGAGCAAAAGGGTACAGGTCGGTATGGACTTACCTGAACACCGTCCCCCACAAGCTGGCCTGGGTCGATGTTGACGGCGTGCGGACTCGCTACCTGGAGGCAGGTCCTACCGATGCGCCCGTGGTCGTATGTATTCACGGAACCGCTGGCAGCCTGGAGAACTTCGCCGCGAACTACGCCGCCCTGGCCTCGAAGTATCGCGTGCTGGGCATCGACATGGTTGGGTGCGGCTACACCGACAAGCCCGACTATCCCTACCTCGCCAAGGACTACGCCAAGCACGTTGCCGGGTTCATGGATGCAATGGGCATCGAGAGTGCGGCACTTGCTGGAGTCTCACTCGGGTCCTGGGTAAGTGGCCGCGTGGCGCTCGACTTCCCGGATCGCGTCGACGCGATGGTGATGTTTGCTCCGGCAGGAGTGACGGGTGACGAACAGGCTGAGAAGGAGTTCTTCGCCGGAGTGCGCCAGCGTCGCATGGCCGCAGCAGCCGAACCCAACTGGGACACAGTGACGACCGCTATGCGCGGCCTCGTCCTGAACAAGGAAGACCTGGTTGACGACATCATCGCGGTTCGGCTGAACATTTATCGCCAGCCTGAGCTTCAAGCGGCCATGCCGAATCTGTTGGCCTACATCGATGACCCAAACATCAGCGACGAGGAGTGGCGGTCTATCGATGTCCCGGCGCTGGTCGTGGCATCGGTGGACGCCCCCAACATGTTCCTGGCCAATTCCTACCGGCTGGCCGAGCTCATGCCTAGGGCAACCCTGTGGGAGATTCGCAACTGTGATCACTGGCCGCAGTTCGAGAGCCCGGACGAGGTAAACGCGGAAATGATTCGGTTTCTCGACGACGCTTTGTTACGCGTGCCCGCTGAAAGCTAAGCAGATGCCGGAAACATTGGGTGGCCAGGAGCAGCCGGCGGACCACTACATGACCGGTGCCCCGGTTCTCGTCAAGGCTGTGGCGATACTGGAGGCCTTCACGCAGGGTCCGTCAGCACTCGGCGGGCGCGAAATCGCGCGGCGTGCTGGCCTCCCGAGCAGTACGACCCACCGAATGCTGAGTCAACTGGTCGAAACCGGCTTCCTCGAACGCCAGGGCACGAAGTACCGCGTAGGGCTCAAGCTTTTCGAAGTCGGCAACTACGCTGCCTTCTGCGAGCCAGGCGGTATGCGCGACACTGCTCTGCCGTTTCTCAGTTCCATGTATGTCCGTGGCGGTGACTGCGTGGTAACGCTCGCTGTGCGTAGCGACAACCGGATCCTGTGCGTCGAGAAAATCCGTGGGCACTCCTCACCGCGTACGGAGACGCGGGTCGGTTGGCCGATTCCGGCGACGCAGACGAGCCTCGGCAAGGTGATTCTCGCCTTCTCGCCCGCTGGCGTGGTGAAGTCGATCGTCGGCCAAGGACTGATGCGGTCGACCCCCTTCTCGGTCCATCACCCCGCGCAACTGTTGGAGCAGCTCGACGATATTCGATCGTCGGGCGTGTCGTTCGACAACCAGGAAGCCGTGCTCGGGCTGTCCGGCGTGGCTGCTCCGGTCTTCATCGATGACGAGATCGTGGCGAGTATCGCACTGACTCAGCCCACCTCGACGTTCAAATCCGAATACGCAAAGCAACTTGTCGTGTCGACGGCCCAACAGTTAAGCAAGGCACTCCAGCGGGGGGCTGAGCGACGCAAATACATGCCTTTGGAACAGATTGGTCCAATCCAGCTGACACAAGGATTCGTCAAATGACCACCACGCCACAGCGCCCGGACGTCATCTCGTTGCGCAGAATGTTCGCCCAGTTCCCTACCGGCGTCGTAGCATTAGCCGCCACAGTGGAGGGGCAGGATCACGTTTTCGTAGCCTCGTCCTTCACCGTTGGGGTGTCACAGGAGCCTCCACTAGTGATGCTGGCCGTTCAAAGAACGTCCTCCACCTGGCCGAAGCTCAGGAACGCCTCGACCATCGGTGTGTCGATCCTCAGCAAGGAACACCGGCTGATCTGCCGCCAGCTGTCGCATCGCGCCCCCGAACGGCGCCTCCGGGACGTCCCGTTCACTCGTCAGGGCACCGCAATCCTCGTAGACGAAGCAGCTGGGTACTTCGTCTGCCGGATTCATGATGAGCATCCAGCAGGCGACCACACCATCGCGGTTCTGGAGGTCTTGGACCTCAAGCCGGCAGACGGCACAGATCCTCTGGTTTTTCATCGGTCAGGATTTGCCACGGTCGGCGTCGCTTAAGGCGCGCGTTGACGTACCCCTGAATCCTCTCGGCAAGCACCGGGGTAAATCAGTCGTCAGTGGGTCGGCCTCTAGAGGCTGGAGAAGTCAGGCAACCGCGGAGGGGATCCGAGGCGACGAAAGGAGTTCCATGAGCCACAACCACGAGGCCGAGCTGCTCGCGAGCGTGCCCGACCAGCTGTACATCGGCGGGCAGTGGCGCGACGCCGAGGGCGGGCGGACGCTCAACGTCTACGACCCCGCCACCGGTGACCTCGTCAGGACGATCGCGGACGCCTCGCCCGCCGACGGTCTCGCCGCGCTGGACGCCGCCGACGCGGCGTTCCCCGCCTGGGCCGCGACACCGGCGCGCGAGCGTGCGCAGATCCTGCGCCGCGCGTTCGACCTGCTCCAGGAACGCAAGGAGGAGTTCGCCCTCCTCATGACGATGGAGATGGGCAAGCCGCTCGCCGAGGCGCGCGGCGAGGTTGCCTACGGCGGGGAGTTCGTGCGCTGGTTCAGCGAGGAGGCCACCCGCGTCCAGGGCCGGTACGGGCCCAACCCCGAGGGCACCGGCCGGATGGTCGTCTCCCAGCACCCCGTCGGGCCGTGCTTCCTCATCACGCCGTGGAACTTCCCGCTCGCGATGGCCACCCGCAAGATCGCCCCGGCGCTGGCGGCCGGGTGCACGGTCGTCATCAAGCCCGCCGAGCTGACGCCGCTGACGACGCTGTACTTCGTCAAGCTGCTCGAGGAGGCCGGGCTCCCGGGCGGCGTCGTCAACGTCTTCACCACCTCGACGTCGGGGAAGGTCTCCGAGCCGATCATCCGCGACCCGCGGCTGCGCAAGCTCTCCTTCACCGGCTCGACGCCGGTGGGCCAGCGCCTGCTGGAGCAGGCCGCCCAGGGGGTGCTGCGCACGTCGATGGAGCTCGGCGGCAACGCCCCGTTCGTCGTCTTCGACGACGCCGACCTGGACAAGGCGGTCGAGGGGGCGATCGCGGCGAAGTTCCGGAACATCGGCCAGGCCTGCACCGCCGCGAACCGGTTCATCGTCCACCGCGACGTCGCCGAGGAGTTCGCGCGCCGGGTCACCGAGCGCGTGAAGGGCTTCACCGTGGGCCGGGGCACGGAGGAGGGCGTGACGATCGGGCCGCTCATCAACGAAGGCGCGGTCGAGAAGGCCGCCGCGCTCGTGGGTGACGCCGTCCAGCGCGGCGCGACCGTGCACACCGGCGGCAGCGCGATCGAGCGGCCCGGTACCTTCTACGCGCCCACCGTGCTCGCCGACGTGCGCCCGGGCAGCGAGATCCTGCGCGAGGAGATCTTCGGGCCCGTGCTGGCGATCGTCCCGTTCGACACCGAGGACGAGGCGGTGCGCATCGCCAACGACACCGAGTACGGCCTGGTCTCCTACGTCTACACGGAGAACCTGGCCCGCGGTCAGCGCATGATCGAGCGCCTGGAGACGGGGATGATGGGCCTGAACATCGGCGTCGTCTCCAACGCCGCGGCCCCGTTCGGCGGCTGGAAGATGTCGGGTCTGGGCCGCGAGGGCGGCGCCGAGGGCATCCACGAGTACCTCCAGACCAAGTACACGCTGACGCCCAACCCGTTCTGACCGACCCAGCAGTGTTCTGTCGTACGCGTGCCCTCAATGTGAGCTCGTCGGGTAGTAATACAGATGGGCGCCCAATTGAAAGTGCAGTACCGCCTGGCGGGACGGCGGTCGGCCTCTCCTGTGAAGGGACGCCGTCGAGCAGTCTCAACACGCCCCACTCGCAGGAGTGGGAGCCCGAGTAATCACTCACTGCGCGTGAGGAGACTCGCGAGTTAACACCCTAAATGATATACTATTTCACATACAGCACAGAGCGAGGGAGCTCATGACTGAAAACATCGTCACCCCCGGCGCCGAGCACCGTTCCGATCTTTCCGACGGCCTCAACCAGATTGCCGCCGTTCAACTTATGCCGGTGCTCACCATGGAATTGGTCGACGGTCCGGATAGGCGAGACCACGGACGTTTTGCAAGCAACCAGGCCGGCGTGGGTTTGCCGACAAGAGCGAGGTACAACGCATGGCAACCCACCCGATGACAGACACGGCGGTTCTCGGGACTACAAGTTCGCCGAGCAAGTCTCAGCTTGCCTACTCGTGGATCAGGGAACGAATCACCAGTCAGGCCTTCACTCCAGGCTATCGTCTTGTACTTTCCACGCTCGCAGAGAATCTCGGCATGAGCGTCGTGCCTGTGCGCGAGGCGATGCGCCAGCTCGAGGCCGAGGGCTTGGTGACCTTCAAGCGAAACGTCGGCGCGCACGTGTCGATGGTCGACGACTCGCAGTACCGGAACAGCATGCAGACCCTCGCGATCTTGGAGGGCGCGGCCACCGCGCTCTCGGCGCGACTCCTCACCGAGGACGATGTGAGCCGCGCTCGAGAGATTAACGCTCAGATGATCGACGCCCTCGAGGAGCTCGACCCCCGCTGGTTCACACGGCTCAACCAGCAGTTCCACTCAATCCTCTTTGCGCCCTGCCCGAACCCTCGCATGCTCTATGTCGTGAACGCCGAGTGGACACGCCTAGGCCACCTACGAAAGTCGACGTTCAGTTTCGTACCCGGTAGGGCGCAAGACTCCGTGCGCGAACACGAAAGAATTCTGCACCTCATTGAGGCGAGCGCGGACCTGATCGACATCGAGAAGGCAGTACGCCGGCACCGCTCAGCCACTCTGGACGCGTACCTCAGCCACGAGCACCCAGACGATCCACCCTATGCATACTCGGAAGTTTGATCCCGTTCGGTCCGGTCAACGAACCCTGACCTGACAAATTCATCCGGCCGGTCGCGCACTCGTCCGTTTGCGCATTCAGCGCTACATCTGCTGCCCCCGCAGCATCCCCACGCTCGAGGTCATCTCCTTTGCGTGCGTGGCCGAAGATCCCAAGCTGCTGACTCAAGGTTCAGTACCACAAGACAAGAGGAAGGACTCGTACGTGACCATGCCCATCACCCGAACCCTGGAGCCCATCGTCGTCGCGGGGATCGCGGACGAGCTCGCCGCCGCC
Source organism: Georgenia soli (assembly GCF_002563695.1). Classification (NCBI taxonomy): domain Bacteria; kingdom Bacillati; phylum Actinomycetota; class Actinomycetes; order Allobogoriellales; family Allobogoriellaceae; genus Georgenia; species Georgenia soli. The sequence goes on along the minus strand of NZ_PDJI01000004.1, from coordinate 2,245,733 downwards.
GAGCGGGACCGCACGATGGTGCCGCTGCTGACGAAGCGGTACGACGGCATGACGGTCGAGGACTCGTACGCCGTGCAGAACGAGTGGCGGCGTCGGGCCATCGACGCCGGCCGGCGGCCGGTGGGCCGCAAGATCGGTCTGACGTCGAAGGTCATGCAGGCGGCGACCGGCATCGACGAGCCCGACTACGGCGCCATCTTCGCGGACATGATCTTCGACAACGGCTCCGTCATCGAGCACGACCGGTTCTCGAACGTGCGCATCGAGGTCGAGCTGGCCTTCAAGCTGGCCGAGCCGGTCGACGGCCCGGACGCCACCGTGTTCGACGTGCTCCGGGCGACCGAGTACGTGGTGCCGGCGCTGGAGATCCTGTCCTCGCGCATCGAGCTCGAGGGCCGCACGATCGTCGACACCATCAGCGACAACGCCGCGATGGGCGCGATGGTCTACGGCGGCAACCCGGTCCGGCCCGGCGAGCTGGACCTGCGGTGGGTCTCGGCCCTGCTGTACCGCAACGAGACCATCGAGGAGTCGGGCGTCGCGGGCGCCGTGCTCAACCACCCCGCGATGGGGGTGGCGTGGCTGGCGAACAAGCTCGCCCAGCACGGCGACCGCCTCGAGGCCGGGGAGCTCGTCCTCGCCGGCTCGTTCACCCGCCCCATGTGGGTGCACCCGGGCGACACCGTGCTCGCCGACTTCCGAGAGCTGGGGACGATCTCGTGCCGCTTCGTCTGACGCCCACCTTCCGTCACGCCCTGACGGGCCAGCAGGCGAAGGGCCACGCGGCCCGGCCGCTGGCGGGGATCTGGGTCTGCAGCGGCAGCCCGCTGGTGGCCGAGATCGTCGCCGGCTCGGGGATCGACTGGGTGCTGATCGACATGGAGCACTCCCCCAACGGCCTGGAGTCGGTGCTCGCCCAGCTGCAGGCCGTCGCCGCCTACCCCGTCACCCCGCTCGTGCGGGTGCCGATCGGGGACGTGGTGACGATCAAGCAGGTCCTCGACCTCGGCGCGCAGAACCTGCTCGTGCCCATGGTCTCCTCCGGCGCGGAGGCCCGCGCCGTCGTCGAGGCGGTCCGCTACCCCCCGCGGGGGCGCCGCGGCGTCGGCTCGGCGCTGGCGCGGTCCGCGCGGTGGAACCGGGTCGAGGGGTACCTCGCGGACGCCGACGAGCACGTCTCGCTGTTCGTCCAGATCGAGACCGCCGAGGGCGTCGAGGCGGCCGCGGACATCGCGGCCGTCGACGGCGTCGACGGGGTCTTCGTCGGGCCGTCCGACCTGGCGGCGTCCATGGGACTGATCGGCCGGCAGAGCCATCCCGACGTCGTCGCCGCGGTGCACCGCGCGTTCGAGGCGGTCCGGGCGGCAGGCAAGCCGGTCGGGGTCAACGCCTTCGACCACGCCGTGGCCCGCTCGTACATCGACGCCGGAGCCTCCTTCGTGCTCGTGGGCGCGGACGTGGCGCTCCTCGCCCGCGGCTCCGAGGCCCTCGCCGCGGCGTTCGTCACCACCTCCGGCACCAATGCGTCTGGCGAAGCTGCACCGAACGGCGGCGGACGCGAAAACTACTGACGCATTAAGGGCCGCGGTTGAGGAGATTCGCCCTGGATCTGCTCCGCTTCTTCAACCACACCTCCATTGGTCGGGTTTGTGGTCCGCGCTGCATGCAGGTTACGGCGGCTGCCGTCTCGCGCAACGAACTGGCTGAGCGGGGCCGACGTAACGTCGACGACCTAGAACCCGGTCTGCTTACTCTCGAGAGATCACCCGGCCATGAAGTCTCTTCCATGCAGTCTTGCAGATGCCAAGACGCGTCATGCAGTTGTGTGCATCGTCGGCACGCTGAATAGCGGGTGGTCGTGGTCCAAATACTCGGCGAGGATCACGGCGACGGCTCGAGCACTCGTTCTCTACCGGGATTGGTCGCCTTAGCAGAAACCCAATCTGCAGTTGCAGCTTCGGTGCGTGCACTTCCCCTGCTGCCGACCCAGTGGACCGGCTGTGTTGCGTCAGGGAGAAGCAGGTACACGGGGCGAGACGCCTGGGTGAATTCAATGTCGTTCGCCAGCAGTTTGCCACGGAGATCAGCGACGTCGCCCTCCTCGTCGACCGCCTCCCAAACGCCGTGATCAAGCGCCGCCTTGTCGCGCTTGACGCGCCACGCTCCCACCATCACCCGGAAGATCTTCTTTCCGACCACCGCAATCAGGATGTCAGGGATGTTGTCCTGGGCCACCGCGAGCATCTTGTCGCTCACGGGCCAGTACTTGAGGCATCTCTCGGAGATTGCCTTGTTCGTGGCCGTGGGGCTGAGCGCGACCCCGCCATCCGCAATGTCGTCATCGCTGATCAGTACGACGAGCGCGGCATACCAGCCGGCGTTGCCCTTGAGGTGCGAATCCAATTGGGACCGAATGTCCTCCCAACCCAGTCGGTCGATCGTGCTGTCGAGTCAGGCATGCCCGGGAGGAACCTCTGGGGCAGTCGTTCTCCTCTTCGGAACGCTTGTGCCCGCTCCCGGCCCTCTCCAAGTGTCCTTTCGATCATCTCGGCGTTCGTGGTACGAGAACTGTGGCGCGACGAGGTCGCCCTGGACCTCGAGCGGGTCGTGGTCAGCTGTAAGGGGCAGGTCGTCGCCGACCACGCCCGCTCCTGGGCAAGGGGTCTCACGGTGACCGACCCGGGTCATGTCGCCACCGCCAAGGTGCTGCGCCAGCGCTTCCTGGCGCCGCGACCGGTCCGTGAGGTCGAGGCCGATCTGGCCCGGGACCTGTCGGTCTACGACACTGCGTTCGGTGTCACCGGCCTGGACGGGCAGGTGGTCTGACGACCGCCCCCGTCAGCCAAGCCGCCAAGGAGCTGGACTACTACACCCGGGCGCTGAAGGCGCCGCGGATCCGGGAGGCCACCGCGAAGCTGGCCGAGCAGGCCCGCGCCGAGGGCTGGACCCACGAGGACTACCTCGCCGCCGTCCTGGCCCGCGAGGTCGCCGCCCAAGCGGCCTCCGGGCCAGCATCCGTACCCGCGCCGCGGGGTTCCCGGCGCGGAAGACCCTCGCCGACTTCAACTTCGACCACCAGCCCGCCGCCGACCGCGGCCAGATCCACCGCCTCGTCGCCGGCGCCTACCTCGCCGAGGCCGGCAACATCGTCCTGCTCGGCCCGCCCGGCACCGGCAAGACCCACCTCGCCACCGGCCCTGGGCATCACCGCCGCCGAGCACGGCACCCGGGTCCTGTTCGACACCGCCACCGGATGGGTCACCCGCCTCTCCGCCGCCCACGCCCTCGGCAAACTCCCCGCCGAGCTACGCCGCCCACGCCGCTACGGCCTGCTCGTCATCGACGAGGTCGGCTACCTGCCCTTCGAGGCCGAGGCCGCGAACCTGTTCTTCCAGCTCGTCGCCTCGCGCTACGAGCACGCCTCGATCATCCTGACCTCCAACCTGCCCTTCTCCCGCTGGGGCGAGGTCTTCGGCGACCAGGCCGTCGCCGCCGCCATGATCGACCGCATCGTCCACCACGCCGAGGTCATCACCCTCAAGGGCACCAGCTACCGACTGAGGCACACCGAGATTGACGCACTGCCCTCCGCCGCCGCGGAGAACCAGGCACACTAACCACATAAACGACGTGGCTCACTTTTCGACCGTCGAAACCGGCTCACTTTTCGACCGTCGCTGACACCCTCCTAGCGCGCCATGTCCACGAACCGGGAGTAATGACCCTGGAACGCGACGACGATCGTGTCGGTCGGTCCGTTGCGGTGCTTGGCGACGATGATGTCCGCCTCGCCGGCGCGCGGGGACTCCTTCTCGTAGGCGTCCTCGCGGTGCAGCAGCATGACGACGTCGGCGTCCTGCTCCAGCGAACCCGACTCACGCAGGTCGCTCATCATCGGCTTCTTGTCCGTGCGCTGCTCCGGACCACGGTTCAGCTGCGCGACCGCGATGACCGGTACCTCGAGCTCCTTGGCCAGCAGCTTGAGCGCACGGGAGAACTCCGAGACCTCCTGCTGGCGGGACTCGACGCGCTTGCCGGAGCTCATGAGCTGGAGGTAGTCGACGACGACGAGGCGGAGGTTGTGCTTCTGCTTCAGCCGGCGGCACTTGGCCCGGATCTCCATGAGCGACATGTTGGGGCTGTCGTCGATGAACAGCGGCGCCTCGGACACCCGGCTCATGGCGGTGGCCATGCGGGTCCAGTCCTCCTCGCGCATGGTGCCCTTGCGCATGTTCTGCAGCGGCACCTGCGCCTCGGCGGAGAGCAGACGCATGGTGATCTCCGTGCGCCCCATCTCGAGGGAGAAGATGACCGAGGTCTGACCGTTCTTGATCGACGCCGACCGGCAGATGTCCAGGGCGATCGTGGACTTACCGATCGCCGGACGGGCCGCGATGATGATCATCTGCCCGCCGTGCAGGCCGTTGGTCAGCGCGTCGAGGTCGGCGAAGCCGGTCGGCACGCCGATCATGCCCTCGCCGCGGTCGGCGGCGGCCTCGATCTCCTCCATCGTCGGGTTGATCGTGTCGCGCAGGGGCACGAAGTCCTCGCTGGTGCGCCGCTCGCTGACGGCGTACACCTCGGCCTGCGCGCTGTTGACGAGGTCCTCGACGTCGCCACCCTCGGTGGCGTAGCCCAGCTGGACGATCCGGGTACCGGCCTCGACCAGGCGGCGCAGCACCGCCTGCTCGCGCACGATGCGGGCGTAGTAGCCGGCGTTCGCTGCGGTGGGCACGGAGGAGATCAGGGTGTGCAGGTACGGGGCGCCACCGATCCGCGCGATCTCGCCGCGCTTGGTCAGCTCGGCCGCCACCGTGACCGCGTCGGCGGGCTCACCGCGCCCGTAGAGGTCGAGGATCGCCTCGTAGATGAACTCGTGGGCCGGCCGGTAGAAGTCGTTGCCGCGCAGCTCCTCGACGACGTCGGCGATCGCGTCCTTCGACAGCAGCATGCCGCCCAGCACGCTCTGCTCGGCGGGGATGTCCTGGGGAGGGGTCCGGTCGAAACCCTCCCGGCCGTTGGTCGCCGTACGTTCGTCCGCGATCGTCACCCGATCTCCTCCCCGTCGTCCTGCTCCGCACAGGTCTACCGCCCAGCACCCACTCGAGAGCAGACGGGCGCCATCCTGCGCCCTCGCGAGACTAGGTGGCCGCGGCCGTCCACACCGAATCCCGCCTGTGCACGCAGCGGCCCTATCCTGTGGACGGTCTGTGGACCCCATCCCCATCGTTGTGCACAGCCTGGGGACAACTCTGTGGGTAACACGGTTGCGATTCGCCTGAACCGGCCAGTCTGCGTCCCCAGCTGTGTGCACACACTGTGGAGAGAAAGAGGGAACGAGATTGGTGGACGACACTCCCGGCGCCACGCCCGACCCTCAGGGAAAACCTGAGGGTCGCCGTCCGCACGGACGTGCGCTGGACCGGCAGATCCTGGCCCTGGCGATCCCGGCGCTCGGTGCGCTCGTCGCCGAGCCGCTGTTCGTGCTCATCGACTCCGCCATGGTCGGGCACCTCGGCACCGCCGAGCTGGCCGGCCTCTCGCTCTCGTCCACCCTGCTGATGACGGCTGTCGGCATCTTCGTCTTCCTCGCCTACGCCACGACTGCCGCGACGGCGAGACGAGTCGGGGCGGGGGACCGGGCCGGAGGCGTCAGCGCGGGCATCGACGGCATGTGGCTCGCGCTCGTCCTCGGAGCGGTGACGACCGCCGCACTCATGGCCACCGCGCCGCAGCTGGTCTCCGCGATGGGTGCCCCGGACGCGGTCGTCCCCCACGCCGTCGCCTATCTGCGCTGGTCCGCACCCGGCCTGCCCGGCATGCTGCTGGTGCTCGCGGCCACCGGGACGCTGCGCGGCCTCCTCGACACCCGCACGCCGTTCGTCGTCGCGGTGGCCGGGGCACTGTCGAACATCGCCCTGAACGCGCTCTTCATCTACGGCCTGGGAATGGGCGTCGCCGGCTCGGGCCTGGGGACGGCCGTCGCCCAGACCGGCATGGGGCTGACGCTGGTGCTCGTCGTCCTGCACCGCGCCCGCGGCATCGGCGTCGATCTGCGCCCCCGCGCGGCCGGGATCTGGTCCGCGGCGCGGGCGGGCAGCCCGCTCCTGGTCCGCACGCTCACGCTCCGCGGGGCGATCCTGGCGACCGTCGCCGTCGCGACGTCGCTCGGCGCCGTCAGCCTCGCCGGCCACCAGGTGGTCAACGCGATGTGGGGCCTCGCCGCGTTCGCGCTCGACGCCCTCGCCATCGCCGCCCAGGCGATGGTCGGCCAGGCGCTCGGCGCCGGCGACGTGTCGTACGTCCGGGCCCTCATGCGTCGCTGCCTGCAGTGGGGCACCGCCGCGGGAGCGGTCATCGGCGTCGTGTTCGCGGCGGCGGGCTGGTGGCTCGCCCCCCTCTTCACCGGGGACGACGACGTCCGCCTCGCCGCCGCCGTCGGACTCGCCGTGGCCGGCGCGTGCCTGCCGGTCGCGGGGTGGGTCTACGTCCTCGACGGCGTCCTCATCGGGGCCGGCGACGGCCGCTACCTGGCGTGGGCGGGCGTGCTCACCCTCGTCGTCTACCTGCCCCTCGCCTGGCTCGTCCAGCACTCGGCTCCCGACGGCGCAGCCGGGCTCGCGTGGCTGTGGCTCGCCTTCGGAGCGGGCTTCATGACGGCGCGGGCCGTGACCACGGGCCTGCGGGCGCGCGGGACGAGCTGGATGGTGCCCGGCGCAGACCGGTAGCACCGCCGGGCGGCGGCTCCGCCGTCGTCAGTGGGTCTGCACGATGCAGAACTCGTTGCCCTCGGGATCGGCCATGACGGTCCACCGGACGCCTTCCTCGTGGTCACCCAGGCGGGTCGCGCCGATGGAGAGCAGCCGCTCGACCTCGGCCTCCCGGTCCGTGGCCTCCAGGTCGAGGTGCACGCGGTTCTTGGCCGTCTTCCCCTCCGGCACGGCGAAGAAGAGGTACGTGAGGTCCTGGCCGCCGACGGCGGCGAACTCCGCCGTCGCGCCGTCGCGCACGGGCAGGTCGAGCGCATCGGCCCAGAAGCGGGCGAGGGAGGCGGCGTCCTCGGCGTCGAAGGTCACGGCATGCGGTGTCAGAGCCATGGGTTTCTCCTATGTCAAGCCGCTGCCGCGTAGGCGGGTGTGGTGGCGGTTGACTGGTTGGTGTTCGGGTTTTTCAGGGTGTTGTACACGACGCGTGCGAGCCGCCGCTTGAGGCAGCGCAGGGCCTCGGTCCTGGTGTCTCCGGCGGCGAGGCGCTTGTCGTAGTAGGCACGGCCCAGGCCGCCGAGCCTGATCTGGGTGATGGCGATGCGATGCAGGGCGGCGTTGAGCTGGCGGTTGCCCGACTTGTTCATCCTGACCCGGCCGCGGGTGTTCCCGGACCAGACCGGGATCGGGGCGACCCCGGCGTGCATCGCGTACTTCGCCTCGTGGGCGAACCGGCCGATCCCGGCCGTCTCGCCAACGATCTTCGCCGCGGTCAGCGCGGCGCAGCCGGGCAGCTCGAGCAGCTCGGGGGCCCGTTCCTTCACCAGCGCGGAGATCTCCTTCTCCAGGGCGTCGATCCGCCCGGTGAGCGCCTCGATGTCTTCGAGCAGCTCACGGGCCAGGCGCGCGTCGATCCCGCCCAGGTCGGCGAGCTGGTCACGCAGGCGGGCCCGGCTCCTGGCGATGTTCAGCGACTTCGCAGCCGGGTCGATCGTGGGATCGATCCGGTGCAGGTGCCACCGGAACCGGTTGACGATGCTGGTGCGCTGGCGCACCAGGTCCTCGCGGTGGTCGGTCAGCAGCTTGATCTCCCGGGACGCCTCGTCGTGGGTGGCCACCGGCAGGTCCGGCTCGCGCAGCGCGGCCCGAGCCACCGCCAGGGCGTCGATCGGGTCGGACTTGCCCCGCGTGCGAGCCGTGCGGCGCTGCTCGGCCATCATCTTCGGCGGCACCCGCACCACCTGCTGGCCAGCGTCGAGCAGGTCGATCTCCAGGCGGGCCGAGAGGTGACGGCAGTCCTCGATCGCCCACACCAGCTCGGCGCCGAAGCGGTCCTGGGCCCAGCGCACCGCCTTGTCGTGCCCGACGGTCACGGCCTTGACCGTGATCTCGGCGAGCTTGCGGCCGGCCTGATCGACCGCGACGAACGTGTGGGAGCGCTTGTGCACGTCGGCGCCAACAACAACCATGGTGGTTGCCTCCTTCACCTGATCAGTGACGGGACGGTTGGACCGGCCGGCGGACACATCTCAGTGGGGGCGACGCCACGCTCCTATCAAGTCACGCCGGCCGGTCCGTCACACCCGGTGCCGGCAAAACCCATGCACGCCAGACCCGAAGGTCGGCAGACACCGTAAGAGCCAGACACCAGGTGCTCAGGATCCAACCACCGCAACAGCGGCAGCACTCACCCTGACACTGAGGGACACCGTACGGGTGCGGCGAGGAGGGCGTTGCGTCCCGGCCGCCGTCAGGACGCTCCACCGTGTTCCGCCCCTGCGGCAGGCGACCCTCCTACGCTGGAGCAGGGAGCAAGGGCGCACACGCAGGAGGCCGACATGCAGCGGATCCAGCCGAACCTCTGGTTCGACACCGAGGCCGAGGAGGCGGCGCGCTTCTACGTCGACGTCTTCGGCGGGGACAGCCGGATCGGCACGATCACCCGGTACGGACCGGACAGCCCCGGCCCCGAGGGCACCGTGATGACCGTCGACTTCAGGCTCCAGGGCCAGTGGTTCACCGGCATCAACGGCGGGCCGCAGTTCCCGTTCACCGAGGCGGTCTCCTTCGTGGTCAACTGCGACGGCCAGGAGGAGATCGACCACTTCTGGGACCGGCTCGTCGAGGGCGGTGAGCCCGGCCCGTGCGGGTGGCTGAAGGACCGCTACGGCCTCTCCTGGCAGGTGGTCCCGACCGAGTGGTACGAGATGTACCAGGATCCCGACCAGGAGAAGGTCCGCCGCGTCACCCAGGCCATGCTCGCGACCCGCGGGAAGTTCGACCTCGCGGCGCTGCGGGCCGCGATCGAGGGCTCGGGTGAGCCCGCGACGCGGGGGACGTGACGGCGCAGTCCGGGCGGCGGAGCGGCCCACGGGCGAGCCTCGTTCGCTGCAGCCTGCGCCAACGGCTCCGGCCCGGTCCCACGACGGGGACCGGGCCGGAGCCGGTGCAGGATCCCGGCGACTCACGCCGTCGGGAAGCCTGCCGGTGTCACTTGGCGGGGACGACCTTGACGTCGACCGTGGCCTGGACGTCCTCGTGCAGACGCACGTGGACCTTGTGGTCGCCGATCGCCTTGATCGGGGACGGGACCTCGATCTTGCGGCGGTCGAGCTGCGGACCACCGGCGGCCTTGACGGCCTCGGCGATGTCCGAGGTGGTCACGGCGCCGAAGAGGCGGCCGTTCTCACCGGAGCGGACGGCGACGGTGACCGGGTTGGCCTGCAGGCGGTCACGGACGTCCCGGGCCTCCTCGATCGTGTGGATCGCGCGGGCCTTGCGGGCGGCCTGGATCTGGTCGACCTGCTTCTGGCCGCCCTTGGTCCAACGGGTGGCCAGGCCACGCGGGACGAGGTAGTTGCGGGCGTACCCGTCCTTGACCTCGACCACGTCACCGGCGGTGCCGAGACCAGAGACCTCGTGGGTCAGGATCAGCTTTGCCATGATGTGCCTCCCTTGCCTCAGCGAGCCGAGCTCGAGTACGGCAGCAGGGCCATCTCGCGGGCGTTCTTGACGGCCTTGGCGATCAGTCGCTGCTCCTGGACGGACACACCGGTCACGCGACGGGCGCGGATCTTGCCGCGGTCGGAGATGAACTTCCGAAGCAGCGCGGTGTCCTTGTAGTCGACGTTCTCGATCTTGGCCGACTTGAGCGGGTTGGCCTTCTTCTTGGGCTTGCGAAGAACGGGCTTCGCCATAGTTGATGCTCCTCGATGTATCGCGGGCGGGGCGCCGTGCGCCGCTCCCGAAGGTCTGACTTAGAAGGGGGGCTCGTCGTTGAACGCGCTCGAGCCGCCCGTGGCCCAGGGGTCGTCGGCCTGGCCGCCGCCGGGGGCGTTGTAGCCGCCACCCTGCTGCTGACCGCCGCCGAACCCGCCGCCCTGCTGGACGCCGGCCCCGGCGTAGCCGCCCTGGCCACCTCCGTAGCCGCCCTGACCGCCGGAGCCGCCACCGAAGCCGCCGCCACCGCGCTGGGAGCGGGTGACCTTGGCCGTGGCGTAGCGCATGGAAGGACCGACCTCGTCGACCTGCATCTCCACGACCGTGCGCTTCTCGCCCTCACGGGTCTCGAAGGAGCGCTGCACGAGCCGCCCCTGCACGATCACGCGGGTGCCCTTGGTCAGCGACTCGGCGACGTTCTCCGCGGCCTCGCGCCAGACCGAGCAGCGCATGAACAGGGTCTCCCCGTCCTTCCACTCGTTGGCCTGACGGTCGAAGGTGCGCGGCGTGGACGCCACGGTGAAGCTGGCCACGGCCGCCCCCGACGGGGTGAAACGCAGCTCGGGGTCCGCCGTCAGGTTCCCGACGACGGTGATGACGGTCTCGCCTGCCATGCGTGTGCTCCCTGGGTCAGTTGGGGCTCACCGAGCGAGTGCTCAGTGGGCGTCCGGGCGGATGAGCTTGGTGCGCAGGACGGCCTCGTTCAGGCCGAGCTGGCGGTCGAGCTCCTGGGCGACGTCCGGCGTCGTGGTCATGTTGACCACGGCGTAGATGCCCTCGGAACGCTTCTTGATGTCGTAGGCAAGACGGCGCTTGCCCCAGATGTCGACGTTGTCGACGGTGCCACCGGTCTTGACGACCGCGAGCAGCTTGTCGAGCGACGGGGCGACCGTACGCTCGTCGACCTCCGGGTCGAGGATGATCATCAGTTCGTACTGGCGCATGCTTGGTACCCACCTCCTCTGGACTAGGCGGTCACGGTCTCTCCGTGACAGGAGGGTTCTGCGTGCGATGGTCCCGTGAGCCAGCACGGGTGCGCCGACGCCAGGGACCAACGGACAACATTACCGTAGCGGCGCCGTCGCCAGGACCGCGAACCTCGTCACACCTTCTGTGGATCGCCGCCACCCTGTGGACGACGGCGGATACGACAACGGTGAGGGTCCGGTGCCTCGGGGGGCATCAGATCCTCACCGTTGTGCCGTGAGCGGGCGTGGGCCCGTTGGCGCGGCCGGGTCCGGTCAGGCCTCAGCCGGCCGCGGCCGCCGGGCCGGTCAGCTGGCGGTGCCGACCCAGTCCTCCCACCAGCGGGCCGCAGCGCCGTTGGTGCCGGTACCGCCACCACCGCTGCCGGGCGGCTGGCCGGGCGCGCCACCGGCCGGCGGCTCGGGCAGGATCTGCCCGTCCCCGTCCGTGGGGCTGGGCTCCGGCGCCGGCGTCGTGGGCGTCGGGCTGGGCGTGGGGGTCGGCGTGGGCGTCGGGGTCGGCGACGGGGTCGGCGACGGCGTCTCGGTGGGCGCCTCCGTCGTCGGCTCCTCGGTGGTGGGCTCCGGCGCCGGTGTCGTCGGCTCCGGCGCGGGCGCCGGGACGTAGGTGCGCTTCGGGGCGGAGCGCTCCGGGAAGTCCTGGATCTCCATGCCCTCGGTCGCCACCATCATGTAGTCCGTCCACACCTGGGTGGGGAAGGTCCCGCCCGCGATGGTGTTGATGCCGCCGAAGCCGGAGAGCACCTCCTCGGTGCCGTCCTCACCGGTCTGGAACATCGCGACGGTGGTGGACAGCTGCGGGACGAACCCGGAGAACCACGCCGAGCGGTAGGCGTTGGACGAGCCCGTCTTGCCGGCCGCGGGGCGGCCGATGGCGCTGGCCTTCTCGGCGGTGCCGCGCTCGACCACCTGGCTCATGGCGTAGGTGGCGTCCGCCATCACCTGCTGGTCGAAGACGCGCTTGCCCTCGGTGTTGCCGGTGAAGACGGTGTTGCCGTCGGAGCCCTTCACCTCGGCGACGATGTGCGTCTCGTGCCGCTCGCCCTGGGCGGCGAAGGTTGCGTACGCCGTCGCCAGGTCAATGGGGTGCGGCGAGGCGGGGCCGAGCACGTTCGACGGCGTCGCGACGAGCCCGGGGGTGTCCTCGGGCAGACCCGCCCGGGTGGCGACGTCGACCGTCTTCTCCGGCCCGGCCTCGACGTTCATCTGCGCGTAGACCGTGTTGACGGAGTGCGCGGTCGCCTCGACGACGTCGATCCGGCCGCGGTTGATGCTGTCGTAGTTGGAGACGGGGAAGTCGTAGCCCTCGATCTCCATGTCGTCATAGCTCTGGTACCTGTCGTCCAGGGTGACGCCGTTCTCGAGCGCCGCGATCAGCGTGAACGGCTTGAAGGTCGAGCCACCCTGGGCGACCGACTGGGTCGCGTCGTTCTGCGCCTGGGAGATGTAGTCCGGCCCGCCGTACAGCGCGACGATGCCGCCGGTGGCCGGGTCGATCGACACGAGCGCGACGTGGTTGTTCTTCGGCCGGTCGTCAGGCAGGTTGTCCACCGCCTGCACCGCGGCCTCCTGGTTGCGCTGGTCGATCGTGGTGACGATGTCCAGACCGCGGGTGTCGATCTCCTCCTCGGAGATGCCCGCCTTGGCGACGAGCTCGTTGCGCACCATCTTCAGCAGGTAGCCGTTGGGGCCGCCGTAGATGTTGTCCCGGGCGGCCTCGATCGTCTGGGGGTACTGGGCGGCGGCCCGGTCCTCCGCGGTGATCCAGCCGTCCTGGACCATGAGGTCCATGACGCGGTTCCAGCGCTGCTCCGCCCGCTCGGGGTCGACGGCGGGGTCCCAGTTGGACGGCGACGGGATGATCCCGGCGATGAGGGCGGCCTCGGAGACCGACAGGTCGGCGGCGGGCTTGTCGAAGTAGGCCTGGGCGGCCTTCTCGATGCCGTAGGCGCCGCGGCCGAAGTAGATGGTGTTGAGGTAGTTCTCGAGGATCTCGGCCTTGGTCTGCGACTGGTCGATCTTCAGCGCGAGGATGGTCTCCTTGAACTTGCCCAGGTAGTTCGTCGTGGTGCCCATGTAGTAGCGCTCGACGTACTGCTGGGTCAGCGTGGAGCCACCCTGGGTGGGCAGGCCGCGGACGTTGTTCCACAGGGCGCGGACGAGGCCCTTCGGGTCGACGCCGTTGTTCTCGTAGAACCGCCGGTCCTCGGAGGCGATGACGGCGGCCGGGACGTGCTCGGGCAGCGTGTCGAGGGCGACGATCTGACGGTCCACCTCGGAGAACTGGCCCATCGGCGTCTCGCCGTCGGCGTAGTAGACGGTCGTCGACTCGGCGAGGGCGAAGTCGTCGGGCTCGGGGACGTCGGTGGTCGCGTAGGCGAAGGCGAAGATGCCGGCGCCGATCGCGACGACGGTCAGGAACGCGCCCAGCACCACGCGCCAGCTGGGGAGCCAGCGCTGCACCGGCCCCTTGCCTGCGCGGGGGTAGTTGAGGAAGCGCTTCTTCGTCCGCGCCGCCGGGCGGCCACCGGACGCCGACGCGCGCCGGGGCGCCGACGGTCGTCGGCCCGAGCTGCTTGATGGTCTGCGTGCCACGCGGGTCAGCCTTTCACCGTGCCGCACGTCCGTCCTGCCAGGAGTGCGGTCCCGTGCACCCCGTCGGTCCGGGCGCGCTGGCGGGCACGCCGAACCACCCCGGGGCAGATCAGTCCCCCAGTATGCGGCAGCCGACGGCGCAGCGTCTGTACCGGTCACCACACTGGGAGCCGCGTCACAGGCGTTTCGCCTGCGTGTCACCCTTCCAGGACCGTCACCGTAGATATATCGGTGCGATATATTGCGGCGCTAGTGCAGCGAGCAGTGTGGGCCTCCGGCCGCGGCGTTGCAGACAGGACCGGACCGGCGCGCCAGCGGTGACGCGGCAGCACGGCCCGCAGAAGGACGGAAAACGGTGAGCGCGAGAACACGGGTGCTGGAGCTGGCCATCCTCGGCCGGCTCCGTGAGGCGCCCATGCACGGCTACGAGCTGCGCAAGCACCTCAACGCCGCCCTCGGCGCGTTCCGCACGCTGTCCTACGGCTCGCTCTACCCGGCGCTGCGCTCGCTCACCGAGCGCGGCCTCATCACCGCGGCCGAGCCCGCCTCCGCACCGCTCGGCGGCCGTCGCGCCCGCATCGTCTACGAGCTCACCGACGCCGGGCGCGACCATCTCGAGGAGGCCCTCGCGACGGCGGAGCCGGCCTCCTGGGACGACGACTCCTTCGACGTCCGCTTCACCCTCTTCGGCAGCACCGACGCCACCACGCGCCTGCGGATCCTTGAGGGGCGGCGGGCGCGCATGGTCGAACGGCAGGAGCGGCTGCGCCAGTCCCTCGGGCGGACGTCGCGCCGCATGGACTCCTACACGGCGGAGCTCGCGCGGCACGGTCTCGAGCAGGTCGAGCGCGAGGTGCAGTGGCTCGAGCGCGTCATCGACACCGAGCGCGGGACCCGCGGCGCGCTCGACTACCGGGCGCTGCCGGCGGACGGACCCGAGCCCGCCGGCATCGCACCCGGCGGCCGCGGGCCCGTCGGGATCCCGCCGCACGCGGACGACCGCGAGTCGGTCGGCACCCCGCCGCCCGGCACCCACATCCCCGGCCGGAACGGCACCCCCGCCGTCGCCGACCGGAACGGCGGCTCCGCCGTCGTCCATGAGACCAGAGGCGGGGGCGCCGACGGCGCGACCGCCTTCCCCGATGTCCCACAACCAACCAAGGAGCAAGCATGAGTGCTATCCGCGTCGCGATCGTCGGCGTCGGGAACTGCGCGTCCTCGCTCGTCCAGGGCGTGCACTTCTACGCCGACGCGGACCCCGAGAGCACCGTTCCCGGACTGATGCACGTCAAGTTCGGCGACTACCACGTGCGCGACCTCGAGTTCGTGGCCGCGTTCGACGTCGACGGCAAGAAGGTCGGGACCGACCTGGCCGAGGCCATCAACGCGTCCGAGAACAACACCATCAAGATCTGCGACGTCCCGCCGCTCGGCGTGCCGGTCCAGCGTGGGCACACCCTCGACGGGCTCGGCCGGTACTACCGCGAGACCATCGAGGAGTCCGCCGCGGAGCCGGTCGACGTCGTCGCCGCCCTGCGTGAGGCGCGCGTCGACGTGATGGTCTGCTACCTCCCGGTCGGCTCGGAGGAGGCCGCGAAGTTCTACGCCCAGTGCGCGATCGACGCGGGCGTGGCCTTCGTCAACGCGCTCCCGGTGTTCATCGCGGGCACCAAGGAGTGGGCTGACAAGTTCACCGAGGCCGGCGTGCCGATCATCGGCGACGACATCAAGTCCCAGGTGGGCGCCACGATCACGCACCGCGTGCTCGCCAAGCTCTTCGAGGACCGCGGCGTGGTGCTGGACCGGACGTACCAGCTCAACGTCGGCGGCAACATGGACTTCAAGAACATGCTCGAGCGCGACCGGCTGGAGTCGAAGAAGATCTCCAAGACGCAGGCCGTGACCTCGAACGTGCAGCACGAGCTCGGCGAGCGGAACGTGCACATCGGCCCGTCGGACTACGTGCAGTGGCTCGACGACCGCAAGTGGGCGTACGTGCGCCTCGAGGGCCGGGCGTTCGGCGAGGTGCCGCTGAACCTGGAGTACAAGCTCGAGGTCTGGGACTCCCCGAACTCGGCCGGCATCATCATCGACGCCGTCCGCGCCGCCAAGATCGCCCTCGACCGCGGCATCGGCGGCCCGCTGCTCTCCGCGGCCAGCTACTTCATGAAGTCCCCGCCGGAGCAGCGCCCGGACGACCTCGCGCGCGAGACCGTCGAGGCGTTCATCCGTGGTGACATGGAGCGCTGACCTCCGCAGCACGGACCGAATGCCGCGGGTTGGCACGGCGCTGACTACGGCTGGCGGCCGGCGGCTCAAGCACTGACCGGTCGCAGGGGCACCACTCGGCCGCTCTGCCCCACGGGCCCCGCCACCCTCACCGGGTGGCGGGGCCCGTTTCGTCGCTCGCCGTCGGCCCCAGCCGCTCAGTCACGGACTGCTACAACTTCGGTGCGAATAGCGCACCGTTTCTGCGCCATAGCGCCAACTCGCACGCGCGAAAGAACCGCGAGCAGCGCAAGTCCGGAGCCGCGCACCGCCCAGGAACTACGCCACGGGCCCCGCCCGGCACCGCCCACGAACCACGCCACGCAGCCCCTGCCCGGCACCGCCCAGGAACTACGCCACGCAGCCCCCACCGCAGCTCCGGACATTCCCCCGCCAGCCACCGAGCCGCAGCGCCGCCGCGACCTGCCCTGCGGTGCGGCACGGTGTGGCGACGACGTGCGCCCAGCGGTACCGCAGCGTCCGGTCACCCCGCTCGATGAGGACGGCGTTGTCGCGCCAGGTGTCCCTGGCGGTGCGCCCACCGGGGTGCGCGAGCATGCCGTCGAGCTCGACCCGCAGCCCGTACCCGGCGTACACGACGTCCGCCCTGATCCATCGTCCACCGACGACGTCCCGGACCTGGAGGGCGCTGCCCGGCAGGGCGTGGGCACGTTCGACGTCACGACGGTACCGCCGCTCGAGGGGCGACTCGATGCCGCTGCGGGCCTCTGCCAGGAGTTCGTCGAGAAGGGCGCGCCCCGGGAGGCGCAGACGGCCGGCGGCGGCGCGCGCGACGTGGTCCAGATTGATGCGGGCACGTGCGGCGTCGCACAGGAGCGCGATGGCGTCGTCAGGGTCGGAGGTCCGCGCCCACAGGTCGACAACCGTCTCCGGTGGATGGGTCGCACGAAGGACGCCGTAGCTGTCGGGCATGTATCTGCGCACGTGGATCCGTAGTCCCCGCTGGGGCGCAGCTCTCCGGGGCCACGGCAGGCTCACCTCGATGACACGCGGCGGCTTCCGCACGACCTCCCAGTGGTAGGCGGCCGACGAGTGGCTGAGCGCGGCACCCTCCCCGCAGTAGAGCAGGGCGGCACGCGCCCGCGTGCGCCACGGGACCGGCCCGGAGTGGACGACGGCGACACCCGGATGGATGGCGCGCCAGGCACCACGCCGTACCTGGGACGCCAGGTACCCGGGCGGCAGACCGAGCTGGACGAGCTGCTTGCGCGAGACGACGTCGTCCTGCCCACCCGCGAGCCGGGCGATCTCGAGCGTTCGTGGAGGCATGACAGTAAGGCTGGCCCGCGGACGGCGACGGCCGTTGAACACTGTCCCCTGCTGTGGACAACTGTGTGGACAACGCCACATCGGCCCATGGCACCCATGATGGCCGCGACACCCTGCAGGCGAGCCGCAGCGCGGCCTCAGTGGCGCACGAACGCGAGCGCAGCTAGTGCTACAACATCGGTGCACATATCGCACCGAAGTTGTAGCACTCCGCCGACAGGCCGCACAGAACACCAGACGGCCGCATGCCGGGGGGCGCCTTCACGCCACCTCGCCTCGGTGCCGCGCGCGCCAGACCAGTTTGCGCAGCTCGTCGAACCACAGCACCGACGACGCCATCGCCACCGCGACGGCCCAGTGCGCCAGGTCCATCGACGCGGTCCCGAACGCGGCCTGGAGGAACGGCACCTCCACGACCGCGACCTGCAGCGCGAAGGCCAGGGCCACTGCGCCCCACAGCCACTTGTTGACGAACAGCCGGTGGAACGCGCTGGTCGTCTCCGAGCGGGAGTTGAAGGCGTTGAACAGCTGCGCCACGACCAGGGTGGTGAACCCGGCGGTGCGCGCCACCTCGAGGGAGTCGTGGCCCTCCACGAGCCCGCCGGGCAGGAAGATGTCGATCGTCGCGAGCGTCGCGAGACCCATGACGAGCCCGATGGACAGGATGCCGGTCCACATGTGCCTGTCGATGATCCGCTCGCTCAGCCGCCGCGGGCGCCGGCCCATGACGTCGTCGATCTCGGGGTCCACGCCCATCGCGAGCGCCGGCCCGGAGTCCGTGACGAGGTTGATCCACAGGATCTGCGTCGCGAGCAGCGGGACCACCACGGCGTCGTCGGAGGCGCCCGCCAGCCCGATGACGCCGGCGAGCACCACGCCGAGAAAGACGGTGAAGACCTCGCCCATGTTCGAGGACAGCAGGTAGCGCAGGAACTTCTTGATGTTGTCGAAGATGATCCGGCCCTGCCGCAC
Organism: Georgenia soli; assembly: GCF_002563695.1. NCBI lineage: Bacteria > Bacillati > Actinomycetota > Actinomycetes > Allobogoriellales > Allobogoriellaceae > Georgenia > Georgenia soli. The sequence goes on along the minus strand of NZ_PDJI01000004.1, from coordinate 2,227,699 downwards.
GGCAGCGACGATCGTGGCGAAGTTGTCGTCGCCGAGGATCATCTTGGAGGCCTCCTTCGTCACCTCCGTCCCGGTGACGCCCATGGCCACCCCGATGTCGGCCGACTTCAGCGCGGGGGCGTCGTTGACGCCGTCGCCGGTCATGGCCACCACGTGCCCGTCGGCCTGGAGGGCGTCGACGATCTGCAGCTTGTTCTGGGGCGCCACGCGGGCGTAGACGGAGACGTCCCGCGTGACCTCCCGGAGCGCACCGCCGTCGAGGCGGTCGAGCTCGACACCCGTGACCGCGCGGGCCTCGCCCGCACCGACGATGCCGAGGTCCTCGGCGATGCGCGCCGCCGTCGTCGGGTGGTCGCCGGTGATCATCATGACCCGGACGCCGGCCCGGTGGGCCTGCTCGACGGCGTCGGCCACCTCGGGGCGCGGCGGGTCGATGATGCCGACGACGCCGACGTAGACGAGGTCCCGCTCGCTGTCCTCGAGCCGCTCGGCCGACGTCCCCTCCTCGACGCGCCGGTACGCCACCCCGAGCGTGCGGTACGCCTGCCCGGAGAGGGCCTCGACGTCGGCGAGGGCCCGGGCATGCCGTGCGTCGTCGAGCGGGACGACGTCGGAGCCCACCTGCTGCCTTGTGCAGCGCCGGAGGAGCACGTCGGGGGCGCCCTTGGTGACGAGCGCCCACGCGCCGTCGCCCTCGGGGTCGACGAGCGCGGACATCATCTTGCGCTCGGAGGTGAAGGGGACCTCGCCGCGGCGCTCGTACGTGCGCACCCGGTCCACGGTGCCCTGGAGCTTGTGCGCGGCCACGAGGAAGGCGGCCTCGGTGGGGTCGCCCTGGATCTCCCACTCGCCGTCGCGCCGGGTGAGCTGGGCGTCGTTGGCGAGCGAGCCGCCGCCGAGGACCATGCCGACCTCCCGGGTCAGCGCCTCGTCCTCGAGCGGCCCGCCGGCGGACAGCACCTCGCCGTCGGGCCGGTAGCCGACGCCGGTGAGGCGGACCTCGCCGGACGCGGTGACGACCCGCTCGATCGTCATCTCGTTCTTCGTCAGCGTGCCGGTCTTGTCCGAGGCGATGACCGACGCCGAGCCGAGTGTCTCCACGGAGTGGAGCTTCTTCACGACGGCGTTGCGCCGCGCCATCCGCTGCACCCCGATGGCCAGCACCACGGAGAGGATGGCGGGCAGGCCCTCGGGGACGGCGGCGACGGCGAGCGAGACCCCGAGCAGCAGCACGGTGACGAAGTCGGAGAGCGTGCTCACCTCGTTCACGAGCGCCGTGACGACCATGACCACCACGGCGATGACGATGACCGTGACGCCGAGGAGCTTGCTGACGCCGGCGATCTCGCGCTGCAGCGGGCTGGGGTCCTCCTCGGTGGCGTCCAGCATCTCGGCGATGGCGCCCATCTCGGTGTCCATGCCGGTCGCGGTGACCAGCGCGGTGCCGACCCCCTGCGCCACGGCGGTGCCCTTGAACACCATGTCGAGCCGGTCGCCGAGCGGGGCGTGCGCCTCGAGGGTGGCGGGGTTCTTGGTCACCGCCTCGCTCTCGCCGGTGAGCGAGGCCTCCTGGATCTTCAGGGCGGTGGCACGGACGAGGCGGGCGTCCGCGCCGACGGCGTCACCCTCGCCGAGGACGAGGACGTCGCCCCGCACCAGCTCGGCCGAGGGGACGGTGACGCGCCGGCCGTCCCGCAGCACCGTGGACGTGGCCGCCGTCATGGACTGCAGCGCCGCGACGGCGTTCTCGGCCTTGTTCTCCTGGACGAACCCGAGCACGGCGTTGAGCAGGACGACCGCGGCGATGACGACGGCGTCCACGGGGAAGCCCGTCGCGCCCTCCGCCGCCCAGGCCACCACCGAGATGGCGACGGCGACCAGCAGCAGGTAGATCAGCGGGTCCTGGAACTGCGCCAGGACCTTCCGCCACAGGGGCACCGGAGGTTTCGAGCGCAGCTCGTTCGGCCCGTCCGCGGCCAGCCGGCGGGCCGCCTCGGCGCCCGTCAGGCCGACGGAGAGGTCCACGTCCAGCTCGCGGGCGAGGTCCGCCACCTCCCGCACCGACGGGTCGTGGCCCGGCCGGCCCGGGCTCGCGTCGCGTCCCGCGGCGGTCCGGTCGCCGACGGCGGCGGCGGGTGTGGACCGGTCACTAAAGTTTGATCTATCCACCTATCCATCGTCGTCCACCCGACGCCGATGTGCCATGGGACGTTCGGCCGTCGCGCACGGTGAGATGGGGCACGCCTGCGGCACCGCTTCGCACCCATGGCGCGGACGGCGGATAGCCTGCCACGGTGCCGATCCCCGCCGCCCGCATCCGATGAGCGTCCTCTCCGACCTGCGGACCGTCGCCGTCAACGACGGCTTCCGCAAGCTCTTCACCGTCCGACTGGTCTCCCAGTGCGGTGACGGGGCGTTCCAGATCGGGCTCGCGACGCTGTTCTTCTTCAACCCGACGAACATGGCCACCGCGTCCTCCGTGGCGGCCGCGTTCGCCGTCCTGCTGCTGCCCTTCACCGTGGTGGGGCCGTTCGCCGGCCCGCTGCTCGACCGGTGGCGCCGCAGGCAGGTCCTCCTCTACGGCAACGCGATCCGTGTGGTGCTGGCCCTCGTCCTGGCCGCCCTCATGGCGACCGTGGGCGTGGGGCTGCCGGTCTACGTCCTGGCTCTCGTCACGCTCGGCATCAACAGGTTCTTGCTGGCCGCACTCTCCGCCGGCCTGCCGCGGGTGGTGCCGCGCGAGCACCTCATGATGGCGAACACGATCACGCCCACACTGGGGGCGGTCTCCGCCGTCGTCGGGGCGGGCATCGGCCTGGTGCTGGGGCTCGTCGCGCCCACCGGGCCGGTGAAGAACGGGATCGCCCTGACCATCGCGGCGCTGCTGTTCGGGGCCGCCTCGGCGCTCGCGGTGCGGCTGGGCCGCGACCAGCTGGGCCCCGTCGCCCCCGCCCCCGCCGACCAGCTCTGGGACGACGTCCGCGCCACCGCACGGGAGATGGTCGACGGCGCCCGCTACCTGATCGCCCGCCGCACCCCGGGCATGGCGCTCGGGGTCATGGCGGTGCACCGGTTCCTCTACGGCACCAACTTCATCGCGCTGCTCCTCATCTCGCGCAACCTGCTCTCCGACCCGGCCGACGCCGAGGCGGGCCTGAAGATGTTCGGCACCCTCAGCGCCGTCTCGTTCGCGGGCAACGGGCTGGGCATCCTGCTGACGCCGGTGGCGCACGAGCGGATGCGGCCCTCCACCTGGATCGTGGTGTGCCTGGGGATCGCCGGGCTGAGCCAGGTGATCCTGGCGACGACGCCCGTGCTGTGGGTGATCGCCGTCGCCGCTGTGCTCATGGGGCTGGGGGTGCAGGGGGCGAAGATCGCCGTCGACACCATCGTCCAGCGCGACACCGACGACACCTACCGCGGGCGCGCCTTCTCCCTGTACGACACCCTCTACAACGCCGCGTTCGTGGGGGCGGCGGCGCTGGCCGCGGCGGCCCTGCCGGACACCGGCTGGTCGCGCGGGGTGTTCCTGGCGCTGACGGCGGTGTACGTGGTGGTGACGCTGGCGTACCAGGCGGGCACGCGGCGGGTGGACGACACCCCCGTGCCCGTGCTGGCCGGCGAGCGCGGCTGAGCCGTCCGCCGGCGTCAGCGCGTGACGACCTCCCAGTCGGCGACCGGCCCCGGTTCGACGACGAAGAGTGGGTGCGGCAGCGGGACCGCGACGCCGGCAAGCTCGCGGGCACGGTCGGGGCTGCGGACGCTGAGCTTGGTCATCAGGTGCGTCCACTCGTGATCGAGCTGGCCCTCGGTGACGGCGATCGGCGCGCCGGTGGGCACGTCGGCAGCCGGCGGGACGAGGATGCGCCCGCGGTCGTACCGGTAGCCCCGGGTGGTGGCCTCGTCGGCCACCGCGGAGAGGTACGCGCCCACGGCGGCGAGCGGCTGGGCGTGGGCACGGAAGCGGACGAGCTGCGGGTGGTGCCGGTAGCCCTTGGTGCGGCCGGCGAGGACGGCCTGCGCCAGCAGCGCCTCACGCCAGCAGGCGGTGAGCCCCTGACGGTCGAGGTACTGCGGGTGCAGCGACCAGAGCCTCACCCGCGCGCGGCCCACCACGCGAGCAGCGCCTCGCGGGCCTCGTCCTCGCCGACCGGCCCCCGCTCCATCCGCAGGTCGAGGAGGAACTTGTACGCCTGGCCCACCAGCGGCCCGGCGGGGATGCCGAGGATCTCCATGATCTGCTTGCCGTCGAGGTCGGGACGGATCGCCTTGAGCTCCTCGTGCGCCCGCAGCTGCGCGATCCGCTCCTCGAGGTCGTCGTACGCGGCAGAGAGCCGCATCGCCTTGCGCTGGTTGCGCGTGGTGCAGTCGGCGCGGGTGAGCCGGTGCAGCCGCTCGAGCAGCGGCCCGGCGTCGGTGACGTAGCGGCGCACCGCCGAGTCCGTCCACCCGCCGTCGCCGTAGCCGTGGAACCGCAGGTGCAGCTCCACCAACCGGGTGACGTCCTTGATCGTCTGCTTGTCGAAGCGCAGGGCCTTGAGACGCTTCGCCGTGAGCTTGGCCCCGACGAGCTCGTGGTGGTGGAAGCTGACCCCGCCGCCCGGCTCGAACCGGCGGGTGGCCGGCTTTCCGACGTCGTGCATGATCGCCGCGAGGCGCAGCACCAGGTCGGGGGCGGGAACTGGCCCGTCCGGCCCGGTCTCCAGCGCGATGGCCTGGTCGAGCACCGTCAGGGTGTGCTCGTAGACGTCCTTGTGGCGCTTGTGCTCGTCCACGGTCTGCTGCAGCTCCGCGAGCTCGGGCAGCACCACGTCGGCCACCCCGGTGTAGACCATGAGCTCCAATCCGCGGCGGGGGTGTCGGGAGGTGATGAGGCGCTCGAGCTCGGCGCGGATCCGCTCCGCCGAGACGATCCCGAGCCGGTCGGCCATGGCGGACATGGCGCTCATGACGTCGGGGTCGACGTCGAAGCCCAGCTGGGCGGTGAAGCGCGCCGCCCGCATGATGCGCAGCGGGTCGTCGTCGAAGGACTGGGTGGCGCTGACGGGCGTCCGCAGCAGGTGCTCGGCCAGGTCGCCGAGGCCGTCGTGCGGGTCGACGAACGTCAGCTCCGGCACCCGCACCGCCATGGCGTTGACCGTGAAGTCGCGGCGGGAGAGGTCGCCCTCGAGGGTGTCGCCGTACTGCACCTCGGGCTTGCGCGAGCCCACCTCGTACGCCTCGGTGCGGTAGGTGGTGACCTCGACGACCGTGTCGCCCCGGCGCGCGCCGATGGTGCCGAACTCCTTGCCGATGTCCCAGGAGGCGTCGCCCCACGCGGCGAGCAGCCGCTCGGTCTCGTCCGGGCGGGCCGAGGTCGCGAAGTCCAGGTCGTGCGAGACCACGCCGAGGAACGCGTCCCGGACCGGCCCGCCGACCAGCGCCAGCTCGTGCCCGGCGTCGGCGAACGCCTGCCCGAGCTCGCGGACGGAGGCGGGCAGGGCGGCGAGGGCGGAGAGGGCGCGGCGCTGGAGGTCGAGCCGGCGGTCGTGGCGGGAGGTGGTCGGGCTGGGCACCGACCAAGGGTGCCACGCCGAACAGTGGGCCCCGCAACGCCCCCGCGCGGGTGTCATTACAGTGTCCACATGCCTGCCGCCTTCCCTGTGCCGCGCCCCCAGGTGCCGCGGCCACCCCGGAACCGGCTGGTGAACGCTCGCACCTCGACGCTCCCCGTGGTCGACGAGACCTCGGCCGGTGGCCTGGTCGTGGACGTGGTGGAGGGACGGGCGTTCACCGCCGTCATCGCCCGCCGCAACCGCGCCGGGCGGCTCGAGTGGTGCCTGCCGAAGGGGCACCTCGAGGGCGAGGAGACGCCCGAGGAGGCGGCCGTGCGCGAGATCGCCGAGGAGACCGGCATCACGGGCCGGATCCTGCGCCACCTCGCCACCATCGACTACTGGTTCGCCGGCACGGACCGGCGCGTGCACAAGGTGGTCCACCACTTCCTGCTCGAGGCGACGGGCGGGGAGCTGACGATCGAGAACGACCCCGACCACGAGGCGGAGGACGTCGCCTGGGTCGAGCTCACCGAGGTGGCCACCCGGCTCGCCTACCCCAACGAGCGACGCGTCGTCTCCACGGCGCGGGACGTGCTGGCCGGGCGGGCATGACGCTGCGACGGGCGGCACGGCGCCCGGTCGCGGCCCTGACGGTCGCCCTCGGGGCGATGGGGGCGCTGCTGGCGGCCCCTGCCTCGGCGACGACGGCGCCCCCCACCGCCGCCCCGGCCGTGTCCGTCCCCGCGGCGGCCGGACCCGTGGCGGGCGGACCCGCGGCGGCCGGACCCGCGGCGGCCGGACCCGCCGTCGCCTCGGCCGGACCCGTGGCCGCATACGGCGGAAGGGACGCCGACCCGGTCACCGGCCCCGTCCCCGTCGGAGGCGCCGTCCCCGCGACGGCAAGGCAGTCGTCCGACGAGAAGACCGAGCTCGACGTCGAGATCACCGACCTCGGACCCCCGATCCTCCGGCCCGACGAGACCCTCACCGTCCGCGGCACGATCGACAACCAGACGCGCAAGGACGCCGAGTCGCCCGTGCTGCGCCTGCGGCTGCAGCGCTACACGCCGGTCTCGCGCACGGCGCTGCAGCGCTGGATGGAGCCGGGCTCCTACTCCACCACCGTCGTGCTGGCCCGCGAGGAGCTCAGGTCGATCCCCGCCGGTGCGAGCTCGACGTTCTCCGTGGAGGTCACCCCGGAGGAGCTCGGGCTGTCGTCGGGCTCGGCCACGTGGGGCCCGCACGGCGTCGAGGCCGCCGTGAACGACACCGCCGGCACCGACCTCGCCGGCGCCGACCGGAGCATCCTCCTGTGGTACCCGGACGTCGAGGTCGAGCCCACCCCCGTCAGCGTCCTCGTCCCGATCACACCGACGGCGCACGAGCGCACCGAGGCCTCCCTCGCCGGCACCACCGTGGGTGACGCCGCCGCCCCCCGCCTCCTCGAGCTGCTGGGCGCCGTCGACCGTCCGGGCGTGACGGCGGCCGTGGACGGCTCGCTCCTGGCCGCCCCGCCCGGAGAGGTGGGCACCGCCGTCGGGGCCGCCGCCGCCCGCGGGGGTGGGGAGCCGGGCGGGGACGAGGCGACGGACGACGGCGGCACCCCGCCCACGGGGGACGGCACCCCCGGCGGCACCCCGGAGAGCACGGACCCACCCGCCCCGGCCCCGACGTCGGACGGCCGGACGGAGCCGCCTCCCGGCTGGTCCGCCCTGCTCGACGCCGTCACCACCATGGGTTCCGCCTCCGGCCGGGAGGTCGCGGTGCTGCCGTGGGCGGACGCCGACGTCGCCGCGCTCGCGCACACGGGGTCGGACGCCGAGCTGGCCAGGACCACCGCGGAGGCCGCCGCGGCCGCCCGCGCCGCGGGGCTCGGTGACGCCCCGGTGCTGACCTGGCCCGCGACGGCGCGGCCCGACCTCGAGACGGTCGCCGCCGGGGACGCCGCCGGCACGGACGCCGCGGTGCTGCCGGTGACGGCCGCGACGCCGTTGGACGAGCTGACCTACACGCCCGAGAGTCGCGCGGACCTGGTGGTGGGCAGGGGCGCGGACCCGCACACGGTGCCGGCGGTGCTGGTGGACGACCGCGCGTCGGCCGTCCTGTCCGGCCAGATGCTGCCCCGGGTCGGCAGCGGTGAGGACGGTCCCGTCCACCTCGACCCCCTCGACGCCCGGCAGCTGCTGCTGGCCGACACCGCGGTGATCTCCCGCGAGCGCCCGTCGGACCCGCGCGCCGTGGTGCTGGCCCTGCCGCGCGACCAGGCGGGTGACGAGGAGGGGCTGGCGGACACCCTCAGGACCCTGCTCGACGCTCCGTGGGTGGCCCCCACGGAGCTCTCCGCCGTCGTCGACCGGGAGGCGCCCGAGCTCGAGCGCGGCACGCTGCCCGAGAGGGAGGTCGACCCGGACGAGATCGGCCGCGGCGAGCTGGCCGCGATGGACGCCACGGTCGCCCGGGCGCGTTCCTTCGCGTCCGTGACCGCCTCGCCCGAGCAGGTGGTCGACCCGGTCGTGAACGCGCTGGAGCCGGCCCTCTCGGCCGCGTGGCGCGAGCGTCCCGCGGGGCGGGCGGACCTGCTGGACCGGGTCGCCGCCCAGGTCACCGCGCTCGACTCCCGGCTCGTGGCCCTGGAGTCTTCGACCTACAACCTCATCAACTCGTCGGCTGGGCTGCCCGTCCACGTGCGCAACGAGCTGTCCACGGACGCCACGGTGGAGGTCTCCCTCAGGCCCTCGGACCAGCGCCTCCAGGTGCCCGGCCCCGTGTCGCTCACGATCCCGGCCGCCTCCCAGGCCTCGGTCACGGTGCCGGTGCGGGCGGTGGGCAGCGGCGACGTGACGGTCTCCGTCGAGCTCCTCGGCCCGGACGGGCGCACCGTGGGCACCCCGGCGGACCTGCGGGTGCGCGCGCGCCCCGACTGGGAGAACGTGGGCACCGCCGTCGTGGCCGGGGTGCTGGCGGTCATGCTCGTCGTCGGCCTGGTCCGGACGGTGCGCAAGGGACGACGGATGGACCCGGACACGCCGCTGCCGGAGGAGGAGACCTGATGAGTGCCGCACGTCGGCGGGGGGTGGCCGGATCGTCGGCCGTGATGTTCGCGGGCACCCTCGTCTCGCGCGTGCTCGGCATGGTCAAGTCGCCGCTGCTGCTCGGTGCCGCGATCGGCATCAACTTCGGCGCCGCGAACGCGTTCTCGGTGGCGAACAAGCTGCCGAACCTCATCTACATGCTCATCGCGGGCGGCGTGCTCAACGCCGTCCTCGTCCCGCAGATCGTGCGGGCGATCCGCAACGACGCGGACCGCGGCCAGGCATACGTCAACCGGCTGCTCACCCTCGCGATGGTCGGCCTCGGCTCGGTGACGGTGCTGCTCACCCTCGCCGCGCCGCTGCTCGTCAGCCTCTACGCCGTCAACCTCCCGCAGGAGTGGTACGACGTCGCCGTCTCCTTCGGGTACTGGTGCATCCCGCAGCTTTTCTTCTACGGCATGTACACGCTGCTGGGGCAGGTGCTCAACGCCCGGGAGATCTTCGGGCCGTACATGTGGGCGCCCGCGCTGAACAACGTGGTCGCCATCCTCGGCCTGGGGGCGTACCTCGTCGTGTTCGGCGGCACCGCGGCCGCCGACGACGCGAGCGCCTGGACCACCTCCCGGGTCGCGCTGCTGGCCGGCACGGCGACGCTGGGGATCGTGGCGCAGGCCGTCGTCCTGCTCGTGCCGCTGCACCGGTCCGGGTTCCGCTACCGCCCGCAGTGGGGCCTGCGCGGCTCGGGCCTGGGCAAGGCGAGCCGCATGGCGATGTGGGTCTTCGCCGCGCTGGCGGCGAACCAGGCCGCGTACGTCGTCGTCTCCAACGCCGCGGCGTACGCGTTCCGGGCCGGTGGCGGCGCGCGTGACGTGGCCGGCAACGGCGCCTACGACACCGCCTTCCTCATCTACACGCTGCCGACCTCCCTGGTGACCGTCTCGCTCGTCACGGCGTTGTTCACCCGGATGTCGTCCAAGGCCGCCGCGGCGGACCTGCGCGCGGTGCGCGCGGACCTGTCCGTGGGCCTGCGGACCGTCTCGGTCTTCACCGTCTTCGCCACCGGCGCGCTCATGGTGCTGGCGCTGCCGGTGGTGCGGATCATCGCCGCGACGGTCACGTACGCCGAGGTGCAGTCCATCGCGAACGTCGTGGTCGCGATGCTGGGCGGCCTCGTGGCGGTGGGCGTGTTCACCATGTGCCAGCGGGTGTACTACGCGTTCGAGGACGCCCGCGGGCTCTTCCGCCTGCAGATCCCCATGATCCTCGTGCTCGCCGCCGGGGCGGCGGCGTCGATGCTGCTGCCGCCGCGGTGGACGGTGGTGGGGATCGGCGTCGCGATGACCCTGTCGAACTGGATCGGCGCGCTCGTGACCTACCTGGGTCTGCGCCAGCACCTGCGCACGATCGACGGCGGCCGGGTCCTGCGCACCCACCTGCGCCTGGTCCTGGCGGCGGTCCCGTCGACCCTGGTGGGGTGGGGGCTGCTGCACCTGCTCGGCGTGGACTCCGGCCTGGGCATCTTCGGCGCGCTGTGGCGCATCGCGGTGGTCGGGACGGTCATGGGCGTGCTGTATGTCGTGGCGCTGCGCCGGCTGCGGGTCGACGAGCTCGACACCCTGGCCCGCCCGGTCGGGAAGGTGCTGGTCGCCGTGGGCCGGCGGGCGCCGGCCCCGGTGGGCGGGATGCTCGTGCGGGCGGGGGCGGCGCTGGCACCGGCCGCCGTCGCGACCACCCGGTCCGGCGGCCCTGACGACCACGACGGCGGACCCGGCGGTGGTCCCGACGGCGGACCCGCCGGAGGTCCCGGCGGCGGACCCGGCGGAGGCCCGGTGGGTGGTCCCGACGGTGGTCCCGCCGGTGGTCCCGGCGGAGGCCCGGGGTGTGGGTCCGACAGCGGGTCTGGCCGTGGCCCGGAGGGCGGGCCCGGCGGTCCGGGCCGGTCCTCGGGCGGCGGCCCCGGCGACACGTCCGTGCCCGACACCGGCAGCCCCGTGCCGGCACCGGTCGCGGCCGCCGAGAACGTCACCGTGCCGCCAGTCGGCGCGGCAGCGGGCGACCCGGTGCGTACACTCGGCCACGACGCCCGAACCGGGGCTGAGCACGACGCGGACAAGGGGAGCACGGCACTGGAAGCGCGCACGGACGACGCCGGCCGGGGGACCCGCCACGTCCTCGACGAGCGCTACGAGCTCGGGGCCGCCCTCGAGACCACCGTCGGCGGGGTGGACCGGCGCCGCGCCCACGACACGATCCTCGACCGGCCCGTCGAGGCGCTGGTGCTCCCGCCGGCAGGGTCCGGGGTGGCCGACGTCCTCGACGCCGCCCGCCGCGCCGCCCTGGTGGAGGACCACCGGCTGGCCCAGGTCCTCGACGTCGGGTCCGACGGCACGTCCGCCTACGTCGTCACCGACCCCGTCACCGGCCCCAGCCTCGCCGAGCTGACCGCGCACGGCCCGCTCGAGGCGGAGCAGGCCCGCGCCGTGATCGGCGAGGCCACCAGCGCGCTGGAGTCGGCCCGACGCCACGGGGTGCGGCACCTGGCCCTGCGCCCGGAGGCGCTGCACGTCACGCCCGACGGCGAGGTCCTCATCACCGGGCTCGGCACCGACGCCGTGCTGCTCGGCCTCGCCGACCCGGACGGCTCGCCGCTCGCCGCCACCCGCCGCGACGCCACCGACCTGGTGCGCCTGCTCTACCTGTGCCTGACCGGGCTGTGGCCGGCTGTGGACGAGGAGCCTCCCGCGCCCCGCAGCCTCAACCCCGAGGTGCCCGGCGACCTCGACGAGCTGTGCACCCGCACGCTCGTGGACAACGACGGACCGCGCAGCACCGGTGAGCTGATCCGGCTCCTGGCGCCGTGGCCCGACGTCGACGCCGCCTCGGTCCTGGGCCCGCCGCCCGCCCCGCCGTCGGCAGCGCCGGCTCCCTCCGCACCTCCTGCCGCCGAACCGGCCGAAGGCGCACCCGCCCCCGGTTCGTCCCGCACCGGGGAGGCACCGTCTGCAGGGCCGGCAGGCAACGGCGGCTCGACCGGTGCCGGGGCAGCCGCCGCTGTCGCGACCGGTGCCGCGGGCGCTGCCGGGGCCGCCGTTGCCGGTTCGACCGTGGCGGGCGCCGCCGCCGGCACGGAGCAGGCGGGCGGGCACCGCCTGGTGCCCACGTGGGCACGCGTCCACGCCGACCCGGAGCCGGTCACCGACCCCGCCGCGGCCGCTCCCCCCGCTCCCATGAACGACCCGACAGCCACGGCACCGCTCGACGCGGTCACCGCCGTCGACCCGGACGCCGTCGACGATGCCGCCGTCACCGTCGCGGGCCCAGCCACCGCCGTGCAGCCAACCGCCGGTGGCCCGGACGCCGGTCCGGCACCCGCGCCGCCGTCCACCGACCCGGCCGCCGTCGTCGGCCCGCCGCCACCGCCCCCTGTGGTCCCGTCCTCCGCCCCGGCGCCCGCCGGAACGGCCGCACTGCCGCTGCAGGCCGCGACCGACCGCCCGGCCACGGCACCCGGCCCGCGCACGCTGTCGTGGACGCCGAAGCGGCCGGCCAGCCCCGCCCAGCCCCCGGGCTTCCCGCAGATCCTCGACGTCACCGACGCCGACCGCGCGACCCCGTCGAGCCGTCACACGAAGAACCCGGGCGCCCTGGCCGGGCTCGCGGTCATCGCCGGCTCCGCCGTCGAGTCGCTCAAGCAAGGAGCCCGGAAGGCTGCCGAGGGGACGAAGGAGGGGGCGCGCAAGGCCGCCGAGGGCACCCGCACGGCGGCCGCCGCGACCCGCGAGACCGTCGGCTCCGCCGTCGTCGCCGGCAAGGAGAAGGTGGCCGAGGCCGGCGAGGCCCGGCGCAGCCGCCCGGAGACCGCGCCGATCCCGACGCAGCAGGTCCCCGTGCGGCCGTCGTACGACGACGACTCCCTCTCCGCCGTCGACGGCCCCGAGGTGCCGTTCGCGGAGCGCCGGATCAACCCCACGCCGGTGGTCCTCGTGGCCGTCGCGGCGCTGGTGCTCGTGCTCTTCCTGGTCGCCACCCGCACGCTTCTCGCCCCGCCCGAGCCGGTCTCCCTGCCGCGCAACAACCCCGCGCCGACGGCGAGCGCCGAGCCCACCCCGACGGCGGAGCCGACCCCCGAGCAGAGCGCCACCACGCAGGAGCCGGCCGCCGGTCCGCCGCTCATCGCCTCGCTCGCCCCGCTCGACCCTGAGGGCGACGGCGGCGAGAACCCGGACCTCGCCTCCCGGGCGATGGACGGGGACCCCGCGACGTACTGGCGCTCACGCTCCTACGTCAACCCGGAGTACGGCATGAAGACCGGCATCGGTCTTGCCGTCACGCTCCAGCAGCCCGCGACCGTGAGCAGCGTCGAGATCGACCTGCGCGGCACCGGCGGGCTGGTCCAGATCCGCAGCACCTCCCCGGAGACCCCGACCGAGGGCGACGTGCTCGCCGAGGGCGAGATGGGTCCCGGCACAGTCTTCAGGTTCGACCCGGTGGAGACCGAGAGCCTCGTGCTGTGGTTCCCGCGCCTGCCGACGGCCGAGTCGGACGGCAAGAACCGCATCGAGCTGGCCGAGGTGCGCGTCGGCTGACTGTGAGGATTCCTCTTGCAGCCTGTTGATGGTGGGCTGTGGGCGGTGATTGCGGACGTGACCCTTCGACTGACTGGCTTCGTGCCTTGCGCGCGACTTGTCCGTTCGTGGTCGCCGGCCCCGGCCCAGCCGGAGCAGCTGGCCTGATCAGGAGCTTGACCGTCGGCGTAGCCGCGCCGACGTGTCCCGTCACAGTCCTGCCGAAGCTCCGACCTGGACCGGAACCGTTTCGCGTCCGTCCAGGCAACAGGAGAACGCATGACCAGTGTGACCAGACTGTCCGAGGTTGTCGACGTCATCATCGGTGTCGACACCCATGTCCAGACCCACACCGCCGCGGCCGTCGAGGCCCGCACCGGGGCGCTGCTAGGCCAGATCACGGTGGAGACGACCCCGGCCGGGTACGAGGAGCTGACCGCCTTCGCCGATGAGCACGCCGCCCTGCGGGCCTGGGCGATCGAGGGCACCGGTGGCCACGGCGCGGGGCTGGCCCGTCACCTCGCCCATGACCAGGAGGTCGTGGTCGAGCTCGACCGGCCCGAGCGGGCCCGCCGTCGCAACGGGGCCAAGTCCGACCCGCTCGACGCCGAGCGTGCCGCCCGGGAGGCGATGGCCCGGACCCGGTTGGGCACCCCGCGTGCGGGCGGGGACCGCCAGGCCCTGTCCGTCCTGCTCGCCGCCCGCCGCTCCGCGGTCGAGGCAGCCACCCTCGCTCAGCGTCAGCTCTTCAGCCTGGTCATCGCCGCCCCTGAACCGATCCGGGCCCGGTTCCGCGGAAAGAAGATTCCCGCCATGGTCGCCACCGCCGCCGTGTTGCGGCTGGACCCGTCCTGGGACACCGAGACGACCACGACCGTGACCGTGCTGCGCTCTCTCGCCCGGCGTGCCCGTGACCTCGCCGCCGAGGCCGCGGAACACGAGAAGGCGATCCTGGCCATCGTGCGGGCCTGGCGCCCCGATCTCCTCGACCAGATCGGCGTCGGCCCCATCGTCGCCGCGACCGTGCTCTGCGCCTGGTCCCACCCCGGGCGGGTGCACTCCGAGGCCGCGTTCGCCATGCTCGCCGGCGTCGCCCCGATCCCCGCCAACAGTGGCCAGACCACCACCAGGTACCGCCTCAACCGCTACGGCGACCGCCAGCTCAACCGCGCCCTGCACACCGTCGCCCTGTCCCGGCAGCGCTACCACCAGCCCACCCGCGACTACACCGCCCGCCGCACCAGCGAGGGCAAGACTCCGCGAGAGATCAAACGCTGCCTCAAGCGCTACATCGCCCGAGACCTCTACCGACTCCTCGAGAACCCCTCACCCACCACTTGACGAACCATAGGAGCGTCGTCCGTGAGACCGAGGTCGCAGGGTCGGGGGAACATCGACCGCCTACCATCGGTTGAAGGACGTAGAGGTCCCAATCACGTGAGGAAGATCATGGCTGCACAGCAGAACACGCCCGAGGTCCGCGACGTCATCATCGTGGGGTCCGGCCCCGCCGGGTACACCGCGGCCGTGTACGCCGCGCGGGCGAACCTGCGGCCGGTCGTCTTCGCCGGCTCCGTGACCGCGGGCGGCGCGCTCATGAACACCACCGAGGTGGAGAACTTCCCCGGCTTCCCCGAGGGCATCCTCGGCCCGGAGCTGATGGAGAACATGCAGAAGCAGGCCGAGCGCTTCGGGGCGGAGATCCGCTACGAGGACGTCGTCGCCGTCGACCTGTCCGGGGACGTCAAGACCGTCACCACGGACGACGACGAGACGTTCGCCGCCCGCGCGGTGATCCTCGCCAACGGCTCGGCCTACCGCGAGCTGGGCCTCGAGGGCGAGAAGCGACTCTCCGGGCGCGGTGTCTCCTGGTGCGCGACCTGCGACGGGTTCTTCTTCCGCAACCAGCACGTCCTCGTCGTCGGCGGCGGCGACTCCGCGATGGAGGAGGCCACCTTCCTGACCCGGTTCGTCGAGAAGGTCACCGTGGTGCACCGCCGCGACGAGCTGCGCGCCTCGAAGATCATGGCCGAGCGCGCCATGGCCAACGAGAAGATCGAGTTCGCCTGGAACAGCGAGGTCGCCGAGATCCACGGCGATCAGAAGGTCAGCGGTGTGACCCTGCGCGACACCGTCACCGGTGAGACGCGCGAGATCGACGCGACCGGCATCTTCGTGGCCATCGGCCACGACCCGCGCACCGAGATCCTCAAGGGCCAGGTCAAGCTCGACGACGAGGGCTACATCGTCGTCGACCACCCGACCACCGCCACCACCGTGCCGGGCGTCTTCGCCTGCGGCGACGCCGTGGACCACATCTACCGCCAGGCGATCACCGCCGCGGGCACCGGCTGCTCCGCCGCGCTGGACGCCGAGCGCTACCTGGCCCGGCTCGACGAGGCGGGCGAGCCCGGCACCGACGCCTCCCAGACCCCCGAGGGCGCCGTCCTCGTCTGAGGCGCCAGTCCCTCCGAGTACGCCACCGGCCGACCGACCGAAAGGAACCCATGAGCACCGTCAGCGAGGTGACCGACGCGACCTTCGACGCGGAGGTCCTCAACTCCGACCAGCCTGTCCTCGTCGACTTCTGGGCGACGTGGTGCGCCCCGTGCCGCCAGATGGCGCCGATCATCGACGAGATCGCGGCCGCGCACGGCGACAAGATGAAGTTCGTCAAGCTCGACACCGACGCGAACCCCGCCACCGCGCAGCGCTACGGCATCGTGTCGATCCCGACGTTCAACGTCTACGTCAAGGGTGAGCTCGTGAAGTCCATCGTCGGCGGGAAGCCGAAGAAGGCCTTCACCGAGCAGCTGTCGGAGTTCCTCTCCTGACCGAATCTCGCGTCGAGAGCTGACCGTCGCCCCCGTTCCCGGACTTCCCGGGAGACGGGGGCGACGTCGTTCTGTGCCGGGGCGACGGGGGCGTCGTTCCGTGCCGGAGGACCGACGACGCGCCCAACTGGCGTCGCTCGCGGCGACCTCGTCCACCGCGGTGGCAGACTGCACGGGACGGTGACGAGCCGCGTCGCCGTCGTGACGACGTCAGGGAGCTAGGGATGAACGCACAGGGTGCGCAGGCAGGGCAGGGCGAGCACAGCGGGCACGAGGTCGCCGCCGCTGCCGCCGCCCGCGCCGGCACCCGGCTCGACCCCTGGTTCTCCAGCTACGCCGACCGGGCCCACGGCATGCGCGCCTCCGAGGTGCGGTCGCTGTTCGCCGTCGCCAACCGGCCCGAGGTGGTCTCGCTCGCCGGCGGCATGCCGAACATCGACGGGCTCCCGCTCGACTTCCTCGCCGAGATGACTGCGAAGCTGCTGCGCGAGCGCGGTGCGCGGGCACTGCAGTACGGCGGCGGCCAGGGCGAGGAGGAGCTGCGCGAGCAGATCGTCGAGGTCATGCGCTACGACCACATCCACGCCCACCCCGACGACGTCGTCGTCACCACGGGGTCGCAGCAGGCGCTCGACCTGGTCACCGAGATCTTCATCAACCCGGGCGACGTCGTCGTGGCCGAGGCCCCGAGCTACGTGGGCGCGCTCGGCGTCTTCCGCGCCTACCAGGCGGACGTGGTCCACGTCCCCATGGACGACGACGGACTGGTGCCCGAGGAGCTCGACCGCACCCTCACCGAGCTGGCCCGGGCGGGCCGCCGGGTCAAGTTCCTCTACACCGTGCCGAACTTCCACAACCCGGCCGGCGTGACGCTCTCCCTCGAGCGGCGCCCCCAGATCGTGGAGATCTGCCGCCGCCACCGCGTCCTGATCCTCGAGGACAACCCGTACGGCCTGCTCGGCTTCGACGCCGACCCGCTGCCCGCCCTGAAGAGCTTCGACTCCGACGGCGTGGTCTACCTCGGGTCGTTCTCGAAGACGTTCGCCCCCGGGTACCGGGTGGGGTGGGCGCTCGCCCCGCACGCCGTCCGGGAGAAGCTGGTGCTCGCCAGCGAGTCGGCGATCCTCTCGCCCACGATGATGGGCCAGCTCTCCATCGCCACCTATCTCTCCACCTACGACTGGTACGGGCAGGTCAAGCAGTACCGCTCGATGTACCGGGAGCGGCGCGACGCCATGCTCGGCGCGCTCGCGGAGTTCCTCCCCGAGTGCTCCTGGACCGTCCCCGACGGCGGCTTCTACACCTGGGTCACCCTGCCCGAGGGCCTCGACGCCCAGGCCATGCTCCCGCGGGCCGTGACCAACCTCGTCGCCTACGTCTCCGGCACCGCCTTCTACGCCGACGGGCAGGGCCGGGACCACGTGCGCCTGTCCTTCTGCTACCCGACGCCGGAGCGCATCCGCGAGGGTGTGCGTCGCCTCGCGACCGTCGTCCATGCCGAGAGCGAGCTGGTGAAGATGTTCGGCACCGCTCCGCACGGCCGCGTCGGCGACTCCGTCGAGTTCCCGTCACCGGACCAGGTCTGAGGAAGAGGTATCGATGTCCGACCAGCCCACCAGCGAGCTCACCGTCGCCATCCTGGCGGGCGGCCTGTCCCACGAGCGTGACGTCTCGCTGCGCTCCGGGCGCCGCGTCGCCGGCGTGCTGCGCGACGAGGGTGTGAAGGTGCACGTGCTGGACGTCGACGCCAACCTGGTGCCCCGCCTCGACGAGCTCCGGCCGGACGTCGTCTGGCCGCTGGTGCACGGCTCCACGGGCGAGGACGGTTCGCTGCAGGACCTGCTCGGGCTGCTGGACCTCCCGTTCGTCGGGAGCGAGGCGGCCGCCTGCCGGCTCGCCTCGCAGAAGCCGGTCGCCAAGGCGCTCCTGCGCCAGGCCGGTCTCCCGACGCCGGACCACGCCGCCCTGCCGCAGTCGCTCTTCCGGGAGGTGGGTGCTCGCACGCTGCTCACGGCCGTCGAGCGGAAGATCGGGCTGCCGCTGGTGGTCAAGCCCGCCGGCGGCGGCTCGGCGCTGGGAGTGACGGTCGTCGAGCGATCCGAGGACCTGCCCGAGGCCATGGTCGCCTGCTTCGCGTACGGGGACGAGGCCCTCCTCGAGCGCGCCGTGCGCGGCACCGAGGTGGCGGTGTCCGTCGTCGACCTCGGGGACGGGCCGCAGGCGCTGCCGGCCGTGGAGATCGTGACCGAGGGCCCGTACGACTACGACGCGCGTTACAACCCGGGCCGCAGCGAGTACTTCGTGCCGGCACGCCTCGACGAGACTCAGACACGCACCGTCCAGGACCTCGCCGTGGCAGTCCATCGCAGCCTCGGTCTTCGACACCTGTCGCGAACCGACATGATTCTCGACGACGATGGCGTGGCCTGGTTCCTGGACATCAACGTCGCGCCCGGCATGACCGAGACCTCCCTGTTCCCGCAGGCGGCACAGGCCGGGGAGTCGAGCACGGGCGAACTCTACGTCTCTCTGGTCCGGGCGGCGCTCCGGGGCTGAGATCCACCCGACGCCTCCATGACCGCCCAAGGCCAGGCATCCCGCAGCGCCTCGGCCCGGGTCTGGAATGCGCCGACGCCTGAATGACGAGGAGCCCCTTCCGCGGTCGGAAGGGGCTCCTCGTCATGCTGCTCCCGGCTAGCTCGCTGAGATGTGCTCCTCGCCGGGCGCCAGCACGTCGAGGATCCGGTTGAGGTCCTCCACGCTCGCGAACTCGATCGCGATCCGACCCTTGCGCTGACCGAGGTTGACCTTGACCCGGGTGTCGAGCCGATCCGCCAGGCGCGTGGCAAGGCGGTTGAGGTCCTCGGCGTGCGCACTCGCCCGCGGGCGGCGGCGCATCTCCGGGGCCACCGGCTCGTCCCCGAGGGCGACGATCTCCTCGGTCGCACGGACGCTGAGCCCCTCCGCCACGATCTTCTGGGCCAGGCGCTCCATCGCCGCACCGTCGGAGAGGCCGAGGAGGGCACGGGCGTGCCCCGCCGACAGCACGCCGGCCGCCACGCGACGCTGCACCAGCGGGGGCAGCTTCAGGAGGCGGAGCGTGTTCGAGATCTGCGGTCGTGAGCGGGCGATGCGGGACGCCAGCTCGTCGTGGGTGCAGCCGAAGTCCTCGAGCAGCTGCTGGTACGCGGCCGCCTCCTCAAGAGGGTTGAGGTCGGCACGATGAAGGTTCTCGAGCAGGGCGTCGCGCAGGAGCTGCCCGTCGCCGGTGTCGCGGATGATGGCGGGAACGGTGTCGTTCCCCGCCTGCTGGGAGGCGCGCCACCGGCGCTCGCCCATGATGAGCTCGTACTGCGGGCCGTCCGCCGACGCGCCCTGCAGCGGCCGCACGACCACCGGTTGGAGGACGCCGACCTCCCGGATGGAGGCGGCGAGCTCGTCGAGGTCCTCCTCGTCGAAGACCTGCCGTGGCTGCCGCGTGTTGGGCACGATGAGGTCGACGGGGACCTCGGCAAAGGTGGCTCCCGGAACCGGGAGGAGACCGCCGTCGTCAGCTTGCTCCTGCACGGTCGTCGCCGTGTCGGTCGAGGCAGCGTCCCCCGGGGTGTCGTCTCCCGCGGTGTCGTCTCCCGGGGTGTCGTCTCCTGGGGTGCGGTCTACCGAGCTGACCTCGTCCGTTGTGGCCCCGTCGGAAGCAACGTCCGCGGTCGACGACACACCCGACGCCACAACGTCCGACGGCGGCACCTCCGGGAGGCCCTCGGTGGCTGTCTTGCCGGCTGACTCAACGGGCTCTGCCGCCACGACTGAGTCGTCCGCTACGGGTGTCGCTTCAGCGGCGGGGCCGGCGTTCGGCGTCGGGGCAGAGGTTGCGGACGCCTCGTCGGCCGACGCGGAGGACTTCCGGTCGGTGACGCGCTTCCGTGATGTTGTGCTCTTGCTCCGGGAGCGCGACTTGTCGGGCTCCATCAGGGACCTGGCCGCTGCCGAGCGCGGTGCACGTCGCTGTGGTGCCCGCCCGTCGCCGGTCTCGGCATCGGTCGCCGGCACCTCCTCGGCGGAGGAGGCCGAGGTCGTCGAGGCAGCGAAGAACACATCCATGGGTCGAGCCACGGTCGCCGTTGCCACCGGACCGTCGGTAGCGGCGGCGTCGGCAGCGGGCTGCGGCGGCGCGCTGGGGATCAGCGCACCGATCCCACGCCCAAGTCCGCGTCGCTTCTCGCTCATCGGTTCTCCTTCTCGGCCTCGGCCGTGTTCTGCTGACCACGCCCCTGGTGGTCCGTGGTCGTCAAGGCGCCGCGCTCCGCGATCTCCTGGGCTGCCTCCCGGTAGGCGAGCGCACCGGTGGATCCTCCGTCGTAAGTCAGGACGGTCTGCCCGTAGCTGGGCGCCTCGGAGATCCGGACCGAGCGGGGAATCGTCGACTCGATCGTCTCGTCAGGGAAGTGCGACCGAACCTCTTCGGCCACCTCTCGGGCCAGGTTCGTCCGACCGTCGAACATCGTGAGCAGGATCGTCGACACGTGTAGATCAGGGTTCAGGTGACCGCGGATCAGCTCGATATTCTTCAACAACTGGGTCAGCCCCTCCAACGCGTAGTACTCGCACTGGATGGGGATGAGTACCTCGCGTGCCGCGACGAACGCGTTGATGGTGAGGAGACCGAGACTGGGCGGGCAGTCGATCAGCACGTAGTCAAAGGGCTTGAGGCCCTCGCGCTCGCGCCACAGCACGTGATCGCGGATCGCGTTCCTTAGCCGGTTCTCGCGCGCGACCATCGAGACGAGCTCGATCTCAGCGCCCGAGAGGTCGATCGTCGCAGGAGCGCAGAAGAGACCCGGGACGGCTTCGCACGGTTGGATCACATCGCCGAGCGGTACGTCGTCGATGATGACGTCGTAGATCGATGGCACGCCCGAGTGGTGATCAATGCCGAGGGCAGTCGAAGCGTTGCCCTGGGGATCGTTGTCGATCACCAGCACGTTCAGGCCGCCCATCGCCAGGGCAGCGGCCACGTTTACGGTCGTGGTGGTCTTGCCCACGCCGCCCTTCTGGTTAGCGATGGTAAAGACGCGGGGTTCGCTCGGGCTGGGGAAGACGGCCCCCTGCAGCTTTATCCGCCGGCGGACGTCTTCTGCCAGCTGTGCTGCGAGGGGAGTCGTCTCGTCTGCTTCCGGCACGCTCCGAAGAAGGGCGGCCCGCCGTCGCTCGTCCGGGCCGGCAAGGCTCTGACCTGCGGCGATACCTTCTGAGCCACGTTGTTCGTCCTGAGGCACAGCGTCCCCTTCACTCGATAGTGATGCCTGGTCCACATCGTAATTGCGTATCGCGCCGGGCCCCCGCATTGTCCACAGCGAGTCGGGTTTCACGTGAAACCGACGTCTCACCTTGGAACGACTCGCCACTCATTGCGCGGTGCCAGGCACCTGCTGGCCCTGGGAGAGCCTTTGGTATCGCAGATCCGCCCTGATGGCCAAGACACCGCGCCCCGGCTCCAGGCTGCCCGCTCCTGACTGACGTCTAAGCCCACGGAGACGAAGTTGGGCTTCGAGCCGCTACTTAGAGCCCGCTCCGCCGCTGTGTTTCACGTGGAACCGGCATTTCGACTGCCCGTCGCCGTTGGCCCTGCGCTGCGAATTTGAAGGCGCATCCTCGTCACCGTCTAGCCGCGCGGTTGCGATATCGCGAAGCTAAACGCGAGTGTCCCGTGATGGCGCCGAGTCCCGACTGCCCGCCACCGTCTTCAGGACGGTCTCTCGGCGATGTTATTGATACGGGGACGGGTGTCGACGGTGGGTTTCACGTGAAACGAAGACTCAGATGGACGTGAGGGCTGTGTCCCTCTGGGGAGTGCTCTTCGCCGGGGTCGAGGCGGCACGCACCGCCGCGCACCGATTGGATGGGGAATGGCCGCCGCAATCGTTATGAGGGATTAGTGGAGGGCACTACCCTCACAGTGCTTTAGTAAGCCAGCCGGGACGCTGGCGGAAGTGATTGCCCTTCATAAAGTCGCGCCGCTTCTGTTCCACATCGAACGGGCCGCACGTGGCCACGAAGCCGCGGGGGCACAGCCCCCTCCCGCCTGTCACCGTCGCACAAACCGAGGCGACACTTCCCGGTTCACGAGGGAGGCATGTAACTGATCGCTGAGCCGAGCGTCGCGGTCTGGAAGCAGACAACTCCTAGTCGGGCCCTGCGTCGCCAGGAGGAGAGGGGCTCCTGGGCGGGGTGGCCATTGCCGGCTAAAAAGCGCCCGGCGCTGAGGAGCGTGCGTTTTACGGGCATCTCCGGTGTTTCACGTGGAATCAGCACCACGCTAGGAGCGGCGCAGGAACTCCACACTTATCGGCTGTATCGAAGCCCTTTTCCCCGCGGCACCGCACGGCCACATCGTGTTCCCCCGCCCCCCTCGGGGAGGACCGGTATCCGGTGTTTCACGTGGAACAAGCAACACGCAAGGAGGGACGCAGGAACTACACACTTCTCCGCAGCATCGAAGGCCCTTTGCGTCCACCGCTCCGTCCCTGCCCATTTCAAATCCCAGACGCTGCAGCCAGGACCGCCTTTCCGTCGTGTCACGTGGAACCAGCGTCACTTCCGGAGGGGCACGTAAGCGCGCCCGCGACCGCTGTATCGGCCCCCTTGCCTTCGCGGTACGGCCACGGCCCTTTTGGTATCCCAGCCCCGGAACTACACCACCAGGCCGCGCCGTGTCCCTGAGGTTCCGGCTCTCGCTGCGCGCAGCGGCTCTCAAGCTCGGAACGATTCCGTCCGGGCATCCGACGCGCCACCAGTGGACGACGCACAAGTCAGCGAGCGCGCGTGGCGCGTACCCATGGGGTTGGCAGCGGGGCTCGGTTTCACGTGAAACGGGGCCGGGAGCCGCCGGATCGAAACGCCCGGCCCTTTACTCCCCGCCTGATCAAACTATGCGGCTGGTAGTTCATTAGATCACTCGGCTAGCCGGGCTGGCCACGGCCGCCGCCGTGGCTGCTATTAGCAACTGCGGCACAACGGAAAGCGCGGAACTCAGGAGCCCACGAACTCAGGAAGGCAATAGACAGCCGACCTTCGTCCTTCCAGTAGGACCGCGGCCGGCTGCCCCGCTCGCCCGTGCGTTTCACGTGAAACCGCGACCACCCCGCCGTTCTTCCCTTGCCGACTCGAAAGAGGCGCCAACACTGCGCCCGCGCATATCCGGAGGCGATGCCAACTGAGGGACTTCCCCGTAGACGCGCTCATGCGGCAAACAGGGCGAGGCCCGCACAGAATGGACGGGGCGAATCGCTGTGGTAGCGGCTGCCCCGGTACGCGCCGATCCGCCTACGCCTAGCCAAAGATGAAGAGGAGTACTCCCTATACGCGGCCAGTCCGCCGGGCCTACTGGCGGGCAGCAACCAGCATGAGGGCGTCCGGACGAAGTCCCACAAAGGCAACTGCGCGTGCAGGTACACCCACGGCAGGACAGTGGGGGCCGTTTCACGTGAAACCGGCGTCCGATTGATCGCAAATTCGGCGAGCGGCATGTGCTGGTGGCCGTGCGTGAGCAGGCGCTGGCGCCGACCGGCGAACAAGCCACACAGCCGAACCCACGCTCGCGCCTTTTGCCCGCTCGCTCTCTGACCCGTGGTGGAGCTCGGCCGCGCCCACGGTTGTGACCGGTCGGGACAGGCGGCGGCGCACCTAATCGCTGCCGGCCCTGGCGGGTCGGCCCATCTAACCGTCTGAGCGATCACGGACCGGATCGCCCCCACGCTGGCCCCGGCCGGTTTCACGTGAAACCGGCCCGTACCGGGGCTTTGCTCCCGCAACCCAGGGAAGCTTCGCCGCGACAGCACGCGGAGCGAAGCAGCGGCTACGCTAGACCGCTCCGAACAGTAGTTGTCCATACGAATTGGCCATTAGCCGGGTGGATCGGGCGATCCGTGCCGCCGTCGCCAGCGCGTGACAGGAACGGGCCGCGCCGGCAGCGAAGCGGCCGGCGCGATCTGGTTCTCCTCTCTCACATGGTCCGCCCACAACCGTCGCGCCCCATATGAAACGGCACATCCTGACGACCGCAGGGTTCCTGGCGCGCTGCTTTGGCTGGCCCGCATCGGCGACGCCCGCGCGACATCGCACGTTATTTTGCAGACACCGCAGGTTTCACGTGAAACGGCCGGCCATTTTCGCCCTGGCGTCCGCGGCGCAGGATGCCAGTGGGCATTGAACACCGGCCACGGCCCCGGCAGTAGTAGGTCGATCGGTCGGGAACCGGGAGACCTAAGAGCGCACATGCCGCTCGAGGACTACACAGGTCGTCAAAACGAGCGCGCATACGCAGGCCATCCCGCCGGGGCGCTTGCTTCTGCGTAGCTCACTCAACACTTGCAGCTTGCGTGGACGGAAGCCTAGCCGGGCCTACACCGGACAGACGTGAGCCGACATGCCCGCAAGTACCGATCGAGATGCACCCTCCCAGCGAATGGGGTGAGGCAAACAGGCCGCCGCCGAGGACGAGGAGCCGAGCTCGCCGTTCCGTGTCGCGGTCGGCGCGGTCGTCAGCGTCGACTGCCCCATGGACGGGACGTGAGTCGCAGACTGCGCCCGCCTAATGTGCCTCCGGCGACTCCCAGTCGACACAATCGCTCATCGATACTTATCGATCACTACGATCGTAGTGCTTTCCTCGCCGCGCGCTGGGTGCACGGTCTCGATCCGAGCCTCCCGCCCGCCAAGCTTCTTGACGACGTACTTGGCCTTCTCGACCTCGTCCTCCGCGCGCTGGCCTTTCAACGCGACCACGCGTCCCCTTGGCTTCGCCAGCGGGAGAGTCCATCGAGCAAGTTTGTCGAGAGCCGCAACGGCCCGCGCGGTGACGACGTCGTATGACGCCTTGCCGTGCAACTCCTCTGCCCGCGCCTGAACCACCGTGACATTGTCGAGATCAATCTCTTCGACGACGTCCGTCAGCCAGGCGACTCGGCGCTCCATCGGCTCGATCAGGTGCACCTCGAGGTCGGGCCGGATGATGGCCAGCACGACACCCGGGAACCCGGCGCCCGACCCGACGTCGGCCACAGTTCTCTCCTCACCGATGAATGGGGCGACCGCAGCGGAGTTGACGATGTGCCGGGTCCAGAGACGCGGCAGCTCCCGCGGCCCGATCAGACCGCGCAGCTCACCCTCCTCGACGAGCATCTCCGCGAAGTGCTGGATCGGCGCCCACGAGAGCCCGAACAGCTCGCGCACTGCTTCCGAGGGGGTCTCGACGGCCTCGTCCGCGGAACTCGTCATCGGATCACGCCGGATGGATGACCACGTGACGCTCGGGCTCGACACCCTCGGAGTCACTGACCAGTCCGGCGGCGGCAACGACGTCGTGCACAACCTTTCGCTCGAACGGGTTCATGGGCGGCAGCGCCTGCCGCGATCCCGACGCGCGAACCTCGCGGATCGCCTGCTCGGCGATCTCGGCGAGCTCCCGACGGCGGCCCTTGCGGTAGCCGGCGATGTCCAGCATGAGACGGCTCCGCTCGCCGGTCCTGGCCTGGACCGCGAGCCTGGTGAGCTCCTGCATCGCGTCCAGCACCTCGCCGTCCTTGCCGACGAGACGCTTGAGCCAGCGCGAACCGTCCTCCTCGGAGACGATCTCCACGGCTGCACGCCCGTGATCCACGTCGATGTCGATGTCGCCGTCGAGGTCGGCGATGTCGAGCAGCTCCTCCAGGTAGTCGGCGGCGATCTCGCCCTCCTCCTCGAGGCGCTTGATCGTCTCGGAACTCGCGGGTCGGGGGGTCTCGACGCCGGCCTTCTCGTCCTCGCTCACGGTGTTCCCTTTTCTCGTGCCTGACCGCCGCGCCGGCGGTCCAGTGGTTCGCGTGCGCCCGGAAGGCGCGGTTGCTAGTTCTTCTTGCCCTGGTTCTTGGCCTGAGCCTTACGCCTGGCGGCCGCTGCACGGCGCTGCGCAGCCCGCTCGTCGTACCGCTTCTGAGCCCGTTCCTCGGGGGTCAGGCCATCCTTGCCAACCCGGGCAGCCAGCGCCTCGTCGTCCTCGTCCACGTCGTCGGCTGCCGATGCGGCGCTCGGTACGGGAGTCGTGCCGGCGGGCCCGCTCTTCTTCGCACGGTCCTTGCGCTTGGGCTGCACGCGCTGCCCGCGCGGCTCCTCAACCACAGCGACCGCCTTCTCTTCCTCGGTCTCCGGAGGCAGGCCCTTCCGCGCGCGCTTCTTGGCAAGGCGCTCCTGGCGCGCCTTGTGCGCCTCAGACCCGGGCGCCGGCTGCCGGCGAATCGTGTAGAACTGCTGGCCCATCGACCACAGGTTCGACACGGACCAGTAGATGAGCACACCGATCGGGAAGTTGACGCCCGAGAAGGCGAAGACCAGCGGCAGGATGTACATCAGCATCTTCTGCTGCCGTGCCATCGGGTTGTCCAGCGCGGACGCCGGCATGTTCTTCATGGTCAGCTGACGCTGGGTCAGGAACGTCGTCACCGACATCAGGATGATGAGGAAGACGGTGACGATCTTGACCGACGTCAGATCCGAGGACAGGAAGGTGGCGGAGATGGGCGCGCCGAAGAGAGTGGAACTCTCCGCCTCCGCCGCCAGCTGCTGCGTGAGCGGGCCGATCGAGTCCTTGGGGTAGTCCCCGGTGGACAACGGACCGAGGCTGTTCAGCACCCGGAAGAGCGCGAAGAAGATGGGCATCTGCAACAGGATCGGCAGACACGACGCGAACGGGTTGGTCCCGTGCTCGCGGTAGAGCGCCATCATCTCTTCCTGCATCTTCTGGCGTGATGCAGGGTCGGTCTTTCCCTTGTACTTCTTCTGGAGCTTCTGCATCTCGGGCTGGACTAGCTGCATGCCTCGAGCGGCTTTGATCTGCTTGAAGAAGAGCGGGATGATCAAGATTCGGATCACGATCGTCAGCCCGACGATCGAGAGCACCCAGGCCCAGCCCGAGCCGGCCGACATCCCCAGCGCGACGAGCAGGTCGTGCACTCCGACCATGATCCACGCGACGGCGACCTTGATCGGGTACAGGATTGTGTCGAACCAGTCCATACCGTGTGCTCCTAGTGATCCTGCGGCGCGGTAGACCGCGCCCCCCGAGTATCTGCACCGAGGGTACGGGTTACGGGCCCCTCGTCCGAACAGTCGTGCTCAACGCCACTCGCCGTGGCGTCGTGGGTGCTGCCGTTCGACCATCGTCCGCGCGGTGGCACGTGATCCACGCCGCCAAGGCTCCAGGGGTTGCACCGCAGGAGCCGCCACGCCGCCAACGCGGTGCCCTTGAGGGCGCCGTGCCGTCGCAGCGCCGTCACCGCGTACGCCGAGCACGACGGGTAGTACTTGCAACTTGGAGGCAGCCAGGGCGAGACGACGGCCTGGTAGACGCGGACAAGTCCGAGAAGCAGCCAGGTCAGCGGGTTACGTGGGCGGCTGTCGGACGACGACGCAGCCCGGGCCGCGGTGTGAGCGTTGCGCGTCATCGCACGCCCCGGTCTGCGGCGGCTCGCACGCCGCCGCGCCGCTGCGCGCCGGCAAGCGCCTTGTCGAGGTCCCGGGCGAGCTCCGTGCTCGACGCACCGGCGGCCGCGGGAAGCGCTCGGACCACCACACGTGTGTCGTGCTCCAGACGGCCGACCCGCTCGGACATCAATGCCCGCAGGCGTCGCTTGACCTCGTTCCGTCTGACGGCGTTTCCCACAGCTTTGGGCACGACGAAGCCGACGAGGGCCGCGTGGTCGTCGCGGCCGCTCGTCGGCGTAAGGCTGGTCTCCGCGCCCGTTCGTAGGTGGACGACCAGACGGCGTCCACCGCTACGGGCACCCCGGCGAACGGCGTCGGTGAAGTCGTCCGACCGACGCATGCGATGCCGGGCGGGCAGCACCGTCGTCTCAGGCGGAAAGCTCGGAACGCCCCTTGCGACGGCGCGCGGAGAGAATGGCGCGGCCGGCGCGGGTACGCATCCGGAGGCGGAACCCGTGCACCTTGGCCCGGCGCCGGTTGTTCGGCTGGAAAGTGCGCTTGCTCACGGCATTACTCCAAAAACGATCGGTGATTCGTCAGGCCCCGCCACGGTCGGGCAGTGCAGGTCAGACCCGTCTGTGCGGGACTCACGGTTCGCACGCGGTCCGCGGGCACACCACAAGATCCGTCGAGACGGCCTCCCTACGGTACGTGAGCCGGAATCGGGGGTCAAACGCCACGGACGCCTCCGGTCCTGTGGATCCAGACACACATCCTGTGGACAGCTGCCCCCGCGACGGGTGTAGCGGCAGTCGTCCCACGTCCTC
Source organism: Georgenia soli (assembly GCF_002563695.1). NCBI lineage: Bacteria > Bacillati > Actinomycetota > Actinomycetes > Allobogoriellales > Allobogoriellaceae > Georgenia > Georgenia soli. Next base: position 2,199,447 of record NZ_PDJI01000004.1, on the reverse strand, counting down.
CGGCAACGGCTCCATGACGCGCAGATGAACACCTGTAGTTCTACCCACACTTGTGGAGAAACGTGTGGATGACCCGTGGTCCGTGCCAGACTCGCCTTCCTAGCCCACACCGCCACAGGGGGAGAGCAGTGCCCGAGAACGAACCGATCGCCGAGAGCTGGACGCGTGCGGTCGAGCTTCTGACCACCCGTGGTGAGATCGGCCGGGCACAGCTCGCATTCGTCGGGCTCACCCGCCCCCTCGGCGTCATCGACGGCACCATCCTCCTTGCAGTCCCCAGCGACTTCGCCAAGGATTTCCTCGAGACACGGGCGCGCATCCCGATCACCGAGGCCCTCAGCGAGGTCGTCGGTGCCCCCGTCCGGTTCGCCGTCACCGTCGACCCCTCGCTGGACGTCGCCCCTCCGCCGTCGTCGCCGCAGAGCCCGGCCACCCCGCCCGCGGGCAACGACTTCCGCACGCCGCCGACCGGGAACGACTTCCGCGCTGCGCCAGCCGGGAACGACCTGTGGACACAGCCCGCGGGCGATTTCCGGTCCGCTCCCTCGGCGCGTACGCCGGCCCGAGCCGGCGACGAGCGCCCGGTCCCGCACCGCAACAGCGCGGACCGCGGATCCTCGACCGCCGACAACTCGGTGGACTCGTCCCGGCTGAACCCCAAGTACACCTTCGAGACGTTCGTCACCGGCTCGTCGAACCGCTTCGCCCACGCTGCCGCGACAGCGGTGGCGGAAGCTCCGGCCAAGGCCTACAACCCGTTGTTCATCTACGGCGGGTCAGGACTCGGCAAGACGCACCTGCTGCACGCCATCGGCCACTACGCCCGCAATCTCTACCCCGGCATCCGCGTGCGGTACGTGAACTCGGAGGAGTTCACCAACGACTTCATCAACTCCATCCGTGACGACAAGGCGGAGAACTTCCAGCGGCGCTACCGCAACGTCGACGTCCTCCTCATCGACGACATCCAGTTCCTGGGCGGCAAGGAGCAGACGGTCGAGGAGTTCTTCCACACCTTCAACTCCCTCCACAACGACAACAAGCAGGTCGTGATCACCTCTGACCTGCCCCCGAAGCAGCTCAACGGCTTCGAGGACCGGCTGCGGTCGCGGTTCGAGTGGGGCCTGCTCACCGACGTGCAGCCGCCCGACCTCGAGACCCGCATCGCGATCCTGCGCAAGAAGGCCGTCAACGAGAACCTCCAGGCGTCGGACGAGGTGATGGAGTACATCGCCTCGCGCATCTCCACCAACATCCGCGAGCTCGAGGGCGCCCTGATCCGGGTGACCGCGTTCGCCAACCTCAACCGCCAGCCGGTCGAGCTGTCCCTGGCCGAGATGGTCCTCAAGGACCTCATCACCGACCCCGAGGGCGAGGACATCACCCCGGCGCTGATCATGAGTCAGACGGCGAACTACTTCTCCGTCTCGATCGAGGCGTTGTGCTCCGCCGACCGCTCGCGGGTGCTGGTCAACGCCCGGCAGATCGCGATGTACCTGTGCCGCGAGCTCACCGACCTCTCTCTCCCGAAGATCGGTCAGCTCTTCGGCGGCCGTGACCACACGACAGTCATGCACGCGAACCGCAAGATCCGCGAGCAGATGGCGGAGAAGCGTTCCACCTTCAACCAAGTGACCGAACTGACGAACCGGATCAAGCAGAAGGCACGCGGCGCCTAGGTTCCGCACGTCCGCGCCTGCCCCGGCGGGCCGGACCATCCGCGGCCGCCGCACCCACACGCGGCCGCCGCACGCATTCGTGACCGCCGGAGTGAGGTCGCCGCGGCCGCCGGATCGCCGGCGGTGACCTCCGGCACGGCTCTGGCGCGGACACGAGCCCGTCTCCACCTGCGCCCCGCTTTTTGAGCGCGGCACTGGCTCTTCTTTCTGATCGCTGAGCCGCTTCCTTGTGTGCACGCCACGTCGTCCTTCTTGCGCTCGCTGCGTCGCGCGCCTCACTGACCGCCGCACGACGCGCACGGCAGCGGGGCTCGTGACTGCCGGACGTGAAGTCGACGACCTCTCGACATTGGGGATCACCAGAAGCGTCCTGAGCGCAGGAAGACGCGCATCGCCGCCGCCGCGCGGACGATCCCCAGCCCTGGGGACTTGCCAGCGAACGTTCTGGCCTAGTAGTGGAGATTCACAGCTGTGCACAAAGCTGTGGATAGCGGTGGACAACTCAGAACCTTGTCGTGGACGAACGACAAGGTCTCGGTGGACGGCTGATGGGGACGAAATTCCGATCCACTGCCACGAGCCTTGGTGCACAGGCACGACCACGGACCGGCCCACACCCGCTCCGACCGCCCCACCTGCACAGATACGGGTTCTCCACAGTTTCCACACAGGCTATGACGATGAAGACACCTATAGAGAGCGAGTTATGTGGACGACCAACGACGCCCGGACCGGCCCAGTCCGAAGTTCGGGGTCACAGGTTTGTCATTCGGGTACCGGGCCGTTGATTCGGTCGCGTAGGGTTGGCCTGCGCTCCGTGCGCCCTCAGTGAGTCATCGAGAGAAGGTCATCCATCGTGAAGTTCAGGGTCGAGCGTGACGTCCTGTCCGAGGCTGTCACCTGGACGGCACGTTCCCTCCCCACGCGCCCGCCGGTCCCGGTCCTCGCCGGTGTCCGTCTCGAGGCCGACGCCGACGGGACGCTGACCCTCTCGAGCTTCGACTACGAGGTCTCCGCCCGCTCCGAGGTCCCCGCGGACGTCGAGTCCGCCGGCGTCGTGCTCGTCTCGGGCCGCCTGCTCGCCGACATCTGCAAGGCCCTGCCCGCCAAGCCGGTCGATGTCGACCTCGACGGCTCCAAGGTGGTGCTGACCTGCGGGGCGTCCCGCTTCACGCTGCTGACCATGCCGGTGGACGACTACCCCGCCCTGCCGGGGATGCCGGACGTGAGCGGCAGCATCGAGGCCGGTGTCCTGACCGAGGCCGTCGCCCAGGTCACGATCGCCGCCAGCCGCGACGAGACGCTCCCGCTCCTGACCGGTGTGCGCATGGAGATCGAGGGCGAGAAGGTCACGCTCCTGGCCACCGACCGCTACCGCCTCGCCATGCGCGAGCTCACCTGGCACCCCGCCTCGCCGTCGATCAGCTCCGCGGCGCTGGTCCGCGCCCGCACGCTCTCCGACGTCGCGAAGTCCATGACGAGCGCCGGCTCCGTGAACGTCGCCCTGGCCACCGAGGGGCCCGCGGCGCTCATCGGCTTCGAGGCCGGCGGCCGCCGCACGACGTCGCTGCTCGTCGAGGGCGACTACCCGCCCGTGCGCCGCCTCTTCCCCGAGACGACCACCACCCACGCCGTCGTCGGCACGCACGTGCTCGTCGAGGCGGCCCGGCGCGTCAGCCTCGTGGCCGAGCGCAACACCCCGATCCGACTGACCTTCTCCGAGGGGCAGGTCGTGCTCGAGGCCGGTCAGGGCGACGACGCGCAGGCGTCCGAGGCCCTCGAGGCGACGCTGACCGGTGAGGAGATCACCACCGCCTTCAACCCGCACTACCTGCTCGACGGCCTCGGCGCCCTGACGACGCCGTTCGTGCGCATGTCGTTCACCCACCCGTCCAAGCCCGCGGTGATGACCGGCCAGGGCTCGCTCGAGGGCGACGACGACCCGGAGTTCCGCTACCTGCTCATGCCCATCCGGTTCGCCGGCTGAGCCCCGCCGGGCCAGACTGGCCACGGAGCACGCCGCACCCCGCCGCCCCCCGGCGGCGCGGCAAGGGCACGAGCGGGCATGTCCCGGAGGGAGCCGAGATGCACATCGGAATGGTCGGCCTGGGTCGCATGGGCGGCAACATGGCCGAGCGACTGCGAGACGCCGGCATCCAGGTCACCGGCTACGACGCCAACCCGGAGAACACCGAGGTCGCCACGCTCGCCGAGCTGGCGGCGACGCTCCCCGGCCCGCGCCGGGTCGTGTGGGTGATGGTCCCGGCCGGTCCGCCCACGGCCGCCGTGCTGGAGGAGCTCGCCGGCGTCCTCGAGGACGGCGACATCGTCGTCGAGGGCGGCAACTCCCACTTCGAGGAGGACCGCGAGAACGCGGAGACCCTTGCCGAACGGGGGATCCGCTACGTCGACGTCGGTGTGTCCGGAGGCATCTGGGGCCGCGAGAACGGCTACGGGCTCATGGCCGGCGGCGACGCCGACGACATCGAGCACCTCATGCCGGTCTTCGACGCGCTGCGCCCCGAGGGCCCGCGCGAGGAGGGCTTCGTCCACGCGGGCCCCGTCGGCGCCGGCCACTACGCCAAGATGGTCCACAACGGCATCGAGTACGGCCTCATGCAGGCCTACGCCGAGGGCTACCAGCTCCTCGAGGCCCGTGACGACCTCATCCCCGACGTCGGAGCGGTCTTCGGCGCGTGGCGCCGGGGCACCGTGGTGCGCTCCTGGCTCCTCGACCTGATGGTCCGCGCCGTCGAGGAGGACCCGGGGCTGGACGACATCTCCGGCTGGGTCGACGACTCCGGCGAGGGCCGCTGGACCATCATCGAGGCCATCGACGCCGCCGTGCCGGTCCCCGTGATCTCCTCCGCGCTGTTCGCGCGGTTCTCCTCGCGCCAGCCCAACTCGCCCGCCATGCGGGCGGTCGCGGCGCTGCGCAAGCAGTTCGGCGGCCACGCCGTCCACGCCGCCGACGGCGCCGCCAAGGTCGCGACCCCGCCGGGGGGCGCCGCGGAGACCGGGTCCGTGGCCGGATCGCGTTCAGGGGCCGGACCCGGTTCGGGCGCGTCCGCGGCCGCGCACGGCACGAACGAGTAGCACCAGGAGCAGTCGAGGAAGGAGCAGGGCGAGGATGTACGTCTCGGACCTCGCCCTGAACGACTTCCGCTCCTACCGGGAGGTGGTGCTCGCCCTCGAGCCCGGCGTGACCGCCTTCGTCGGCCAGAACGGCCAGGGCAAGACGAACCTGGTGGAGTCGGTCGCCTACCTCTCGACGTTCACCAGCCACCGCGTCGCCGCCGACGCCGCCCTCGTGCGTCAGGGCACCGGCGGTGCCGTGGTCCGCGCCAAGGTCTTCCACGGCGAACGGCCCACGCTGGTGGAGCTCGAGATCGTCGCCGGCAAGGCGAACCGGGCGCGGCTCAACCGTGCCCCCGCCCGCACCCGGGACGTCCTCGGCGTGGTGCGCACCGTGGTGTTCGCCCCCGAGGACCTCGAGCTCGTCAAGGGCGACCCGGGCGTGCGCCGTCGCTTCCTCGACGAGCTCACCGTTCTGCTCACCCCCCGGCTGGCCGGGGTCCGCTCGGAGTACGACAAGGTGCAGCGCCAGCGCGGCGCGCTGCTGAAGTCGGCCGGCGCCGCACGTCGGCGCGGTGGGCGCGTGGACCTGACCACCCTCGACGTGTGGGACGCCCAGCTTGCCCGGGCCGGCGCGCAGCTCGTCACCGCCCGCACCAAGCTCGTCCGCACGCTGCGCCCCCACGTGGCGGCCGCGTACGAGCAGGTCAGCGCCGGTCAGGGGACGGCCCGCATCGACTACCGGGCGAGCATCGACGTCGTCGACGAGGTGCCCGACCCGACCGCGGAGGAGCTCGCCGACGGCGGAGCGGCCGGAGATGTGGCGCGCGCCGGCGTCGAGGCGCGCGAGGAGGCACTGCTCGACACCGAGGCCGTGACCACCCGGCTGGTCGAGGCCATGGGCCGCCTGCGGGACCGCGAGATCGAGCGCGGCGCCAACCTCGTCGGCCCCCACCGCGACGACCTGGTGCTCTCCCTCGGCAGCCTCCCGGCCAAGGGCTACGCGAGCCACGGCGAGTCCTGGTCCTACGCGCTCGCCCTGCGCCTGGCCTCCTACGAGGTGCTCCGGGCGGACGACACCTCCCCGTGGGGCCGGGACGGCGAGCCGGTCCTCATCCTCGACGACGTCTTCGCCGAGCTCGACACCCGGCGCCGGGAGCGGCTGGCGGGGATGGTCGCCGGCGCGCAGCAGGTACTCATCACGGCCGCCGTCCCCGACGACGTCCCCGCCTCCCTCGCCGGCGTCCGCTTCACCGTCCACCAGGGGCAGGTGACCCGTGCCTGAGGAACCTGGACCGGCCCAGACGCCTGATCACCTCGAGCCCCCCGCGGCGGAGGAGTCCGAGACCGAGGACCGCGACGCCGTCGCCCGCATCGCCCTCGAGCGTGCCCGGGAGGCGGCGCGCGCGAAGGGCCTCTACCGCGCCCCGGCGCCACGCCGTCGTCGGGGGACGACGGCGGAGCCCACGACCGACGTCGCCGACGACGCCCCCGCCCCCGGCGCCTGGCGGCCCGGACCCGGCCTCGGGTACGGCATCAGCGGACCGGGGCCCTCTCGGCGCGACCCCGCGGCGCTCGGCGGCATCGCCGCCCGGCTCTTCACCCAGCGGGGCTGGAGCGTGCCCCTGAGCGTGGGCGGCGTCGTCGGCCGCTGGCGCGAGGTGGTCGGGGACCAGGTGGCGGACCACTGCCAGGTGGAGACCTTCGAGGAGGGCGCGCTGGTGCTGCGGACCACCTCGACGGCCTGGGCGACGCAGGTCCGCCTGCTCCTGCCCCAGCTGGAGCGGCGGCTGGCCGAGGAGGTCGGCGAGGGGACGGTCACCTCGATCACGGTGCTCGGACCGGGTGGTCCGAGCTGGAAGCACGGCCGGCGCTCGGTGCCCGGACGCGGCCCGCGCGACACCTACGGCTGACGCCGGCCAGGCACTGTCCACCTGTGGACAGCGCCTGTGGATATTCGTGGTTTTCGGCCCGTTCGCTGTAGAATCGAGCGACCCACCCATGGGGCGCGAACCCGCGTCCAGGGGATCAAGCGGTAGCCCCGCGCCCGGCCCGAGCGCCAGGTGGTTTTCGGTGCGCTGCCCGCGAGACGAGGAGAGCCTGCGACTGTGGCTGACCACCGTGCTGACGCTGCCGAGAACACTGCCACCCAGGACCTGCCCCCGGCAGAGTCGGCACCCGAGGCACCGTCGGCGCACAGCCCCGGCACCGTGCCGACCTCCCAGGAGTACGGCGCAGGCAACATCACCGTCCTCGAGGGTCTCGAGGCCGTGCGCAAGCGCCCGGGCATGTACATCGGCTCCACCGGCGAGCGGGGCCTGCACCACCTCGTGTACGAGGTGGTCGACAACTCCGTCGACGAGGCGCTCGCCGGCTACTGCGACCACATCGGGGTGACGCTGCTCGCCGACGGCGGCGTGCGGGTGGTCGACAACGGCCGCGGCATCCCGGTCGACATCGTGGAGTCGGAGGGGAAGCCGGCCGTGGAGGTCGTGCTGACGATCCTGCACGCCGGCGGGAAGTTCGGCGGCGGCGGCTACGCCGTCTCCGGCGGCCTGCACGGTGTGGGCGTCTCCGTGGTCAACGCGCTCTCCCACCGCCTCCAGGTGGAGGTCAGGCGGGAGGGGTTCATCTGGCGCATGGGGTTCGTCGACGGCGTGCCCACCGGTCCGCTGGCCAAGGGGGACCCGACCGAGGAGACCGGCACCAGCGTCACGTTCTGGGCCAACGGTGACATCTTCGAGACCACCGAGTACAGCTTCGAGACGCTCCGGGCCCGCTTCCAGCAGATGGCGTTCCTCAACAAGGGGCTGCGCATCACCCTGACGGACGAGCGTTCGGGCGTCACCGACTCCGGCGACGAGATCACGGGCGACGAGACCGGTCCCGGCGACGACGCGCGGACCGGCCACCGCGAGGTCTCGTACATGTACGAGGGCGGGCTGCGTGACTACGTCAAGCACCTGAACTCCACCAAGAAGGTGGAGCTGGTCCACCCCGAGGTCATCTCGCTGGAGGCGGAGGACACCGAACGCCGCATCTCCGTGGAGATCGCGATGCAGTGGACCAACGGGTACTCCGAGGCCGTCCACACCTACGCCAACACGATCAACACCACCGAGGGCGGCACCCACGAGGAGGGTTTCCGCGCGGCGCTGACGACCCTCATGAACAAGTACGCCCGCGACAAGGGCATGCTCAAGGAGAAGGACGACAACCTCACCGGCGACGACATCCGGGAGGGCCTGACCGCCGTCATCTCCGTCAAGCTCGGCGAGCCGCAGTTCGAGGGCCAGACGAAGACCAAGCTCGGCAACACCGAGGCACGCACCTTCGTCCAGACCCAGCTCTACAACCACCTCGGCGACTGGCTGGACTCCCACCCCGGTGAGGCCAGGGACATCTTCCGCAAGTCCCAGCAGGCCGCCGCCGCGCGCATGGCCGCCCGCAAGGCGCGGGAGGCCACGCGCCGCAAGGGACTGCTCGAGTCCGCGTCGATGCCGGGCAAGCTCAAGGACTGCTCGAGCCGGGACGCGCGGGTCTCGGAGATCTTCATCGTCGAGGGAGACTCGGCCGGCGGCTCCGCCGTCCAGGGCCGCGACCCCGAGACCCAGGCGATCCTGCCGCTGCGCGGGAAGATCCTCAACGTCGAGAAGGCGCGTCTGGACAAGGCGCTGGGGAACCAGGAGATCCAGGCCCTCATCACGGCCTTCGGCAGCGGCATCGGCGAGGACTTCGACATCGCGAAGCTGCGCTACTGGAAGATCGTGCTCATGGCCGACGCCGACGTGGACGGCCAGCACATCACGACGCTGCTTCTCACGCTGCTGTTCCGGTACATGCGCCCGCTGGTGGAGAACGGCCACGTCTACCTCGCCCAGCCGCCGCTGTACCGCCTGAAGTGGTCCAACGCGCCGCACCAGTACGTCTACTCCGACAAGGAGAAGGACGCCTTCCTCGCCGAGGGCGCGCGCGCCGGCAAGCGGCTGCCCAAGGAGAGCGGGATCCAGCGCTACAAGGGTCTGGGCGAGATGAACGACCAGGAGCTCTGGGACACCACCATGAACCCCGAGACCCGCACCCTGCGCCAGGTCACCATCGACGACGCGGCCGCCGCGGACGAGACGTTCTCCATCCTCATGGGCGAGGACGTCGAGTCGCGCAGAGGCTTCATCCAGCGCAACGCCCACGACGTGCGTTTCCTGGACATCTAGCCACCGTAGAAGTACCCGGACCACTCGCGGCGCACCGGCCGCGACCTCCAGACGAGAAGGACACCCGTGACCCAGCCACCCGAGGACCAGGGACCCACCGAGCTGCCGGAGGGCACCGAGGACCCGGTGGTCGCCCTGCGCGACCACGTCGAGCAGGTGGACCTGCAGCTCGAGATGCAGCGTTCCTACCTGGACTACGCGATGTCGGTCATCGTCTCCCGCGCGCTGCCGGACGTGCGCGACGGGCTCAAGCCGGTGCACCGCCGCGTGCTGTACGCGATGTACGACGGCGGCTACCGCCCCGACTCGAGCTTCTCCAAGTGCTCGCGCGTCGTCGGGGAGGTCATGGGGCAGTACCACCCCCACGGCGACACCTCGATCTACGACGCCCTGGTGCGGCTGGTCCAGCCGTGGTCGATGCGCTACCCGCTCGTCGCCGGCCAGGGGAACTTCGGCTCCCCGGGCGACCTCGGGGCCGCGGCCCCCCGGTACACCGAGTGCAAGATGGCGCCGCTGGCCCTGGAGATGGTCCGCGACATCGACGCGGAGACCGTCGACTTCCAGGACAACTACGACGGCCGCAACCAGGAGCCGGTCGTCCTGCCGGCACGGTTCCCGAACCTGCTGGTCAACGGGTCCGAGGGCATCGCCGTCGGCATGGCCACGCGCATCCCGCCGCACAACCTGCGGGAGGTGGCCGAGGGCGTGAAGTGGTTCCTCGAGCACCCCGAGGCCACCAAGGAGGAGCTCCTCGGCGAGCTCATGCTCCGGATCAAGGGTCCCGACTTCCCCACCGGGGCGATGATCCTGGGCCGCAAGGGCATCGAGGAGATGTACCGCACCGGCCGCGGGTCCATCACCCAGCGCGCCGTGGTGACGGTCGAGGAGATCCAGGGCCGGCAGTGCCTGGTGGTCTCCGAGCTCCCGTACCAGGTCAACCCGGACCGGCTCTCCCAGAAGATCGTCGACGGCGTCAAGGACGGCAAGATCACCGGCGTCGCGGACATCCGCGACGAGTCCTCGGGCCGTAACGGCCAGAAGCTCGTGATCGTCCTCAAGCGCGACGCCGTGGCCAAGGTCGTGCTGAACAACCTGTACAAGCACACCCAGCTGCAGGACAACTTCCCGGCCAACATGCTGGCCCTGGTCGACGGCGTGCCGCGCACCCTCAGCCTGGACGGTTTCGTCCGGCACTGGGTGAACCACCAGATCGACGTCATCGTCCGCCGCACGCGGTTCTTCCTGCGCAAGGCGGAGGAGCGGATCCACATCCTGCGGGGGCTGCTGAAGGCCCTCGACGCCCTCGACGAGGTCATCGCCCTCATCCGTCGCTCGCCCACCGTGGAGGAGGCGCGCACCGGCCTGATGGAGCTCCTCGACATCGACGAGATCCAGGCCGAGGCGATCCTCACCATGCAGCTGCGCCGCCTCGCGGCCCTGGAGCGCCAGAAGATCCTCGACCAGTACCAGGAGGAGGAGGCGAAGATCCGGAACTTCAAGGCGATCCTCGCCTCCCCGGAGCGGCAGCGCGAGATCGTCGGCGAGGAGCTGACCACGATCGTCGACAAGTACGGCGACGACCGGCGCACGACGATCGTGCCGTTCGACGGCGAGATGTCCATCGAGGACCTCATCCCCGAGGAGGAGGTCGTCGTCACCATCACCCGCGGCGGCTACGCCAAGCGCACCAGGACCGATAACTACCGGTCCCAGCGCCGCGGCGGGAAGGGCGTGCGGGGGGCACAGCTCCGCGAGGACGACATCGTCGAGCACTTCGGGGTCACGACGACGCACCACTGGCTGCTGTTCTTCACGAACCTCGGCCGCGTGTACCGGGCCAAGGGCTACGAGCTGCCCGAGGGCGGCCGCGACTCCAAGGGCCAGCACGTGGCCAACCTGCTCGCGTTCCAGCCGGGCGAGTCGATCGCCCAGGTGGTCGCCCTGCGCGACTACGACCAGGCCGAGTACCTCGTCCTGGCCACCCAGCGCGGCCTGGTGAAGAAGACCCGCCTGCAGGAGTACAACACCAACCGCTCCGGCGGCGTCATCGGCATCAACCTGCGTGAGGACGACGAGGGCAACCCCGACCGCGTCATCGCCGCCCGTCTGGTCAACCCCGAGGACGACCTGCTCCTCGTCTCCCGCAAGGGCCAGTCCCTGCGGTTCACCGCCACCGACGAGGCGCTGCGCCCCATGGGCCGCGCCACCTCCGGCGTGACGGGGATGAAGTTCCGCGACGGCGACGAGCTCCTCGCGATGGACGTCCTGAAGGACTGGTACGAGAACTCCGCCCTGCTGGTGGTCACGGAGGGCGGCTTCGCCAAGCGCACCGACGTCTCCGAGTACCGCGTCCAGGGCCGCGGCGGCCTCGGCGTGAAGGTCGCCAACCTCGTCGAGGCCCGCGGTGACCTCGTCGGTGCCCTGCTGACCGGGCCCGACGACGAGGTCATGGTCATCATGGAGAGCGGCAAGGTGGTCCGCTCCGCCGTCAACGAGATCAACCTGACCGGCCGGAACACCCAGGGCGTCACCTTCGCCCGGCCGGACAAGGGCGACCGGATCATCGCCGTCGCCCGCAACGTCCAGCGCGAGGTCGACGCGCAGGTCGGCGTGGAGGGCTCGCCCGCCACCGGCGAGACGGCCGGGTCCGACGACACCGCCGCCACCGGCTCGACCCCGGAGGAGACGCCGACGTCCGGCGACACCGCCGCGGCAGCGCTGACGGCGGAGGAGTCCGACGCGGTAGCGTCGTCCCCTGAGGATGCCGCCGACGGCAGTGACGGAGGAGACGCATGAGCAGCACCACTCCTGGTAGGGACGGCAGCCCGCCGCCCCCACCTCCGCCCGGCGACGACCGCTCGAGCACGCAGACGCTGCGCCGCAGCGTCACCGACAGGTTCGGGGCACCGGGCGGCCACGCGGGTGACGCGCCGTCCGCCGGCTCCGCGCGGTCCGCGACCTCCGCGGGCGAGGCGCCCGGCACCGCCGCGCGGCCGGCCCCGGTCGCCGGCGGCCCGCGCCGCGTGCGGCTCTCGGTCTCCCGCATCGACCCCTGGTCGGCGATGAAGCTGTCGTTCCTGCTGTCCGTCGCGCTGGGCATCATGATCGTCGTCGCCGCGGCCCTGGTGTGGTTCGTGCTGGACTCCATGCAGGTGTTCGCCGACATCGAGGACCTGCTCGTCTCGATCGGGTCGGAGAGCTTCCTGCAGCTGATGGACTACCTCGCGTTCGACCGGGTCATGTCCTTCGCCACGATCGTCGGCGTCGTGGACATCCTGCTGCTGACCGCGCTCGGCACCATCGGGGCGTTCCTGTACAACATCGTCGCCGCGCTCGTCGGCGGCCTGCACATGACCCTGACGGACGACTGACCGGGTCCCGTGACTCTCGTCACCCGGGCCGGGATCGGTTTGGGACGAGCGCGGGCTCTGGGATAGTCTTGCTGCCGCGCACAGCGCACGCCCCCCAAGGATCTTCTGGTCCTGCCGGGTCGGCGGGGGCCTATAGCTCAGTCGGTTAGAGCGCTTCCCTGATAAGGAAGAGGTCGCTGGTTCGAGTCCAGCTAGGCCCACCCCGTACCGCCCCTGCGGGCCCCGAGGGGCATCACAGGAGGTACCGACGTGAAGAAGGCACTGATGCTGACCGCGGCTGCGATCGCGGGCTACGTCGCCTGGATCAAGGTTCGGCAGGACCGCGAGGAGCGGGACCTGTGGGCAGAGGTCACGGACAGCTTCGGCGAGCAGCCGCCCGCCCGCTGACCGCAGCACCCGCACCGCCAGGTGCGCAGGGGGCCATGGCGCAATTGGTAGCGCACCTGCTTTGCAAGCAGGGGGTTACGGGTTCGAGTCCCGTTGGCTCCACCGGACGAGGCCGCGACCTGCAGAGGTCGCGGCCTCGACTCGTGCACGCGTCTGCGCCGACTCGTGCACGCGTCTGCGCGCCCACCGCCGCACGCACGAGGCCCCGGCGAGCAGCTGCTCACCGGGGCCTCGGCACACGCTCTCGGGCGTCAGACGGTGCTCGTGCCGCCACCCTCCTGGTCGGGCTTCGCCTTGTCGGACTCCCACGACTGGCCCGGCTTGGCCGTGTCCTTCGCCTCGGACAGCTTGTCCTTGATCTCGCCGGCCTTCTCCTTGGCCGTCGCGGCGGCGCCACCGGCGGCGGACTTCGCCTTCTCCGCCGCGCCCGGCTCGGTCGAGGCTGCCGGCGAGGTGACCGTGGTGTCCTCCCAGTACTCCTCCGCCCACGGGTCGTCCACCGGCTGGCTCCGGCGCCACAGCAGGTAGCCGGTGCCGGCGGCCGCGGTGCCCACGAGCACCCAGCCGAGCGTCTTGCCGAACACGTGGCCGCCCTTCTTGGGCTCCTCGGCCAGCGCCTTGCGCGTGGCCTTGCCGGCCTTGGACGCCGCGGCAGCCTTGGCGCCACCCTTCGTGACCGCCGCAGCGGCCTTGGCACCCTTGGCGGCCTTGGCGGCCGCCTTGCCGTTCGCCGTCGCGGCGGCGTCGGCGGCGTCGTGCATGGCCTTCTGCACGCGGGGCAGGTAGTCGTCCACGATCCGCTCGTAGGCGTTGTCGACGACGGGGCGGACGGCCTCGGTGGCGTGCTCGACCTTCGGCGCGGTCGCCTTGACGGTCTCGCGCCACGCCTTGTCGACCTTCGGCCCGGCCCAGGCGGCGGCGGCCTCGACGCGCGGGGTCGCCCACTCCTTCCCCTGCTCGGCCAGGTGTGCTGCATGCTGACCGGCGAGCGCGGCCTGCTTGGCGGCCAGCGTGGCCTGCTCCTGTGCGATGGCACCGAGCTCCGCGGCCTGCTTACGCATCCGCTCCACGTCGATCTTGCGGACGTGCTCCGCCTCGATGGTCTTGCGCTTGCCCGACATGTGCTCTCCCTGATCGTCTCGAAGGACAGGTCCTGCGGCGGTGCGGACCACGGCGTGGTCCGCACTCCTGTGACCCATCTTGCACTCTCTCGCATCAACGTGCCCGCTCTTGGATCGTTCCGGGGCCGGCGCCGGCCGCGCACGTGGATCCCGGTGCCTGCTCTGGGTCGGAGGTCCCGGCCCGACGGCGGAGGCTGGACCCGCCGTGCCGCCGGGCGCCCGGGCGTGCGAGGATCGGGGCATGGAAGCCACTCTGCACACCTCCGCAGGCGACATCACCGTCGAGCTCTACCCGAACCACGCGCCGAAGACGGTCGCGAACTTCACCGAGCTCGCCACCGGCAGGCGGACCTGGACCGACCCCGCCACCGGCGAGCAGACCAACCGTCCGCTCTACGACGGCGTGATCTTCCACCGAGTGATCCCGAACTTCATGATCCAGGGCGGGGACCCGCTCGGGACCGGTACCGGCGGCCCCGGCTACCAGTTCGACGACGAGATCCACCCCGAGCTGAACTTCACCGAGCCCTACATCCTGGCCATGGCGAACGCCGGCAAGCGCATGGGCAAGGGAACGAACGGCTCGCAGTTCTTCATCACCACCGCGCCCACCACCTGGCTGCAGGGCAAGCACACGATCTTCGGCAAGGTCGTGGACCAGGCCTCGCGAGCCGTCGTCGACAAGATCGGCAGCACCGCCACGGGACCCATGGACCGTCCCGTCGAGGACATCACCATCAACTCGGTGACCGTCACCGAGTAGCGGCATGACGGAGCAGGCTCCCGGGCAGATCGGCACCCCGCAGGTGCCGGTCTGCCCTCGTCACCCCGACCGGGTCTCGTACGTCCGCTGCCAGCGCTGCCAGCGGCCCGCCTGCCCCGAGTGCCAGCGCCCGGCAGCCGTCGGGATCCAGTGCGTCGACTGCGTCAACGAGGCGCGGTCGCGGGTCCCCACGACCCGCACGGTGCTGGGCGGGCGGGCCCGCGAGGGCCGCCCCGTCGTCACCATCACGATCATCGCGCTGTGCGTGGTGGTCTACCTCGCCCAGCGGGTGCCGGGCCTCATGGTCACCCCCAGCTTCATCTTCATGCCGGCCCTGGGCGACCAGCAGCCCTACCGGTTCCTCAGCTCCGCGTTCCTCCACGGCGGCACGCTGCACCTCGCCCTGAACATGTACGCCCTGTGGCTGGTGGGCTCGGTTCTCGAGCCCGCCCTCGGCCGATGGCGGTTCGTGTCGCTGTACGTGCTCTCGGCCATCGGCGGGTCCGTGGCGGTGCTGCTGCTGGCCGACCCGTCCGGGCCCTCGTGGAGCACGTCCGTCGTCGGCGCGTCCGGCGCGGTGTTCGGACTGTTCTCCGCGATCTTCCTCGTCATGCGACGGCTCGGCCGGGACGCGACGCAGATCCTCGTGCTCATCGCACTGAACTTCGTGATCGGCTTCGTCGTCGCCGGCATCTCGTGGCAGTCCCACCTGGGCGGCGCCGTCACCGGTGCCGCGCTGGCGGCGGCGTACGCCTATGCTCCGCGCCGGCACCGCACGCTCGTGAGTGTGGCTGCGACGGTCGCGGTCGCCCTCCTCCTGGTGGTGCTCACGGTCGCTCGGTACGCCGCGGTCTGAACCGCCAGGCGTAGCCGCCGGACGGACGCAGCCCGGCTCAGGATCAGCGACGTGCTGGTGGCAGCGTGCCGCTCCCGCAGCGTCCCCGCGCAACTGGCGCGCCCCGAAGGCGAAGGGCGCGACCGGCCCGCTGTCGCGTGAGGCCGGCCGTCGCCGACAGCTCTCTGGCACCCGCCACAGACAGAGGCCCCGGGCCGCTGACGGCTCCCCGTCTCGTCCGTCCGGACGTCGGAGCCGCGCGCTGAGGACCTCGGCCGGTCCGGATGTCTGAGGCGGGAGAGATGCTGCCCCACGGCGGGGTCGTGACCCGGACGGGGCCGCTCCACCCGGGTCACGATGTGCTGCCCCGGCGGCCGGGCGGCGACTCTGTCCACAGGGGTTTCCCCAGCTGGGGACAATGACAGCGATGTAAGTTTCCACCGCTGTGCGCACAACTGTGGATAACCCCCGTGAACGGGTCCACAGGTGTGAAGAACCCTGTGGAGAACTACACCGGTGTTATTTCCTTCGCCCAGCGCCTCCTGAGCGCCGGAATTCCGGGCAGAACTGGCCGTCCGCGGAAGGCCCCGGACCGGTTTCCCTGAGCGGCTGTCCATAGGGCCGCGCACCATCTCCCCACATGTCCACAGATGCCCGTGTGGACAGCGCTCCGACCAGCATGGCTCTGCGTCCACCGCATGTGGACGGCCTGGTCCAGAGGTGTGGACCAGTGTGGGTTGCGGCCCGGCACACCCCGGAGAACGCCCCGACTGGCCCGCGACCAGGTGGAGGCGGCGGACGTGGGAGCGGGACCTGGCAGCAGTGAAGGGCGGACGTCCGCCGCGCCGACGCTTCGCACCGCTGCCGGGGAGAGGCGGTCGTGGTGACGCACGCAGACCCTGGCGACGTCGTCGAGGGACGGAGCCCGATGCGCGGTGCGTCTGGCCATGGGCCGGGCAGGAGTCACGCCGGACGGCGTGCCACCAGGGGGACGCGGCCGGAGGCGGGACGAAGCGCCGCCGTGGAGAGTCGTGCTCGGACGGCCCAGGCGGCGTGGACCGCCGGCGCAACCGGTGCGTGACGGGGCGTCCGGTGGGGTCGCTGGGGGCGGCGCGCAGGGCGGCGCCAGTGCCGGCCCAGTACCGGCCGGACGGCTGGCCTCAGTGGCCCGCCGACGCCCGTCCGAGGAGCCGGCAGGGGCCGGCCCGGGCCGTCGCCGGTGCAGGCCTGGTGAGGAGAAGGCTGCGGCGCCTCAGCGCCACCGCAGGGTCATGAAGAAGCCCACGATCATCACGCCGAAGCCGATGGCGAGGTTCCAGTTCCCCAGGCTGGGGACCGGCAGGTTGCCCTTGGTCAGGTAGGTCAGCACCACGAACACGAGGCCGAGCACCATGAGGGTCACCATGGTCGGCGCCCACCACCGCGGGCTCGCGGCAGGGGTCGCCGCCGGGCGCGGCTGGTTGCCGTTCGGGGTGACCTTCTTGCGCTTCTTGGACTCCGGCATCCTGCTTCTCCTCACGGGCGCTCCCCGAAGGGGGCCCACGTGTCTGCGCCCGGGGAGCTCCCGGGCACACGTCGCCGGCGCGACCCTTGGGCCGTGCCGATCACCTACCGTAGTGTCGCATGCACAGGACGCGGTTCATCCACGGCGCCGCGTCGGCCGGGAGGAGGACAGTGGGCGCTTCTCCCGCTCCGGCACCCGGCGCCCACGGGGGCCGGCGTCGGCGCCCGTGGTCCCGCCTCTCGCTCGGGACAGGACTTGTGGGTCTGGTCGCGGGGCTGCTGTTCGCCGCCAACGCCTCGGTCTTCGCCGACGACGGTCTCCGGCAGCCGCAGGACCTTCAGGGACTGGCACGGGCAGAGGCCGACCGCCTCGAGCAGCTCGAGGAGGAGAACGCCGACCTGCGCGCGGACATCGCGCCCTATCTCGAGGGTGAGACAGGGGACGAGGCGGGCGCCGACCCGTCGACCGACGGGCCTCCCCCCGCCGCCGTCGGGCTCGAGGCAGTCCACGGCCCCGGTGTCGAGGTGCAGCTCTGGGACGCTCCCCACGGTGACGGCAGCCCCGCCGGCTTCGCCCCCGACGACCTGGTGGTGCACCAGCAGGACCTCGAGGCCGTCATGAACGCCCTGTGGGCCGGCGGTGCCGAGGCCATGGCCGTGCAGGGCCACCGTGTCGTGTCGACGACCGGGGTGCGCTGCGTCGGCAACGTGCTGCACATCGCCGGCCGGACGTACTCCCCGCCGTACGTCATCCAGGCCGTCGGCGACCCCCACGCCCTCGAGGCGGCGCTCCACGCCTCACCCGGCGTCGCCGTCTACCTCCAGTACGTCGAGGCCGTGGGGCTCGGCTGGTCGGAGACCCGGCAGTCCGAGCTCCAGCTGCCCGCCTACTCCGGGACGATGTCGCTGCAGCACGCCGAGGTGCTGGAGGACGCGTGAGAGCCGGACCGATCGTGATGCGCCCGCGCAGGCGTGGTACCTATCTTCTGCGACCCTCCCAGGGCCGTGAACCAGCAGTCAGAACCGTGGGAGCGCACTGATGTCCCGGATCCTCGTCGTCGACAACTACGACAGCTTCGTCTACACCATCGTCGGCTACCTCCAGCAGCTGGGGGCCGAGACGACGGTGGTGCGTAACGACGCCGTGCCCGAGACCCTCGACGGCTACGACGGCGTGCTGGTCTCCCCCGGGCCCGGGACGCCCAAGGAGGCCGGCTCCTCGATGGAGGTCATCGAGGAGTGCGCGACGCGCGAGCTGCCCATGCTGGGGGTGTGCCTGGGCCACCAGGCTCTCGGAGAGGTGTTCGGCGGGGTCGTCACCCACGCGCCGGAGCTCATGCACGGCAAGACGTCCGACGTCACGCACGGCGGGACCGGCGTCTTCGCCGGACTCGCGAGCCCGTTCACGGCGACCCGCTACCACTCGCTAGCCGTCGTCCGCGACACCGTGCCGGAGGAGCTGGAGATCACGGCGGAGACGGCCACGGGGATCGTCATGGGCCTTCAGCACCGCTCCCTGCCGCTCCACGGCGTGCAGTTCCACCCCGAGGCGGTCCTCACCCAGGGCGGGCACCGGCTGCTGGCCAACTGGCTCGCGGTGACCGGCGACGACGACGCGGTCGCCCGCTCCGAGGGCCTCGCCCCGCTCGTCCGCCGCTGATCCACCTCGGCGGTCGGTCACCGGCCCCAGAGGCGGTCGACCCGCCCCTGCGGTCGTTCGCCGGCCCCGGCGACCGCCGAGCGGCACCGGAGGCCGCTGACAGGGCCCAGACCTTCGTCGACCGACCCGGCAGACCCGGGACCGGCCGCGAAGAGGGCTGGCGCCTGCGTCGTCAGCCGGTGTTGCCCGGGTTGTCGGTGTTGCCGTTGTTCCCGTCGGAGGGCGCCCCGTCCGACGGCTGGTCGGACGGCGGCGCGCTGGTCTCGGACGGCGACGGCTCCGGGCTCGGCTCGGGTGGCGGCGCGGTGGCGACCGTGAGCGTGACGGTGGTGCCGCGCTGGACGGCGCCCGCGGGGTGGGACTGCTGGACGACCTTGCCGGGGTCGGCCTCGCCGGTCTGCTGCTGGGTGATGCGCACGTTGAGGTCGAGCTCCGACAGCTTCGCGGAGGCTTCCTCCTCGGGCATGCCGCGCAGGTCCGGCAGGTCGACGAAGTTGCTGGCGACGGTGAGGTTCACGCGCGAGCCGGGGGCTGCGGACTTGCCGGCGGCCGGGTCCGTGGCGACGACGTCGCCCGGTGCGGCCTTGGGGTCGTTCACCTCGTTGACGGATCCCGACGCCAGGCCGGCGGCCTCGAGCGCGTTCGCCGCCTGCTCCTGGCTCATGCCGACGACGTTCGGGACCTCGACCGCCTCGGGGCCTGAGGAGAACGCGATCTCGACCTTCGTCCCGACCGGGACGTTCTCGCCGACCGCCGGGTTCGACTGGACGAACAGCCCCTCCTCGACGGTGTCGGAGGGAACGTCGTCGACGATGCTCGGGACGAGATCGACCGCCTCGAGCTTCTGGCGGGCAGCCACCTGGTCGAGCCCGGCCATGTCGGGCACCTGGACCATCTCGGGTGGCGGCGGCTCCTGGTTGCCCGGGTTCATCACGAGCGCGACGATGCCGACCGCGGCCGCCACGCCGAGCAGCGCCACCAGCCAGATCCACCAGCGGGACTTCTTCTGCTCCTCGTCCTCCCCCGGGGCGGCAGGTGGCGGTGCGCCCGTGCGCGTCGCGGTGCCCGCGGAGCTCATCATGCGCGTCGCCTCGGCCGCGGCCAGCGGGGTGGTGACCGCGGTGGCGGCCGCTCCGCCCGCCGCGCCCCACACGGCCGTCGCAGGCGCCTCGACCCGGCCGCCGCGCACGGCGGCGAGCAGGTCGGCGCGCATGTGCGCCGCGTCGGAGTAGCGGTCGTTCCTGTCCTTGGCGAGGGCCTTCAGGACGACGCGGTCGAGCACCTCCGGGATGTCCGGGGTCACGCTGGACGGCGTCTTCGGGGTCTCCCCCACGTGCTGGTACGCGACGGCGAGGGCCGAGTCACCGGTGAAGGGCGGCTGCCCGGTGAGCAGCTCGTACAGGAGGCAACCGGTGGAGTACAGGTCGGAGCGGGCGTCCACCACCTCGCCGCGCGCCTGCTCCGGGGAGAGGTACTGGGCGGTGCCGACGACGGCGTGGGTCTGCGTCATCGTCGCGGCGGAGTCCGTCATCGCGCGGGCGATGCCGAAGTCCATGACCTTCACCTGCCCGGTGGGGGTCAGCATGATGTTCCCGGGCTTGATGTCCCGGTGGACGATGCCCTCGCGGTGCGAGTACTCCAGCGCCGAGAGCACGCCGACGACGATCTCGACGGCCTCCTCGATCGGCACGGGGTCGCCGCCGGAGAGGAGGCTGCGCACCGTGTGCCCCTCGACGTACTCCATGACGATGAACGGCACGGTGATGTGCTGGCCGCTCGGTGTGGCGACCTGCTCCTCACCGGTGTCGTAGACGGCGACGATGGAGGGGTGGTTCAGCGCCGCGGAGGACTGAGCCTCGCGGCGGAAGCGCGCCTGGAAGGTCGCGTCGCGGGCCAGGTCCGAGCGCAGCACCTTGATCGCGACGGTGCGGGAGAGGCGGTTGTCGTACCCGATGTGCACCTCGGCCATGCCGCCGCGCCCGATCAGCTCACCGACCTCGTAACGCCCCGCAAGCACGCGCGGGATCTCGTCCACCACTAGTCGTCCTTCACTGAGATCGTGGGATAGGGAACCGCCGGTCCTCCGGCGGCGGAGCTGTCGGCGCCGCCCAGACTACCCAGGGCGGCGGCGACCAAGATCGTGAGCACCAGCAGGATGACCGCCATCGACCCCAGCCAGACCCGGTCGGAGGCCAGCTCCGCCCACGTGGGCAGCCGCCACCGCGAGGCGGGTGCGGCGCCCTGGCGGCGCGCCGGGTCGGCGGGATCGACGTCGGGGGCGAGGCGACCGACCACGGCGACGAGCTTCCGGCGCACGGCGACGGCCCTCCGGCGCAGCTCGGCGGACCGGCCGCCGGCCGACCGGAGCTCGCGGCGGGTCTGGATCACGGGCACGGCGGGGCTGACGACCTCAGGCGTCGCGACGGCCGAGCGAGACCCGGCGGACCGGGTACGGGCCGGGGTGGAGGCGGGACGGGACTCCGCGGACCGGGTACGGGCCGGGGTGGAGGCGGGACGGGACTCCGCGGACCGCGCGCGGGCGGGGCCGGGGGCGGCGCGGGTGGCCGTGGGCGGGGTGGCGAGCAGCGTGCGCACCGCGGACGAACCGTTCCGCGGCTCGGGCTGGCCACGACGTGACCGCCGCGGGCTGCCCGCGTAGAGCGCGGCCTCGAGCTCGCGCGCGCACACCAGCGCGCTCGCCGGCCGCCCGGCCGGGTCCTTCGCGAGCATCCGCTCGACGACGGCGGCCACAGGCGCCGGCACGCTGGCGGGCAGCGGCGGGAGCGGCTGGTTGACGTGCGCGAACGCGATGTCCACCTGCGTGGACCCGGTGAACGGGCGGTGCCCCACGAGGCACTCGTACGCGAGGATGCCGAGCGCGTACACGTCGCCGGCGGGGGTGGCCGCCCGGCCCATCGCCTGCTCGGGCGGGAGGTACTGCGCCGTGCCCATGACCATGCCGGCGGACGTCATGGGCGCCTGGTTCGTGCCCAGCGAGATGCCGAAGTCGGTCAGCTTGACGGTGCCCTCGGGCGTGATCATGACGTTCGCGGGCTTGACGTCCCGGTGCACCACGCCGGCGGTGTGGGCGGCGTGCAGGCCGCGGCACGCCTGGACCAGCAGCGGCACCAGCTCCCCCGCGGAGAGGGTTTCCTCGCGGTCCAGCCGGTCGGCGAGCGTCTCGCCGAGCACGAGCTCCATGACCAGGTAGCCGGAGCCCTCCTGCTCGCCGTGGTCGAGGAGCATCGCCACGTTCTGGTGCTGCAGGCCGGCCGTGTTGCGCGCCTCGGTGCGCAGCCGGGCGAGGAACAGCGCGTCGCCCACCAGCTCCGGGCGCAGCACCTTCGCGGCGACGGTCCGCCCGAGCCGGCGGTCGACCGCCTGCCACACCTCGCCCATGCCGCCGACGGCGATGCGGGTGGTGAGCTCGTACCGCCCGCCGAGCAGGAGCCCGGTGCGCGGGGCCATGGGCGTCGTCGGGGTCATCGCAGCACCGCCTCCATGACCGCGCGGGCCACGGGACCGGCGTTGGTGCCGCCGTCGCCCCCGTTCTCCACGACGACGGCGACCGCGACCTCCGGGTCGTCGGCCCCGGCGAAGCCGAGGAACCAGGCGTGCGGGGCGACGTCGGCGGAGATCTCGGCGGTGCCGGTCTTGCCGGCCACCTTCACGCCGGGGATCTGCGCGGCGGTGCCGGTGCCGTTCGCGACGACCTCGACCATCATCTCGGTGAGCTTGTCCGCCGTCTCGGGGCTGACCGACTCGCGCAGCTCCTTCGGCTGGGTGGTGCCGACGACCTCGAGGTCGGGCGAGAGCTCCCGCGCCACGAGGTACGGCTGCATCTGCACGCCGTCGTTGGCGACGGCGGCGGCGACCATCGCCATCTGCATCGGGGTGACCCGCACGTCCGACTGCCCGATGCCGCTCATCGCCAGCTGGGGCGGCGTCGGCTCGGCGGGGAAGCGGGACGGGGTGACCTTCAGCGGGATCTCCAGCGGCTCGCCGAAGCCGAACGCCTCGGCCTGCGCCCGGAGCGTCTCCTCGCCCATGTCCATCGCCAGCTGGGCGAACGTGGTGTTGCAGGACTGCCGGAACGCGGTGACGAGCGGGACCTCGCCGGAGCCGTCGCCGCAGGCCCGCTTCAACGGGTTCTGGATGATGTGGCTCGTCTGCGGCAGGGACAGCTCCGTGGGGCCGGGCACGAGCGTGTCCGGGGTCATGCTGCTGTCTTCCTCGAGCGCGGCGGCCGCGGTGATGACCTTGAACACCGAGCCGGGCGCGTACTGGTCGCCGGCGATGGCGCGGTTGACCAGCGGCTTGTCCGGGTCCTCGGTCAGGGCGGCCCAGGCTGCCTCGGCGTCCTCACGGTTGTGGGTGGCGAGGGAGTTGGGGTCGAAGCTCGGGCTGGAGACCATGGCGAGGACCGCCCCGGTCCTCGGGTCGAGCGCGACGACGGCGCCCTTGCGGTCCCCCAGCGCCGCGGCGGCGGCCTGCTGGGCGACCGGGTCGAGGGTCAGCTCGACGGCGCCGCCCTGCGGCTGCTGGCCGGTCACCAGGGTCTGGATCCGCTGGAGCAGCAGTGAGCTGGAGGTGCCGTTGAGGATCTCGTTCTCGGTCTGCTCCAGGCCGGTCAGGCGGTTGAAGGCGGTGGAGAAGTACCCCGTGGTGTGCGCGTAGAGCGCGCCCGGGGAGTACGAGCGCTGGTAGCCGTACACGTCGTCGACCGGGGTGGAGGTCGCCACCGACTCCCCGGCGACGACGATCGGCCCGCGGTCGCGGCCGTACTCGCGGTAGACGGTGCGGACGTTGCGGGAGTCGTTGTTGAGCGCCCCGGCCTGGAAGAACTGCACGGAGGTCGCGGAGACCATGAGTGCGAGGAACATGAGGGCGACGACGGTCGCCAGGCGGCGGATCGGCTGGTTCACAGGCGCACCACCTCCGTCTCCTGGCCGTCGGTCGGCTCGGGGCCGCGGCGACCGCCGTCGCCCACCTCGACCGGGGCGGCGGGGGCCGCGTCCTCGGGCGCCGGCTCCGGGGCGGGCGGGGCTGGCCGCCGGGCGGCGTCGGAGATGCGCAGGAGCAGGGCGACGATGATCCAGTTCGACACCAGGGAGGAACCGCCGAGCGCCAGGAACGGCGTCGTCAGGCCGGTGAGCGGGATGAGCCGGGTGACGCCGCCGACGACGACGAACACCTGGAACGCCAGCACGAACGCCAGCCCGGAGGCGAGCAGCTTGCCGAACCCGTCACGCACCCCGATGGCCGCGCGCATGCCACGCTGGGCCAGCACCAGGTACAGCAGCAGGATCGCGAGCATGCCCGTCAGGCCGAGCTCCTCGCCGAGGGAGGCGACGATGAAGTCGGAGTTCGCGTACGGGACCAGCTGCGGGTACCCGTACCCCCACCCGGTGCCGGTCAGGCCGCCGGACGCCATGCCGAACAGGCCCTGGACCACCTGCCCGGACCCGCCGGGGCTGCGGTTGTAGATCTCCGGCTCGAGGGCGTGGAGCCAGACGTCGAAGCGGGCGCCGACGTGCGGGAACAGTGCGGCCGCGGTGACGGCGCCGCCCGCGAACAGCGCCAGGCCGATGAGGACCCAGCTCAGCCGCTCGGTGGCCACGTAGAGCATGGCGACGAACAGCCCGAAGAACAGCAGAGAGGTGCCGAGGTCGCGCTCGAGGACGAGGACCGCGAGGGAGACGCCCCAGGCCAGCAGGATCGGCCCGAGGTCACGGGCCCGGGGCAGCTGCAGCCCGAGCACCTTCGGACCCGCGAGGGCGAGGGTGTCGCGGTTGGTGACGAGGTAGCCGGCGAAGAACACGGCCAGGACGATCTTGCCCAGCTCGGCCGGCTGGAACGACATGCCCAGCAGGCTGATCCAGATGCGGGCGCCGTTGATGCTCACCCCGAGGCCGGGCACCAGCGGCAGCACGAGGAGCACGAGGCCGACGACCATGGCGGTGTAGGTGTAGCGGCGCAGCACCCGGTGGTCGCGCAGGAACCACAGCACCGCGACCGCGGCCACGACGCCCACCAGCGTCCACATCAGCTGCCGGTCCGCGTCCCCGCCGTCGCCGCCCCGGGCGGTCATGGCCAGGTCGATCCGGTAGATCATCGTCAGCCCGATGCCGTTGAGCGCCACCACGATGGGCAGCAGCACAGGGTCGGCGTAGGGCGCCTTCCACCTGACGAGCATGTGCGCGGCCAGCGCCAGGAGCGCCAGCCCGCCCGCGCGGGTGGCGAGGTTGGCGGGCAGCTCGCCGCTGACGGCGAGCGAGACCTGGGCGTACGCGCCGACGACGAGCACGAGGGCGAGGCCGAGCAGCGCCAGCTCGGCGCCGCGGCCCGTCCGCGCCCGCTGCTGGGTGACGATGGCCATCAGGCGGGCTCCGTCGTCGGGGAGGCGCTGGGGGACGGCGAGGCCGTCGGGGACTCGGTGGGCTCCGCCGTCGGGGCAGGCTCGGCGAGGGACTCGCGCAGGTTCGCCACGACCTCCTCCGCGTCCGCGAGCGAGGACCGCGTGATCGGGCTCTGCAGGCGGTCCTGGGCGACCGGCGTGAGCTGGTCCACGCGCAGGTCGGTGCGTTCGTGCAGGCTCGCCAGACGGACCGGCCCCACCTCCTGCGGGATGCCCCGGTAGATGGCGACGTAGTCGCCGTAGGGCGAGACGAAGTACTGGGTCTGCGTCCACGAGTACCCCGCGTACCCGAGCCCGGCGAGGGTGCCCAGGACGAGGATTGCGGCGACGATCCGGCCGATCCACCTCCGCGCACGGGACGGGGCGGGATCGTCGTCCTCCTCGGGGGTGTCCGGGGAGGCGGCGCGGGCGACGTTCGTCAGGGCCGCCGCGCGTGCCGCGGCCCCACCCCCGCCGCGCGTGCCGCGCAGCCGGTCCTTCGCGGCCGCGCCGACCACCTGCGGTGAGTTGTCGGGTGAGCCGTCCGCCACGACGTCGGCGACGACGCAGGTGACGTTGTCCGGCCCGCCGGCGCGCAGGGCGAGGTTGATGAGGTCGTCCGCGCACTCGCCCGGGTCGCTGACGGTCTGGAGCGTCTCGGCGATGGTCTCGTGGGAGACGACGCCGAACAGGCCGTCCGAGGCGAGCAGCCAGCGGTCGCCGGGTAGGGCCTCGCGGAGGGACTCGTCGAGCTGGACCTCGCTGTCGTTGTCGCCCAGGGCGCGCAGGATGACGTTGCGCTGCGGGTGGCGCTCGGCCTGCTCCGGGGTGAGGCGGCCGGTGGAGACGAGGTACTGCACGAAGGTGTGGTCGGTGGTGACCTGGGTGAGCTCGCCGTCGCGCAGCAGGTAGGCGCGGGAGTCGCCGATGTGGACCATGGCGAGCTTGTTCCCCGCGCGCAGCACGGCGATGCAGGTGGTGCCGAGGCCGGCGAGCTCCGGGTCGGCCTCCGAGCGCCGGATGAGCTCGTCGTGCGCCGCGCCGACGGCGGAGCGCAGGAGGTCCAGGAGGTCGTCGGCGCTGTGGGCGTCGTCGAGCTCGGCGAGGTGGGCGACGGCCACCGAGGACGCGATGTCGCCGCCGGCCGGACCGCCCATGCCGTCGGCGAGGACGAGCAGGTGCGGTCCGGCGTAGCCGGAGTCCTGGTTCGACGCGCGGACGAGGCCGACGTCGGACCGGGCGGCGAAACGCAGCTGGACGGGCACGGGGCTCACCGGCGCAGCTCGATGAGGGTCTGGCCGATCCGCACCGGGGTGCCGGGCGGTACCTGCACCGGCTGGGTGATGCGGTCACCGGCGACGACGGTGCCGTTGGTGGAGCCGAGGTCCTCCACCCACCACGCGCCGTCCTTGGGGAAGAAGCGCGCGTGCCGGTTGGAGGAGTAGTCGTCGTCGAGCACCAGGGTGCAGGCGGGCGCGCGGCCGACCAGCACGGCCGAGGGGCCGAGCGGGATGGTGGTCCCGGCGAGCGGGCCCTGGGTCACGACGAGGCGCGTCGGGGCGTTACGGGGCGGACGCGCGGGGCGGGCGTCCGCCGTCGTCCGGCGGGAGGGGCGGCTGCGGCCGGGGCCGCGGGCGGTGACCCGGGTGCCGAAGAGGTCCTTGCGCAGCACTCCCAGGGCGGCGAGGACGAACAACCACAGCAGGATGAGGAAGCCGAAGCGCAGCAGGGTGACGACGAGCTCGCTCAAGCGTCACCTGCCGCCGTCGTCGGGCTCGTCGGCACCGGTCCAGAACATGATGCGGGTGCGTCCGACCGTGATGGTGTTGCCGTCGACGAGGGTGGCGGCGTCGACCCGGTGGCCCTCGACGAAGGTGCCGTTGGTGGAGCCGAGGTCGGTGGCGATGACGCCCGCGGGGGTCACGCGGATCTCGAGGTGACGACGGGAGACGCCGGAGTCGTCGACGACGATGTCCGCCTCGCTGCCGCGACCGATGACCGTGACCGGCCCGGTGAGCAGGTAGCGCTGGCCGTCGATGTCGACGATGGGGTGGCGCGAGGTGGCGACCGGCGAGGTGGCGGGGGCGACCGCGCCGCGGCGGGTGGCCGACCGGACCTGGAACCGCCCGGTGGTGAGGGACTCGTCCTGGGCGAAGCTCACCTCGACCGGGCCGACGAAGGAGTAGCGCTGGGAGGAGGCGTGCTCGGTGGCCGCGCCCACCATCTCGTCGGCAAGGGCGTCCGAGCCCCACTGCTCGACCTGCTCGAGGTCGGTCGGGGAGAGCTCGACGACGAACTCGTTGGGCACGACGGTGCGCCCCCGGGACACGGCGGCGGCGCGGTCGTCCATCTCACGGCGCACGGCGGAGGCGATCTCCACGGGTTTGACCTCGCTGCGGAACGCCTTGGCGAACGCGGCGCTGACGACGTGCTCCACGCCCTTCTCGAAGCGGTCGAGGACACCCATCGCGCACCTCCTTCCCCGGGGCGGGTCGCGGCCCGGATCGTGTCCGGCTCCTGCCGGCTCCTGTACCGGACCGTGCGGCCCGATGGTCCGTCCCCGGACTGGCCGTCCGGTGTCGCTCGCCGGGTGGCGCCCGGCACCGGCGCACAGGTCCGGCACGACGATCCTAACGAGGAGGGCTGCGAACAGCCGTATTGGGTCGACGGCGCGCGGGAGACCTCCGGGCCCCGCCGCACCAGGACGCGCCGTGCGGTCGGCGCAGGTGTCCAGGATCACGGCCGCGGGCGGGCGGACGGGTTCGGTGACGGACCGACGTGCGTGCTAACGTTTCCTTCGCTGTTCAAGCGAGCGCGAGTGGCGGAATAGGCAGACGCGCACGGTTCAGGTCCGTGTGCCCGAGAGGGCGTGGGGGTTCAACTCCCCCCTCGCGCACAGCAGAGAGTGGCGGAATCCCGGTGACTGGCCGGGGCTCCGCCACTCTTTTTGATGTATGACCTGAGCCCGGACCCCGGCCTGCCGCTGCGCGAGTGCCACATCGCCTCGAGCGCGCCGTCGCCGACGACGACGACGGCGACCAGGAGCACCGCCGGGCCGGCCCAGTGAAGGATGCGGTCGGCGGCCGCCTCGTCGCCCAGCCGCGGGCCGGAGGCCGGCGCACGGCGAGGACTGCTTCGAGCCGCGTCCCCAGTTGAAGGGGATCCCCGCTCGTTCGCCAGCGCGTCGGCGCGGTCGTCGCAACCATGGGGGTTCCTCGACGGAGGGGAGTGGCCATGGCCGCCGGCACGAAGACTGTCCAACCTGGCGCGGCAGCGCGAACCGCGACCCTGGTGCTGGTGGGGCTGCTGCGGGTGACCGGCGTACTGCTGCTCGGGGTGTCCGTGGTGTGGGGATGGCGGGCGTCCTGGGCCCGGTTCGGGGTGTGCTTCGGCGGTGCGGAGCCCGCGGTCGATCTGCCCGAGCCGCGCCGGGCGAGCGCGTGCGTGTACATGCAGGGTGACCTGTACGACCAGTACATGCCCGAGGTGCCGTGGGTGCCGATCGCGGACGCCGCACGGCTTGAGGGGCTCAGCCTGATGGCTCTCGGGGTGGGGCTTGCCCTGGTCGCCGCCTCGCTGGCGGGGCGGTGGTTCGTCTGGCTGCTGTCGCTCGTCGGGGGCTTGGGCATCGGTGCGGTCTGGGTCGCGATCGGGATCCCGGTGTGGCGGACCGCCCTGGCCGGGGAGCGGGTCGGGTACGAGGAGTACATGGCGGCGGTCTTGCTGACCTGGGGCACACCGTGGGTGACGACGGGCCTGGCGGTCCTGGCCTGGCGCTGGGGTGGCCGGGACGGGCGCCTGGTGGCGGCGTTCTGGGCGACGATGACGCTCGCCCAGCCGCTGCCGGAGGCCTTCATCACCCTGTTCCTGTGGCCCTCGCACGACACCTCTCCGCTGCACGGGATCTTCCGGTGCGTCCTGGTCGGCCTGGCCGCCCTGATGGTGCTGGTGTCGTTCCTGCCGCCGGCGTGGCGGAGCCGCTTCCTGGCCGGTCCGTTGAGGCGGGCGGGGAGCGGCATCGCGCGCGCGGCGGTGAAGGTGCAGCAGTGGGACGTGCGGGTGTCTCCGCGTCGCGACGGTGACGACCCGGTGGCCTGACCCGCGCATCGTTGCGGGCGCGTCTGTGAAGCGACGAAATACGCGTCGAACCTGCGCACTTTCCGGTCGGGTCTTCCAGCCGGTGGTTTCTGGTCACTAGCGTCCTGCTCGCGGCGCGGGTGCCGCACCCCTCACCCCTCTCGCAAGGACCACCACCGTGATCAAGTCGATGCCCTGGGCCCGCGACGCCGCGTGCACGAAGGCCCCGCCGGACGCCCTCTTCGTGCGGGGCGCCGCGCAGCGCTCCGCGCGTGAGCTCTGCTTCTCCTGTCCCGTCCGGATGCCCTGCCTCGTCGAGGCGCTGGAGTCGGAGACCGAGTTCGGGGTCTGGGGCGGGATGACCGAGCGGGAGCGCCGCGCGCTGCACAAGCGGTACCCCCGTGTCACCGACTGGGCGGCCTGGCTGGCCGAGCACCGTGACGACGTAGAGCCGCCGCAGGCGCGGGCCCGCCGGGCCCGGGCGCTGGCCGCCGTCACCGGCTGACCGCTCGGGATCGTCCGCTCATCATGGGGGACCGACACCAGTGTGCGGTGCGGTGCCTCCCGCTGATTGCCGTCGAGCTCTAGGTAGCCCTGCCGAGCTGGGCCGACGCTAGCGAGGCGGCCGTCGCCGCGGCTGCGGCACTCCGTGTCTCCGTAGGAAGAGGTGACGGGTCCCCGAGGCGCGCGAGGTGTCCGTGTCCGCCCGCCGCAGCCGGGGACGGATCCCCTTTCGGTCGAGGACGATGGCGATCGTCGAGGTCACGGCCCCGATGATGAGGAATACCGTCAGTCCGCCGGCCAGCCCCGTCATCGGGCACATGCTGGCTAGATACTGTCACGTCCGCCGAAAAAGGTCCGGGCGTCGTCGGCAACTGCCAGCATGTCGCCATGACACAGACCTCACGGCACGGGCGGTGCGCGGCACGGAGCTTCAGATTGCTGGTGCGGTCAACGTGAAGGTGCTGCGGTTGGCTGCGACCGCGCTGGTGCTCGCCGGATCGACGGCGGGCTGCAGCACCGGGTACTTCACGTTGGAGGAGAACCCGCCGGCCGCCGCGTGCGTGGCGCCGCACGTGAGCGTCGAGCCTGCCGTCGCGCGGCCGGGCGACGAGGTGACGGTCCGCGGCGTGGCGATGGTCGACGGGTGCGCCGACGCGATCAGCGTCGACGAGCACGGCAACCAGACGCCGAACGAGACGCAGTCTCCCATCGGTTCGATCGACGTCATTCTCCGCACCGGGGAGTTCGACATCGTGCTCGCGACGGTGGACGCGGACGCGAACGGCGAGTTCGAGGTGACGGTTGTCGTCCCGGAGGGCACACCGTCGGGGACCATGCAGGTGAGCACAGACGTCGAGCACACCGAGCCGGACGAGCTCGAGATCGTGCCCGAGTCCTAGGAGCACGGCAACGACCCCGCGCAACGTCCGGGGAGTGCCGCGCGTCAGTCCGTCACCGTGTGGACGAAGAACACCTCATCACCGCGCATGCACCGGTGCTCGAGATCGATGGAGCTGACCTCGTACGAGCCGCCGCCGAAGGCGACCTGGTCCCCGACCGTGAACGGCGCCCCGTCGACGGTCACGGTCTCAGCGTCCGGGTCCCAGGTGACGGTCTCGGGAAGTGCGACGGCGGCCGTGATGACGTTCTCGACATCGACGGCCAAGCAGCCGTCCTCGATCACCAGCGTGCCCGCGAGGCGAGCCTCGGGCGCGAAGTCGGCGCGCTGAAAGGTGGGAAACGGGAGATCGGCCGTCTGCCCTGCGGGCGGCGGGCTGACGGCGCACCCCACCAGCAGTCCCCAGGCAGCTGTTGCCAGCATCGCGGACCTCATCGTCACCGCCTCCGTGGTCGTGGCACCACCGTATCGAAGCAGGTGGGCGCGCGTCCCGACTCTTGCGGCGGTTCCGGCTAGGTGGCCGGCGCGGCCGAGGGGATCGGCTGCACCCCGTCGTCGAACGTCCGCCTCTGGGCCAAGGGCATCAGATCGCCGATCACGACGCTGCGAACCCGTGCTCGGTGGGGAGCAGAACGCGGATACCGGGGTGGTGGTCGAGGAGGACCTGGCGGTCCCTCCCGCACGGGCCGACCGGGCCTCGGCCGTGGTTGCCCACCGCGACGATGGTGGTGATCTCCTGGGCTCCGCCTGCACGGGCCGCGCCGAGGGCGACCAGCTCCGCGCAGGGTCCGCCGGTGAAGTGGTAGAGGTTGACGCCCGTGAACGTCCGTCCGTCCGCGGCGCGGACCGCCGCCCCCATGGTGTGGACGCCGTCCTCGTCCGGCCCGGCGTCGGTCGTGGCGTCGATCGTGGCGCGGGCGAGCTCCACGAGCTCCCACTCGTCGGCGGTCAGTTCGCGGGCGGACGCGGGTAGGGTCACCGCGCCAGCGTGCCACGAAGCGTTCGGTCAGCATGGCGAGCGGCCGTGGACACGCGGGCGAGCACCCGGTGACGGGGCTCCGCGCCGTCGGCCGTGCCGCCGAGATGCCCTAGGCGAACCTTGGCATGACCGTGCCGGTTCCGACGACGTAGATGAGCACCCCGACGATGCCCGTGGCAGCGATCCCGACCGCGGCGCCCGACAGTGCCCTCCCGGCCGGCCGCCGCACTCCGACGAGCCCCAGGACGAGGCCGAGGACGTCCAGGACGAGCACGATCCCCAGCGTGACGAGGGGGAACGTGTAGATGTTGTCGTAGTCGTAGGTGTACACCGCCCGACGCATGGCCCAAGGGGGGTCACCACGACCGAGACCCACGCGAGCACCGCTGCCATCACCGAGACGACCAGCGCCGCCCAGCCCACGCCGGAGCCCCGCGAGACCTGTGCGGGCGCCACTGACATCGCGTCCGGGTCCGTCCGCGCGTCGCCCATGCCCGAAGACTAGAGGTATCGGTGTTGTGCGTGTGGTCCGGCGTGGGGTGCTGCTATGAAGGGTTGCGCCCGCGCCGCTCCCTGAGGAGAACCGATGTCCCAGAGCCCGTACCAGCCGTACGAGCCGCAGCCCCCGTACCGGCAGGAGCCCTACCAGCAGGGCCCCTACCAGCAGGGCCCCTACCAGCAGCACCCGTACCAGGAGGGCCCGTACCCCGGGGCCGGCTACGGCCCGGCGACACCGCCGGCCCACGGCCACGACCGAGCCTCGGCCGACGCCAGCAGCGCCGCGACCCTCTCGATCATCTTCGGGGTCGTCGGCATCGTGCTGCTGCCGATTCTCGCCCCGTTGGCGGTCTGGCAGGCGAACAAGGCCGAGAAGCTCGGCACGCCCGCGACCGCCGGCAAGGTGCTCGGCTGGGTCGGCGTCGCGCTCCTCGTCGTCTACCTGCTGCTCGCGGTGCTGCTTGTCGTCTTCCTCGCCAACCTCGACCTGAGCGGGGTCTACTGACCGGCGGTTCCGCGTCGGCGACCGTGTACGACGGCTCTTGAGCGGCGTAGCGTGAACGCACCTCAACGGTGCGTCGACCATGAAGGTGATCGCTATGGCCGTGCTGGTGATGGCGCGACTGTCAGGTGACCCGGACGAGCTCGCAGAGAAGGTCCAGCAGCACCTCACTCCCGTGATGGACGAGGTGGCGCCGCCGCGGGGCGCGCTGTGGCACGCCCTCGCCAGGACGCCGGACGGCGTGATGGTCGTCGACGTCTGGGAGACCGCGGAGGGACTCGCCGGCACGCTCGGTGAGCAGCGGGTGCAGGACGCTATCGCGCAGGGTGCGCTGCCCGACCCTCAGATCGAGGTGTACGACCTCCTCGACCACCGCACGCTCTGAGCCTGTCGACAGCTCGACAGCTCGGCAGGTCGATGCGCTGCCGTGCACGGAACGGGCGTCCTGGCCCGACCACATGGTGGTGCCGGCGGACCAGCAGGATCGCCCCGGGGGAGAACGACCCTGCCGGCTCCGCCGGCTGGAGCCACCACACCATCGACGGCGGAGCCGGGTGTGCGTGTTCGCGGAGGATGCCGGGTTGAAAAGCGACCGCGGCAGGGTGAGGAGGCGCCCTGGAGAGACCACACCTTCGTACGCCGTCGGGACCGACGTCCCACAGTGACGGACGGCTGGGGGCCGATAGTCGAAGCGGACATTCGACCCATCTCAGGAGACCAGCCATGTCTGACCGATCCGCCACCGTCACACTGCTCACCGGACGCATCTGCCCGTACTACGCCGAGGTGCTGCACGTCCTCGACGAGGTCTCGAAGAGCTTCCCGCTCAAGATCCGTGAGGTTCTGGTGGGTTCCGTCGAGGCGGACGACCTCATCGAGGAGCACGCGCCGGCGATGCTGCCGCTGGTCCTGGTTGACGGCGCCTACCTCGGCGAGGGACCGCTGTCCCGCGAGACGTTGGAGCAGGTGCTGGCCGCACGCACCGCGGCGGCGCCCGCCTAGCGACCGTCCGCCTGCCCGGCCCTCGACGAGCGGCGGACGACGACCGACCATAATGTGAGACTCATGACGAGACTGGGATACGTGCGGGTCGACCGGCTGGGCGACGACGACAGCGATCAGCACGAGGCGCTCCGTCGCGCCGGTGTCCGACGCGCCAACATCTTCACCGACACGGCGTCCAGTACGACGACGGCGAGCTCGCGACCCGGCTGGCGGCTGCTGCTGGAGGAGCTGCGGCCCGGCGACACGGTCGTCGTCAGCCGGCTGAGCACCCTCGGTGGCGACCCGACCGACGTGGCTCTCACGCTCGGGGCGCTCGAGCTCATGGGGGCCTCCGTGCGCGCCGTGCACGAAGGTCTCGACACCGGTGAGCGACCCGGCCCGACGCTCGAGGCGCTCGCCGTCATGCTGGCTCCCAGCCCGCCCACTCTCAAGCCGTCGGCGGCCTGACAGCAGCGGCAGGCGCCGTTTCGGCGCTCCCGTCGCGCGACGTCGCCGGCAGCAGCACAGCAACGGGTACCCAGAACCTGTGTTGCACCCATTTCCCGTCGCATATCAGCGCTTCGCCGTAGCGTGACGCCTGACCTGTGGCGATCCGCGGTCGCGCGTCGACGCACGGCCGAGGCTTCCCCGCCGCAGCCGACCGGCGACGCGAGCGCTGCCCGAGGCAAGGAGGCAAGGGTGAACAAGTCCGTACGCGTGGCCGTGGTCACCGGCGTCTCGCTGCTGGTCGCTGCGCTGGCGGCCTGCAGCTCTGACGAATCCCCCGACGCTGCGGGGACGCCGTCGGCCAGCGCGGAGATGGCGGCGGAGCCGACCGCGGAGGCGCCGGCCGTCCCGGGCCACGGCGACATCATCACCGCCGGCCAGCTCAACCTTGTACCGGACGAGCTGACGGTGTTCGAGATCCCCGATGGCGAGGCCGTCGTGGTCGACCCGGCGCAGCCCTTGCCGCAGCCGATCGTCGACTATCTCGACTCGCTCACCGTGACGGAGCCGCCCGAGAAGCTCGACATGACCGACGCCGACAACGACCCGTACATGGCCAAACCCCTGGCGGCGACAGACGTCACGGAACGCACCGGCCGGTCGCTGGCATGGGTCGCCCACGTCGCCCTGTACGACACGGACGGCAAGCTGCTCGAGACCGCGTACACCGTCCAGGTGACCGGTGAGGCGAGCGACCTCCGCAACGAGGACGTGAAGTCGGGCGACTTCGACGCCTTCGCCACCTATCCCGACAAGGCCCAGGCCGAGGCCGGCCTCGAGGCGTTGCTCGCGCGGGTGAGCGACCGTTCCGTCTACGACGTCCTCCCCGCCGAGGGCTGAGGCGCCCGGGCACGACGGCGTCAGCGCGCGCGACGAGGTGCCGGTCGGGCGGATTCAGGCGGCGGGATCCGGACCAGGGATCCCGCCGCCGTCGCGCTCGGTGCTTCCGGACATGCCCGGCGACCGGGGGCGGTCGTCCGGCGCCGGGGTCAGAAGGAGCTGGGGTCCGCGGCCATGCCGACGAAGAGGATGATCGCGCCGATGATCCCGATGATCACCAGCGCGATCGAGATCCACCCGAGCACCTTGCCGGCCGTGGCGGACGCGCCGAGGCGCTCCGCCTTCTTCGCCTGCCACAGGGCGAGCGGACCGAAGACGATCGGCAGCAGGAGGATCCCCAGGATGCCGAAGACCCACGAGAGTGTCGCAGCGCTCTTCGCCTCCTGCGGGGTCGCGTCGTAGCCGTAGGCGGGCGGGGCGGAGGGCACGTAGCCGCCGCCGGGGCTGTTGTAGGAGCCGTACTGCCCCTGGGGGGTCTGCGGCTGGTTGGGCTGGTACGGGTTCTCGGACATCGTTCGTTCTCTCCTGATCGTGACGGCGCGGGCCGTCGCCCCGCGCACGTATGGGGAGCCTAGGGGGATTGTGCCGGTTTCGGGACCGAACCGGTCAGGAACACCCCGGCAGCCGGCCAGCCCGCGGTCCGTTGGCAGCAATCGGCCATGGCAACTATTGCCTCCGGATTTCGGACGTTCACGCAGCGAAGTGTTGGCAGTGTCGTGATGTCGGTACCGCACAACGGTCCTCTCCGCCGCCGCTGCGGTCCAGCACCTCGTCACCGGGAGTCGTTCTTGTCCAGACCCACGCTCAGCGCTGCAGCCACCACGCTGGCCGGCGCTGCGCTGCTGCTCGCCGCGGCTGTCCCGCAGGCTTTCGGGTCCGTGGACGCCGGCGCACCGATCACTCCGGGCGCGGTGAAGGTGGAGGCCGTGGGGGCGACCGTCACCGCCTCCGGCCGCGAGGCGGGCGACGAGCTCGTCGTGGTGCCGGGCGAGACCGTCACCTTCACGACGACGGCACGCGTCACCGTCGAGGGGGAGGGGCTGCGCGCCGTCCTCCGCCTCGACACCAGCGAGCTCTTCGCCGTCGCGCCCGACGCGCTGCGGGAGGAGCTCGACGCCGCCGTCGACGTCCAGGTGGCCGGGCTGAGTCCCGCCGACGCCGGCGAGAACACCTGGGTGGTGCCGGGCCGCAGCGAGCCCTACGAGGTCACGGCCGTCGTCAGCGTCGAGATGCCGGACCTCGACGACGTGCAGGGACAGCCCCTGTCGACCGGGGAGCTGACCTGGTCCGTCACGCAGGCCGCCGGCGGGGGTGAGCGCGGGTAGGTCGGGCGTTACCGTGTTCGCGTGCCGACGGTGACCGACCTTCCCGGCCCGGTGCCGCTGCCGCTGGTCGGCAACGCGCTGCAGCTGCGTCGTGACCGGCTCTCCTTCCTGACCCGGTGCGCCCGCGTGCACGGGGACGCCGTGGCGCTCCGGATCGGCTCCTCCCCCGTGGTCCTGCTCTCCCACCCGGACGCGGTGCGGGAGATGCTCACCGTCAGGCAGCACGACGTGACCAAGAGCCCCGTCCTGCAGCGGGCGCGGGCCGTCCTCGGGGACGGCCTGCTCACCAGCGAGGGCGAGGCACACCTGCACGACCGGCGGCTCCTGCAGGGCGCCTTCAGCCGCAGGCGCGTGGCCCGCTACGGCGAGGAGATGCTCGACGTCGCGGCAGCCACCGCGGACCGGTGGGTCCCGGGGCGCCCGCTGGACCTGCACGCGGAGACCGTGCGCTCGACCCTGACCGTCGCGGGCCGCACCCTTTTCGGGACGAGCCTGGACGACGACGTCGCGCTCGTCTCGGCGGCCGTGCGCGACCTGCTGTCGGCCTACCCGGTGCTCATGCTGCCGATGGGCGGCGCTCTGGTCCGGCTGCCACCGACCCGGTGGCGCGTCCGGCGCGGCACGCGGGCGCTCGACGCGCTGACGAGCCGGCTCGTCGCCGAGCGGGCGCACCGCAGAGGCGGTGACGACCTCCTCACCCTGCTGCTCGAGGACGCCGACCCCCGCCACGCCCGGGACCAGATCGTCACCATGCTGCTCGCCGGCCACGAGACGACGGCGAACGCGCTGGCCTTCGCCGGGCACCTCCTCGCCGCGTACCCGCAGGTCCAGGACCGCGTCGCCGCGGAGGTGCAGGACGTCACCGGGACGGGTCGCGGACCGTCGGTCGACGACCTCGAGCGCCTGCCCCTGACCCGTGCGGTGCTCGCCGAGGCGCTCCGGCTCTTCCCGCCGTCGTGGGCGATCGGGCGGCAGGCACGTGTCGCGACCCAGCTGGGCAGGGTCGAGATACCCCCCGGCACGGTGCTGCTCGCATCGCAGTGGGTGGTCCACCGGGACCCGCGATGGTGGCAGGACCCGCGATCCTTCGCCCCGGACCGGTTCCTGGGGCCCGGCGGCGAGCGGCCGCGGTTCGCCTACTTCCCCTTCGGTGGCGGGACCCGGCAGTGCATCGGCGAGCAGTTCGCCTGGACCGAGGGCATCCTCACGCTGGCGACGATCCTGGCCCGCTGGCGGCTCCGCCCGGTGCCGGACCGGCCGCTGACGCTCGACCCGCTCCTGACGCTGCGCCCGCGAGACGGGGCCTGGGTGGTCCCCGAGCCCCGGGCGTGATGCTCGCGGCCGCCGTCGGACTCGCCATCCAGGTTCCGGACTGTGGAAAAGAGTCCTGCGCGCAACGATTTCCCGGCAGGATGGGACCGAATCCTCGCGCGCCCGACGCCATCGGCGCGTCCGACGAGCGAAGGGCAGACCCGTGGAACTCATTCTCGGCAGCATCCCGGTCCTGGGGATCCTCATCGTGGCGGCTCTCGTCGTCTTCGTGACGATCCGGCGGTCCATCCGCACGGTGGACCTCAACGAGGCGCTCGTCATCGTCGGCCGCAGCGACCGGGGCGGCCCCACGGGCAGCCTCGACGCTCTTCCTGGCTCGACCGACGTCGCCGAGGGCAAGGGGCCGCGCGTCGTCATCGGCGGCCGGGCGTTCGTGAAGCCGTTCTTCGAGTCGGTCACCAAGATCTCTCTCGAGCAGCGACAGCTCTCCCTGACGGTCGAGGGGGTGGACAAGAACTTCATCGCGGTGGGCGTCAAGGCGTCGGTGCTCTTCAAGGTCCGCGGCGACGCCGACGGCGTGCGCCGCGCCGCCCAGCGCTTCACCAGCCAGCAGGCGAACCTCGAGCAGCCGCTCCAGCAGGCCCTCGAGGGCGCGCTCCGGCCGGTGCTCGGCTCGATGACGGTGGAGGAGATCATCTCCGACCGGGAGGCCCTGCAGCGGCAGGTGTTCGACTCCATCCGCCCGGACCTGCACCAGCAGGGCTTCCACATCGACCTGGTGAACCTCTCCGACATCTCCACCCCGGGGTCGGACTACCTCGCCAACCTGGGGCGCGCGCAGGCGGCCCGCGCCCGCCAGATCGCCGAGGTGCAGGAGGCCGAGGCACGTCTGGCGTCGGAGACCGCCCAGATCCAGGCGCAGGAGCAGATCGCCGAGCGCCAGCGCGACCTCGCCCTCAAGCAGGCCGCCATCCAGGCGCAGACTGACCGCGCCGCGGCGGAGGCCCAGGCCTCCGGGCAGCTCGCCCGCGCCGAGCAGGACCGGCTGGTGGCGGAGCAGGAGCGCGAGGCCCTGCAGGAGAAGGCCAGGGTGGCCGAGCAGCAGCTCGACATCGACGTGCGCAAGCCGGCCGACGCCTCCGCCTACGCCGCGGCCAAGCAGGCCGAGGGTGAGCGGGACGCCAGGAAGGCCGAGGCGGAGGCCGAGGCGTTCCAGCGCCGCACCCTCGCCGAGGCTGAGCTGGCCGCGCAGAAGAACGAGGCCGAGGCTGTCGAGACGCTCGGCCGGGCCCGCGCCGAGGCGGCCCGGGCGGAGGGTCTGGCAGCCGCTGCGGCCACCGAGGCCCAGGCGAAGGCGCTGGCCGAGCAGGGGCAGGCCGTGATCGTCCAGCAGCTCGTCACCACGCTCCCGGAGATCATGCGCGCGGCCGCGGAGCCGGTCGGGCAGATCGACAACCTCACGGTGGTCTCGACAGACGGTGCCGGCGCGGTCTCGAAGATCGCCGGGCAGGTGCTCGGCGAGGGCCAGGCCGTGGTGCAGGGTCTGTCGGGGATCGACCTCGGTGCCCTGCTGGGTGGTTTCGCGGCCCAGTCGGGCGGCACGGTCCGCTCCACGGATGACCGCCGGGCCACGGGCGACGGGCGCTCCACGGGCGGCAGCCGTGCCACCGGCGGCAGCCCGGCCGACGGCGGTGGAGAGCCCGACCTCGTGCCGGCCGAGCGGATCAGCGAGACCCGGTAACCCCGGCCACTCGGCGCCGGTGGACGCTCGTCCGTGCGGGGGCCGACTCCGTCAGGACCCCGCCGGGTTCGTCGCTACGCGTGGCCGGCCCGTCCGGAGACGAAACCGGCCCCGGCCTGGACGACCATGGCGCCGATGAGGAGGGTCAGCGGAGCGGTCCAGCCTCCCGTGGTCGCGTGGAGGAAGCCGACACCGAGGGGGCCGACGATGGCCAGGAGGTACCCCAGGCTCTGCCCGACGGCGGAGAGCCACGCGGTGTCGGCCGGGGTGGCCGCCCGGAGGCTGAAGAACGCCAGGGCCAGCGGGAAAGCGCCGCCTCCGACACCCAGGAGGATCGCCCAGAGCAGCGCCGCCTCGGCCGGGGCCACGAGGAGTCCGGCGAGACCGACGATCGCCGCGGCGGTCAGACCCACGGCCCACCAGCTCTGGTGGTGGTTGCGGGCGGCCAGCGACGGAACGGTGAACGAGATCGGCACCCCCACGAGGATGGAGACGGCGAGGAGTGTGCCGGCGCCGGTCTCGCTGAACCCGGCGTCCCGGTAGATGGCCGGCAGCCAGCCCATCACCGAGTAGGCGAGCAGGGACTGGGTCCCGAAGAACAGCGTCAGTGCCCAGGTCCGCGGGCTCGACCACAGGCGGCGTGACACGGGACGCTCACGCGGGCCCCGTCCGGCGCGGCGCCGGCGGTCGGCCGATCGCAGCGCACCCGTCGCCGTCCACCACGTCACGGCGGCCAGGGCGGCCGGGACGGCCCAGACCCCCAGGCCCAGGCGCCACCCGCCGGCGAGGGCGATGGGCGCCGTGACGCCCGCCGCCAGGGCGGACCCGGCGGCGAGGGCCGCCGTGTAGACGCCGGTGACGAAGCCGATGCGCAGGGCGAAGCGCCGCTTGACGACCACCGGGATCAGCACGTTGGCCACCGCGATGCCCGCGCACGCCAGCAGGGTGCCGGTCAGCAACCAGGTCGCGTCTCCCGCGAGGCGGACCACGAGCGCGACGGTGAGGAGGGACACCGCCGCGCCCATCACGCGGTCCACGCCGAACCGGCGCACCAGGGCAGGGCTCGCTCCCCCGAGGAGGGCGAAGCTGAGCACCGGCAGCGCCGTCAGCACGCCGGCCTGCGCCGTCGACAGTCCGGTGGCCGCGCCGACCTGGTCGAGGATGGCTCCCACGCTGGTGATCGCGACCCGGAGATTCGCGGCGACGAGCGCGACCGCCACCAGCAGCCACGCAGCTGAACGGTTCGTCCCAGGGTCTGTCGACGTCGAGACTGACCGCGCGGGAGTGGCGTCGTCTCGGGGCCCGACCGGTGGGCGAGCCCGGCCCTCGTGGGCGGAGTTCTCAGCCCCGTTCACAGGCTCCAGCCACCATGTCTACTTTCTGCATCGCGAAAGACGCTTTTCAGCGGCGATGCTAACAGCGGAGTGCGCCGGGAGAGCGGGGAGAGCCGCCCCAGGTGCTGTTGTCGTCCTCACCGCCTCTGCGAATGCGTGGGTCTGGTGCCCGGGTGAAGATGCTCGAGAGCCGCCCTGACGAACGCTTGGAGACTCGTTGCTGATTCACGCCGCCACCCCGGGGACCTCGCTGGCCACCATCGGGACGCCGACGCTGTGGACGGTGACGATCGGGTTCGTCGTCGCGCTGCTCGTCCTGGACTTCGCGGTGACCCGCAAGCCGCACGAGGTCTCCATGAGGGAGGCGGTCGGCTGGAGCACCTTCTACATCGCTCTGCCCCTGGCCTTCGGTGCCTGGATCTGGGCCAGGTACGGGTCGACGACGGGTGTGGAGTACCTGACCGGATACCTGGTGGAGAAGTCCCTCTCGGTCGACAACCTCTTCGTGTTCATGCTTCTGCTGTCCGCGTTCGCGGTCCCCGCCGTCCTGCAGCAACGCGTGCTGCTGTTCGGGATCGTCGGTGCGCTGGTGCTGCGCGGCATCTTCATCGCCCTGGGTGCGGCGGTCCTGGCGAACTTCAGCTGGGCCTTCCTGCTGTTCGGCGCGATCCTGCTCGTGACCGCGGCGAAGATCCTGCGGGACCAGCTCGCCGGGAGCAGTCATGACGTGGACGTGTCGTCGATGCGGTCGGTGCGGATCCTGCGGCGGTTCATGCCGGTGACCGAGGACTACCGCGGTCCCCGCCTGAGCGTCGTCGAGGGTGGGCGCCGGATGCTGACACCGCTCGCCGTCGTCGTGGCCGCGGTCTTCGCGACGGACGTCGTCTTCGCCGTCGACTCGGTGCCGGCCGTGTACGGCATCACCGGAGACCCCTACCTGGTCTTCGCGACGAACGCGTTCGCCCTGCTGGGGCTGCGGGCGCTCTACTTCGTCCTCCAGGGCGCGCTGAGCAAGCTGGTGCACCTGGGCTACGGGCTGGCTGCGATCCTCGGGTTCATCGGGGTCAAGCTCGTCCTGCACTGGGCCCACGGCGTGTGGCCCGGCGTGCCGGAGATCCCGACCCTGCTGTCGCTCGCGGTCATTCTCGTCATCCTGGCCGTGGTCACCGCCACCAGCCTGTACGCCACCCGTGAGCGGGGAGACGCCGAGGGCTCCGCCCACGTGGCACAGCCCCGGGGTCACCACGAGCGCGGGCACTGATCGACGGCTACGGCCGGGCGGCGGACGAGGTCCCGCCCAGCCCGGCCAGCCGACGGCGCAGCAGGTCCCGCTCCGCCTCGTTCCCGGTCAGGCCGATCGCCCGCTCGAGCGCTGTCGCAGCCTCCGCGCGGCGGCCGAGCCGGGCCAGCAGGTCCGCGCGCACGGCGTGGAACAGGTGGTAGCCGTCCAGGTCCAGGCCGTCGACCACCGCCAGGGCCTCCGCGGGCCCGGCCACCTCGGCGAGGGCGACGGCGCGGTTCAGCCGGACGACCGGCGTCGGCGCCATGGCCAGCAGCTGGTCGTAGAGCGCGAGCACCTGGGACCAGTCCGTCTCCTCCGCGCTCGCGGCGTCGCTGTGCACGGCGGCGATGGCGGCCTGGACCTGGTAGGGACCTGGCGCGTTGCGGCGCAGGCAGTCGCGCACCAGCCGCTGCCCCTCGGCCACCAGGGCCCGGTCCCACCGCGAGCGGTCCTGCTCCGGCAGCGGTACCAGCGCACCGTCCTCCGTGGTGCGGGCGCCGCGGCGTGACTCGGTGAGGAGCATGAGGGCGAGCAGGCCGCGGACCTCCGGCTCGTCCGGCATGAGCTCCAGGAGCACGCGTCCGAGCCGGATCGCCTCGGCGGAGAGGTCGGGGCGGGTGAGGTCGGCGCCGGCCGAGGCGACGTAGCCCTCGTTGAACACCAGGTAGATCACGGCGAGCACGGACCGCAGCCGGTCCGGCAGGTCATGGTCCTCCGGCACGCGGTACGGGATCCGCGCGGCGCTGATCTTCCGCTTCGCCCGGACCAGGCGCTGGGCCATCGTCAGTTCCGGCACGAGGAAGGCGCGGGCGATCTCCGCCGTCGTCAGCCCGCCGAGGGTGCGCAGGGTGAGCGCCACCCGGCTCGCCGGCGCGAGGGCCGGGTGGCAGCACGTGAAGAGCATGCGCAGCTGGTCGTCTCTCACTGGCCCCACCGGTTCCGGTCCGTCCTGCGCGAGCAGCAGCGCCGCCTGGGCCTGCTTGTCGTCGCGCTTGGCCTCCCGGCGCAGGCGGTCGATCGCCCGGCGCCGGGCGGTGACGACGATCCAGGCCCCCGGGTTGGGCGGGACGCCGTCGGCCGGCCACCGCTCGACGGCCGTGGCGAAGGCGTCCTGGACCGCGTCCTCGGCGGCGGTGAGGTCGCCGAGGACGCGGGTGAGGGTGGCCACGCACCGGCCGTACTCCTCGCGGAAGACCCGGCCGACGGCGTCCGTCGCCGCCGTCGTCACCGCACCACCGCCGTCGTCACCGCACCACCGCCGTCGTCACCAGGCCACCGCCGTCGTCACCAGGCCACCGCCGTCGTCATCGGACCACCGCCGTCGCCACCGCGCAGACGTCACCGGCGGGCGCCGTCGTCACTCCGCCTGGAAGGGGCGGACCTCCACCTTGCCCATGCAGGCGGCCGAGGCCTCGCGGGCGAGGTCGAGGGCGGCGTCGAGGTCGGGCGCCTCGAGCACCCAGAAGCCGCCGAGCTGCTCCTTGGTCTCCAGGAAGGGTCCGTCGGTGACGACGGCGTCGGCTCCGTTCGACGCGTCGACGGTGGTGGCGGTGCTGGGCGCCTCGAGACCGCCGGCGAAGACCCACGCGCCGGTCTCCTGCATCCGCTTGTTGAAGGCCTCGACCTGCGCGTACGCCTTCTCCATGACCTGTGGGTCGGGGTTCTCGTAGGACTCCTCCTCGGTGCCCCACACGGAGATCAGGTACTGAGTCATCCTCGGCTCCTTCGTCTGGGGGACGGACCCTCTGTCCGTCCCTCACCTGCTCAACGAACGAGGGTGCCGCGGATCGACACCCGGAGGGAAGGGAAAAACGGGCGGTGCGCGGGACGGCCGCCGGAGGGCCCGGCCGTCCCGCGCACCGCCGCGCCTCAGCCGTCGAGGAAGATGTACCTGGCCACCAGGAGTGCGGCGACGAGGTACAGGATGATGTGGACCTCGCGCCCCTTGCCGGTGAAGAGCTTGATGGCGCA
The DNA here is from genome assembly GCF_002563695.1 of Georgenia soli. Taxonomy (NCBI): domain Bacteria; kingdom Bacillati; phylum Actinomycetota; class Actinomycetes; order Allobogoriellales; family Allobogoriellaceae; genus Georgenia; species Georgenia soli. The sequence goes on along the minus strand of NZ_PDJI01000004.1, from coordinate 2,155,728 downwards.
GTAGCTGATGACGCCGAGGCTCACGCCGTTGGCGATCGAGAAGGTCAGCGGCATCGAGATGATCGCCAGGAAGGAGGGGACGCCCTCCGAGATCTCGTTCCAGGCGATGTTGCGGATGCCGTCCATCATCAGCGCGCCGACGAGGATCAGCGCCGGGGCCGTGGCGGCGCCGGGGATCGCGCCGGCGAGGGGCCACAGGAACATGGCGGCCGCGAAGAGGATGCCCGTGGTCGCCGACGTCAGCCCCGTGCGGCCGCCGTCCTCGATGCCCGAGGCGCTCTCCACGTACGCGGTGGTGGTCGAGGTGCCCATGAAGGCGCCGAACATGGCGGCGAGGCCGTCCATGGCGAAGGTGGTCTTGGCGCGGGGCATGTCGCCGCGCTCGTCGAGGTAGCCGGCGCGCTGCGCGAGGCCGGTCAGGGTGCCGGTCGCGTCGAAGAAGTCGACGAAGAAGAAGGTGAAGACCACGCTGAGGAGGCCGAGTCCGACGGCGCCCGCGAGGTCGAGCTGGCCGACGAGCTCGGAGGGCCAGATGGGGGCCGCGACCACGCCGTTGCTGAACCCGCCGAAGGACTGCATCTCGCCGTCGGCGCCGGGGTAGACCTTGGCGCCGCTCGCGATGGCGATCACCGAGCTGCCGAGGATGCCCCACAGGATGGCGCCCTTGACCTTGAGCTGGAGGAGCACCGCGGTGACCAGCAGGCCGATGATGGCGATCCAGGCGGTCGGGTTGCTCAGCGACCCCAGGCTGACCATGGTCGCCTCGTTCGTGACGACCAGGCCGGCGCTGCGCAGGCCGAGGAAGGCGAGGAAGCAGCCGATGCCGGCGGTGATGGCGAGCTTGAGGCTCATGGGGATCGCCATGACGATCGCCCGGCGGGCGCCCACGGCGCTGAGCACCACGAAGAGCACGCCGGAGATGAACACGGCGCCGAGGGCCGTCTGCCACGGTACCCCCATGCCGGCCACCACGGTGTAGGAGAAGAAGGCGTTGAGCCCCATCCCGGGCGCCTGGGCGAACGGGTAGCGGGCGATCACACCCATCACGAGGGAGCCGAAGCAGGCGGCGATCGCCGTCGTCATCAGCAGCTGGACCGAGGCGTTGGGCACGTCGATCGCGGCCGAGAGGACCTGGGGGTTGACGAAGAGGATGTAGCTCATCGTCAGGAACGTGGTGAAGCCGGCCCGCAGCTCGCGCGGGATGGTGGAGCCCTCGGCGGTGATGCCGAAGTAGCGGTCGAGGAACCCGCGGCGCGCCGCGGTGTCCGTGGCCTTCCTGGTGCCGATGGTGGTGCTCATGTGGTCTCCATGGGGGAAAGGGAGCCGTCACGGCTCAGCTGTGCCGGCGCGGTGACGACCTGGCCGGCGACCCACACGACATCGATGTCGGCGGGGGTGCCAAGGGTGAAGATCTTGGCGAGTGCGTCTGTGGCGTCCTTGGGGTGGCGGAGCGCGACGTCGAGGGTGCTGCCCGGCCGGGGGTGGAGCCGGACGGCGTCGAACTCGCGCCCGACGCCAAGGTCACCGACCCGGTCGCCGAGCCCGAGGGCGAGCGCACCGGAGCGGGTGGCGAGGTGGAGCAGGTGGGCGGGCGTCAGGGTGAGCCCGTCCGGGCCGAGCAGCTGCTGGACGAAGTAGGCCTGCAGGCCCTCCTTCAGCAGGGAGAAACCGGTCCCGGCGCCGACGTCCGTGCCCAGCGCCACCCGCACGCCCGCGTCCAGGTGGTCCCGGAGCGGGAACAGGCCCGACCCGAGGGCGGAGTTCGAGGACGGGCAGTGCGCGACCGCGGCGCCCGCACCGGCGAGCACGCCCAGCTCGGCGGCGGACGGGTGCACGTTGTGGGCGAGCACCGAGCGGGCGTTGACGAGCCCGTGCGCGTCGTAGGTGCCGAGATAGTCCGCGGCGCCCGGGAACAGGCGGTTCACGTGCTCGATCTCGTCGACGTTCTCGTTCAGGTGCGAGGTGAACCACAGCCCGGGCGCGGCGTCCATGAGCGCCGCGCAGGACTCCAGCATCGCCTCGCTGGCCGAGAGGGCGAACCGCGGGCTGACGGCGTAACGCAGCCTGCCGCGCCCGTGCCAGCGGGCGACGAGCTCCTCGCCGTCCCGCAGCGCCGCCGCCGGCGTGGTGTGCAGGCCGGGGGCGAGCAGGCGGTCGCTCACCACGAGCCCGGCGGTGATGCGGAGCCCCACCGTCTCGGCCTCGGTGAAGAGCGCGTCGACGGCGTCGGCGAAGTGGGAGCCGAAGACGAGCGCCGTCGTCGTGCCCGCGTGGACGAGGCCGCTCAGGAAGTCCCGGGCGACGCCGTGGGCGTACACGGGGTCGGCGAGGCTGAGCTCCTCCGGCAGCGCGCACTCGCGCAGCCAGTCGAGCAGCGGCATGCCGAGACCGCCGACCACCCGCACCTGCGGGTAGTGGACGTGGGTGTCGACGAACCCGGGCAGCAGCACGCCGCCCCGCAGGTCGACGACCTCCTCGTCCGGGAACGCCGCCCGGACGCCGGCGAAATCGCCGCGGAACGTGATGATGCCGTCGTGGACGACGAGGCCGCAGTCCTCGGACGCGCGCAGGCCGTCCGCCGTTGGCAGGTCCCCGGGGGTGTCGAGCACCGTCGCTCGGTAGAGGGTCACGTTCGTGCCCCCGCCGTCGTCAGGGCCCGGGCCCGGTCTGCGCGTCGCAGAGCTGGCGCCATGGCGCACTCCTCCCATGCCACGGTCCGTCGGTGGACCGGCATGGTTGAGGACTCCGCCCGACCCGCAGGTTATCCATGCCAACAACGGCGTCGGTGAGCCAGGACCATAGTCCCTGGTGATCTGGACCACAAGGAATTACGGAAGAGAATTTCCGCGGCGTGGAGCCTGGACGGGGGCAGGTGGCGGCCGAGGCCGTCAGGAGCGGGGGTCCGCGCTCCCCGCCGGCGTGTCGTTGGCCTCCGGCAGGTCGGCCTCCCGACGGCGGCGCTCGAGCTCGAGCCGGCGCTCGAAAGCGCGCCGGGCGCGGGCGACGGCGGGGGTGGGGGAGTTGTAGCCGGACCTGCTCATGCTCTCGATCGTCATCCGCCGCCACGACGGGCGGCTGGGACTTTCGGACCGCTCCGCCGGTGAAGATGCTCTCGTTCGTCCCGCTGTTCCGGTCTCAACTCGTCCGTGCCAGGATCGGCGGAAGAGGTGTCGGGTTGAAGGAGATCGACATGGCGCGGTGGACGTTCCAGGGGCACGGCGGCGAGATCGCCGCGAGGTCGTGGCCGGTGCCGCGAGCTCGCTACGTGGCGGTGCTGTGCCACGGCTACGGCGAGCACATCGGCCGGTACGAGCGGGTGGCCGCCACGCTCAACGACCACGGCGCCGCCGTCTACGGGCACGACCACGTCGGTCACGGCGAGAGCGCCGGCGAGCGGGTCCTCATCGCGGACTTCGAGCCCGTGGTCGAGAACCTGCACCTGCTGGTGAAGCAGGCGATCGAGCAGAACCCCGACCTGCCCGTGGTGCTGATCGGCCACTCCATGGGCGGGATGATCGCCGCGCGCTACGCCCAGGAGCACGCCGACGAGCTCGCCGCCGTCGTGCTCTCCGGCCCTGTGCTCGGACGGTGGGACGTCGTGGGCGAGCTGCTCGCCCAGGACCCGATCCCGCCGACGCCGATCGACCCCGCCACCCTCTCGCGAGACCCCGCCGTGGGCAGCGCCTACGCCGAGGACCCGCTCGTGTGGCACGGGGACTTCCGGCGCCCCACGCTTCAGGCCATCAGCGAGATGCTGACGACGATCAACGCCGCCGGGTCGGTGGGCGAGCTCCCGCTGCTGTACCTCCACGGCGAGGCCGACGAGCTCGTCCCGATCGGGCCGAGCCTCGAGGGCCTGGAGGCGATCCGCGGGCCGCGCACGGAGAGCCGGACCTACCCCGGCCTCCGCCACGAGATCTTCAACGAGACGACGAAGGACGAGGTTCTCGCCGACGTGACCGCCTTCGTGGACCGGGTGCTCGCGGCGGCTCCTGGCTCGGCGGTACCCGAGCTGGCGGACGCCCCGACCGAGTGACGCGGTACTCCGGGCGAGGGCGCGCCCGTGGTGGCGCACGCCGTCGTCGTCCCGCCTTCGGAGGAGGGTCGGCCGGCGATCGTCCGGATGCCGGAAGGAACTGGTCTACCTACTGTGGAGCAAGGCGGTGGCCGGCCTCGGCCGGGGCACCGCAACGTCGCCGAGGGAGGGCCTGATGTCGCAGAACGGCGCACGAGACCGGACGGTCGCCGCGTCCGCGCCCGTGCGGCCGCACCTGCGCGCGGCTCGTGCAGTGGGCCGCTGGCAGGTCCGCAGCCCGGCCGACCTTCCGCTGCTGCGCCGCGCCGTCCTCGCCGCGGAGCTGCGGACGGGGGCGGGCGCGCGCGAGGCGAGCCTGGACCACAGCAGGCTGGCGCTCGTGGCGACCGAGCTCGCCACGAACGCCCTGAAGTACGCCTCGGGGCCCTGCGTGGCGGGCATCTCCCGCGCGGCCGGCGGTTGGCTGCTCGAGGTCATCGACTCCAGCCCGGAGAGCCCTCCGGTGCGCTGCCCTCCGGAGCCCGGCCGTCCCGGCGGCAACGGGCTGCTCATCATCGAGCAGCTCTCGTCGCGCTGGGGCTGGTACCGCGCGACGGACGGCGTCCACAAGCACGTCTGGGCCGAGCTGGCCGACTGAACCGTCCCGCCGGAAGGCCGGTCCGGCAACCTCATGCCGTCTCACATGATGGCCACGTCGGTCCACACTTCGGGAACCCTGCGTAACGTCTCCTGGTCAATTCCGGAACAGGAGACTCTCTCGTGAGCACGACCAGCACGAACACCGACACGGCCGGCGCGGTCGAGACCGGCGCCACGCCCGTCCCCCGGGGGCGGGTCATCTTCGCCAGCCTCGTGGGCACGTCGATCGAGTTCTACGACTTCTACATCTACGCCACGGCGGCCATCTCGGTCTTCCCGCTTCTCTTCTTCCCGGCCACCAGCGCCACCGGCGCGCTCCTCGCGTCCCTCGCCACCTTCGGCGTCGCGTTCATCGCCCGGCCGGTCGGCTCGGTCCTGTTCGGGCACTACGGCGACCGCACCGGCCGCAAGGCGACGCTGCTCGGCTCGCTGCTCGTCATGGGGATCGCCACGGTCCTCATCGGCCTGCTCCCCACGTACGCGCAGATCGGCCTGTGGGCGCCGGCGATGCTCGCCATCATGCGCTTCTGCCAGGGGCTCGGCCTCGGCGGTGAGTGGAGCGGGGCCGCGCTGCTGGCCACCGAGTACGCCGAGAAGGGCAAGCGCGCCCGCGCCGCCATGTGGCCGCAGCTGGGTGCGCCGATCGGGTTCCTGTTCGCCAACGGCTTCTTCCTGCTGCTGACCGTGTGGATGGGCCACGACAGCACCGACCCGGCCCACGACGGCGCCTTCCTCACGTGGGGCTGGCGAGTCCCGTTCCTGGCCTCCGCGGTGATCGTCGCGCTCGGCGTCTACGTCCGCGTCAAGCTGGAGGAGACCCCGGTCTTCGCCCGCGCCGTCGCCCGGGGCGAGAAGGTCAAGACCCCGCTGAAGACGGTGTTCCGCACCAGCTGGCGCCAGCTGATCCAGGGCACCTTCATCATGCTGGCGACCTACACGCTGTTCTACCTGTTCACCACGTGGATCCTCAGCTACTCCATCGGTGCGGTCGAGAACGGCTTCCTCGGCATCCCGTACCAGGACTTCCTGGTCCTCCAGCTGATCGCCATCCTCTTCTTCGCCGCGTTCGTCCCGGTCTCCGGCGCGCTGGCGGACCGCTTCGGGCGCAAGCCGTTCCTCATCGTGGTCACGTCGCTCATCCTCATCTTCGGGATGACGTTCAACGCCTTCCTCAGCCCCGACGTCATGGGCACCGGCGAGGCCGCCAACATGGGGCTGATGCTGGTCTTCCTCATCATCGGCATGATCCTCATGGGCCTGACCTTCGGCGTGCAGAGCGCGATCCTGCCCGAGCTCTTCCCGACCAACGTGCGCTACACGGGCTCGGCGATCGCCTACAACTTCTCCTCGATCCTCGGTGCCGCCGTGGCCCCGTTCATCGCGGCCTGGCTGGCGAGCAGCTACGGCGTGGGCTGGGTGGGCGTCTACCTCGGCTCCATGGCCGTGCTGACCCTGCTGGCGCTGTTCTCCACCCGGGAGACGCGCGACCTCGACCTCGACAACGTGGAGGACGCGGCGGTCTCCGCCTGAGGCCTCCCTCGGCCGGCACGACCTCGCCGGCTCCCCTCACGGGCCCCGTCACCCTCCGTGGGTGACGGGGCCCGCGTGCCGTGCCGGCCGTTGCCGGAGCTGGAGGCGGACCTAGAAGGAGTCGGCGGTGCGCTGGAGCCGCCCGACGTAGTCGGTCCACCACTGCTCGTCCCGGTCCGGGAGGTTCGACACGCCCTTGCGCAGCCCGGCCTGACCGTCGATCTGCTCGCGGAGGATGTCGAGGTGCCCCGCGTGCCGGGCGGTCTCGGTGAGGACGTGCACGAGGATGAGGTGCAGGGTCACGGGACCGGTCCTCCACCACGGCACCTGCCGCTCGGTGTCGAGCGGCACGGCGTCGATCGTCCGCAGGCTGTGCTCCAGGGCGCGGTCGTACAGCTCCAGGACGAACTCACGGGACTGGTTCTCGGTGGCCCACATGTCGGCGTTGTCCTCGGCGCCCTCCTCGAACCAGGGCAGCGCGACCCCGTGCGGCTCCCCGAACAGCTCGAGGTAGCCGAGCTCGACGCTCGCCAGGTGCTTGACCACGCCGAGGATGTTGGTCCCGGTCGGGGTGAGCGGCCGGCGCAGGTCGCGCTCGCCGAGCCCGTCGACCTTCCACCGCACCGCCTCGTGCAGGCCTTCGAGGTACCGCTTGAGCGTCGCCTTCGTCGCATCCATGGTCGCGACACTAGGGCCGCCCGGCCGGTCTCGCCTCAGAGCCGGTGCAGCGCCACGTCCAGCTTGCCGGGGCCGTCGAGCACGGCGGTCATGTAGGTGCGGTGCGGCTGGCGCCGCCGGTCCGTGGGCGAGCCGGGGTTGAGCAGCCGCAGGCCGGCCGGCGTCGTCGTGTCCCAGGGGATGTGGCTGTGGCCGAAGACGAGGACGTCGTCGTCCGGGAACGCGGCGTCCATGCGGCGCTCGCGGCCCTGTGCCTGGCCGGTCTCGTGCACGACGGCGAGGCGCGTCCCCTCCAGCGTCACCCGGGCCACCTCGGGGAGACGACGGCGGATCTCCGGCCCGTCGTTGTTGCCCCAGCAGGCGACGAGCCGCCTCGCCCGCTCCTCCAGCTCGTCGACGAGCCGCTCGTCGACCCAGTCGCCGGCGTGCACGACGACGTCGGCCGCCTCCACCGCCTCCCAGACCGGCGCGGGCAGCTCCCGCGCGCGCTTGGGCCAGTGGGTGTCGGCGAGCAGCAGCAGGTTCGTGGTCATCCGTCGGCCTCCGGAGGTCGGGTCGATGCCGAACGATAGGCCGTCGGACACGCTCGGGCGTTGTCGGCGTTGTCGGCGTTGTCGGGCGTTGTCGGGGTCCTCGGGAGAGTCGGGCCTCGCCCCCACAGCGTGGGGCGGCGCGCCCGCAGGTGCGCGGATAGCCTCGGTGGATGGCGACGACCCGGTCCGTCACCGAGGGCGCCGGGTTCGCCGGACGCGTCCGGCGGGCGGTGCGGAGCCTCGCGCCCGGGTACTTCGCGCTCGTCATGGGCAGCGGCATCATCTCGGTGGGGCTGCGGCTCGAGGGTTTCGACGTCCTCTCCGCGCTGCTCGGGTGGGTGTGCGCCGGCGCCTACGTCCTCCTGGTGCTGCTGACCCTGTGGCGCCTGGTGAGCTACCCGGCGGACGTCCGTGAGGAGTTCGACGACGCCCGGCGCGCCTTCGGGTACTTCACCTTCGTCGCCGGCACGAACGTCCTCGGCGTGCGGCTGGCGATGGACGGCCACGTCGGGTGGACGGCGGGTCTGCTGGTGCTGTCCTTCGTGACCTGGCTGGTCCTCGGCTACGTGGTGCCGTGGACGGCGGTGCTGGGCCGGACCGAGCGACCGGTCGTGGCGACGGCGAACGGGACCTGGTTCATCTGGGTCGTGGCCAGCCAGTCGGTCGCCGTCGCCTCCGCCTCGCTCCAGCCGGGGTCCGACCAGGTGCGGGGCGGCCTGCTCGCGGTGCTGGCGGTGGTGTCGTGGTCCGTCGGGATCTTCCTGTACGCCGCCGCCGGCGTGATCGTCGCGCTGCGCATGCTGCTGTACGAGCTGCGGCCCGTGGACCTGACCCCGCCGTACTGGGTGGCCATGGGCGCCTGCGCGATCACCGTGCTCGCCGGCGCCCGCATCGTCGAGATGGACGACGCCCCGATGGTCAACGCCACCCGCGGACTGGTCGCCGGCCTGTCGGTGGTGTTCTGGGCGTTCGCGACGTGGCTCATCCCGCCGCTGGTGGCCGCGGGGTGGTGGCGTCACCGGCGGCACCGCGTCCCGCTCGTCTACGAGGCCACGCTGTGGAGCATCGTGTTCCCGCTGGGGATGTACGCCGTCGCCGGTATCTACCTGGGGCAGGCCGACAGGCTGCCTGTGGTCGGAGCGATCGGCGCGGTCGAGCTGTGGGTGGCGTTCGCCGCCTGGTGCCTGGTCCTCGCCGGGATGGTCGTGCACCTCTGGCGCACCGTGGCTACCTCGCGGTCCTCGTTCCCGCGGAGAGAATGACATCTCACCGAAGAGATGACATCTCAGTGAGGGAATGACATCTCAGCGAGGAGATGACTTCTCGCCGGGGAGGGGGGAGGCGGAGACGTCGGGGCCGCCACCCGCACGACGGCGCGGTGGCGGCCCCGGTGGGGGACCCGTACCTCAGGTGAGGGGGCGGTCCTCGGTACGGGCCGGTCCGACGTCGCCCTCGTGGCGGCCGTGCGGGCGGTCGTCACGGAAGTCGTCGGCGTCGGGATCCAGGGCGGAGGCGTCCCGCTGGTGCTGCTCCGCCTCGTGGCGCACCCGCTCGGCCTCCTCGGCCCGCATCCGCGCCTCGTGCTCGAGCCGGTCGGCCTCCACGCGCGCCTGCTGGGCCTGGGCCTCCGTGGCCGCGGCCTGGGCGGCGCGCTCGCGGGCGGCGAGGTCCTGCTCCTCGCTCCGTGCACGCAGGTCGCGGGCCTGCTGGCGGCGCTCCTCCTGAAGGGCGAGCTCGCGCTCCTTGCGCTTCCGGCTCGCGGTCATGACGACCGCGATGATGATCGCCACGACGACGACCGCGATGACGATCCACATCCAGGTTTCCATGGACCCTGCCTCCTTAGGTTCGGTCCTGCGTGGTCCCATGGAACCGGAGGCGCAGGGTTCCGGCCACCGGAGAGCGCCTCCCACCTGGGCCGATGCCGCAGCCTCCGGCGCTCGCGCGTCAGGGTCGGCGGCCGGCCGGGGCTGCCGCCGACGTCCGCCCGCCGTATCCAGGACAGGGCAGACTTGCCCCATGACGAGGCCGGGGCAGGGTTCGATGATGCAGATCGGGAAGTTCGCCGATCGCTCCGGGGTGTCGATCCACACCCTCCGCCACTACGACGAGGTGGGCCTGCTGCGTCCCTCCGGGCGGAGCGAGGGCGGTTTCCGTCTCTACACCGAGGAGGACCTGGAGCGGTTCCTGGTGATCCGCCGGATGAAGCCCCTCGGGTTCTCCCTGGAGGAGATGCGGCAGGTGCTGGAGGTGGTCGACGCCCTGCCCGGCGCGACGGACTCGCAGAGGGATCAGCTGCACGCCCGGCTGGACGGCTTCATCGAGGCGGCGCGGACGCGGCGGGCGAAGGTCCTCGAGCAGGTGGCGATGGCGGACGAGCTCATCGGCCTGCTCGAGGACCAGCGCCTTGCCTAGAGGTCAGCGCCTTGCCTAGAGGTCTCAGCCTCCGCCGGCCAGGTGGCCGGCGAGGCGTTCGTGACGCTCGGCGCTGGACCCGTTCAGGCCGATGATGGTGGCCTTCTTCCCCTTGGCCGCGTACTTGGTGGTGATCGCGTCCAGGGCGGCCACGGTGGAGGCGTCCCAGACGTGGGCCTCGGACAGGTCGATGACGACGTTCTCCGGGTCGCCGGCGTAGTCGAACTGGTAGACGAGGTCGTTGCTGGAGGCCCAGAGCAGCTCCCCGCGGACGGCGTAGACGCGGGTGCTCTCGTCGGGGTGCGCGACGTCGACGACCTCGGTCAGGTGCGCGACGCGGCGGACGAACATCAGCGCGGCGACGACGACGCCGGTGATGACCCCGTACGCGAGGTTGTTGGTGGCCACGGTGACGGCGACGGTCGCGAGCATCACCAGGGTCTCCGAGCGGGGCATCCGGCGCAGCGTGGCCGGCCGGACGGAGTGCCAGTCGAAGGTGCCGACCGACACCATGACCATGACCGCGACGAGCGCGGCCATCGGGATGGTCGCGACGACGTCGCCCAGGCCGACGACCAGGACCAGCAGGAACGCACCGGCGAGGAAGGTGGACAGGCGGGTGCGTGCCCCGGAGGCCTTCACGTTGATCATGGTCTGGCCGATCATCGCGCAGCCGCCCATGCCGCCGAAGAGGCCGGTGACGACGTTCGCGACGCCCTGGCCCCAGGACTCGCGCGTCTTGTCCGAGTGGGTGTCCGTGACGTCGTCGACCAGCTTGGCCGTCATGAGGGACTCCATCAGCCCCACCAGGGCCATGGCGACGGCGTAGGGGCCGATGATCTGGAGCGTCTCGAGGATCATCGGGACGTCGGGGACCATCAGCGTGGGCAGGGACTCGGGCAGGTCGCCCTGGTCACCCACGTTCGGCACGTCAAGCGCCGCCACGACGGTGATCACGGTGAGGACGACGATCGCGACCAGGGGCGCCGGTACCACGTCCGTGAGCTTCGGCAGCAGCACGATGGTGGCGATCCCGGCGGCGACCATGGCGTAGACGACCCAGGAGACCCCGATCAGGTGCGGCAGCTGGGCCAGGAAGATCAGGATCGCCAGGGCGTTGACGAAGCCGACCATGACGCTGCGCGGGATGAACCGCATGAGCTTGGCGACCCCGAGCACGCCGAGGAGGACCTGGACGACGCCGGCCAGGATCACGGTGCCGATGAGGTGGTCCATCCCGTGCTCGCGCACCACGGGGGCGATCACCAGGGCGATGGCGCCGGTGGCGGCGGAGATCATCGCGGGCCGGCCACCGAGGAAGGCGATCGAGACGGCCATGGTGAAGGAGGCGAACAGGCCCACCCGCGGGTCCACGCCCGCGATGATCGAGAAGGAGATCGCCTCCGGGATCAGGGCCAGGGCCACGACGAGACCGGCCAGGACCTCGGTGCGCAGGCGTCGCGGGTCGCGCAGCGCGCCGATCACCGAGGTGACGCCCTCCGTGCGGGCGAGCTTGCGGTCCTCAGGGGTGGTGCGCCGGGCGCGCAGGGCGGCGAGGGGCGATGTCACACGGACTCCCAGGGGCTGTGGGCGCGCAGCGACGCCCGACGGTCAGGTCAGAGGCGGCGCACCGTCGCACCAGAGAGGAGTGCCGGCACGGGGCGCGGGACGGGGACGCTCCGGCGGGCACCGGCAACTCTAACCTAACCCGAGAGTAGAGAGGGTGTGACGTCAGCCATGGCGGGGGACCTCAGCCATGACGGCGGAGCACCTGCTGCACGAAGGCGTCCAGGCGTCGCCCGTGCGCCCCGTGCCAGTACGGCCGGCCGCACCCGGTGCAGCGCCGGAACTCGCGGTACGTGCGCAGCGTCCCGGGCTCGAGCAGGTGCGCCACCTCGTCGGCGGCGACCGGCTCCAGCTCGCCGCCGCACGCCACGCAACGGGTGAACGGGGCGAGGCGGGGCGCGAACCGGTCGAGGACGTCGTCGAGCTGGTCCGTCACCGCGCTGCCGCGCACGTGGGCCGCCCGCGCGAGCGGGCTGCTGCCGTCGGGCGCGGGGGCGGGCACCAGGGCACGACGGCGGAGCAGCGCGTGGTCCTGCGTGAGCAGGACGCGTTCCTCGGCCAGCGCGCGGGCGACGAGCTCGGCGTCCGCGGTGTCGTTGCCGTAGGCGACGTCGGGGCCCAGGAGGCGCAGGCGACGGGCCAGCGCGCCGAGATGCACGTCGAGCAGGAAGCGCTCGGAGACCGCCGGCTGCGGCCGCGCCACCGGGAGGACCTCCACCACCTCTCCCGGGGAGGGGCGATGCACCGGAGGCACCTCAGCGCCCTCAGGGGCCGCGCCGACCGGTCTTCCGCTGGGCGCCGCGCCGTCGACCGCTCCGCCGTCCACGCCGCCGTCGACCACCCGCAGTGCCCCGACCTCGGTCAGCGGGACGCCCGCGGCGGGGACGAGGTGGGTCAGCGGGGTGCCCGGGTCGAGCGGCACGTCGAGCCCGCCGTCGTCCCGGGAACGCGGTGGGAGGAAGGCGCGCAGCTCGGGCGCGACGAGGAGGCGGACCCATGGGTGCGCCGCGCCGCGCCGCAGGTCTCGCACCGGCGCGCCCATCGCACTAGGCCCCGAGCGCCGCCAGGACGACGACGGCGGCCCGCTCGGCCGCCTCGTCGACGCCGAGGTGGAAGTCCTGGTCCGCCTCGGGCCCGCACAGGTCCGAGATGCCGCGCACCGAGAGGAACGGCAGCGAGTAGGAGTGGGCCACCTGCGCCAGGGCGGTGGTCTCCATGTCGGTGCTCAGCGCGTCCGGGAAGTGGGCGCGCACCTCGGCGACGTTGACGTCGGTGACGAAGGAGTCGTCGGAGACCATCTGCCCGACGCGCAGCGTGCCGAGCGGCAGCTGCGCGCGGGAGGCGGCGGCGAGCAGGTCAGGGCCGGCGTCGTAGGCGACGGGCATGCCCGGCACCTGCCCGCGGACGTAGTCGAACGCCGTCGCGTCGGCACCCGCGTAGGTGTAGCGGTCGCCGACGACGACGTCCCCCACCTCCACACCGCGGGCGAGGCCCCCGGCCGACCCGGTCGAGACGATCGCGCGTGCGCGAGCCTGGGAGAGGGCGGCGACGGCCGCCGACGCCGCGTTGACCAGTCCGATCCCGCTGCGCACGATGAGCAGCGTCGCGGCGCCGATGGTGACCACCTGGCCGCGGGCGTTGCCGCGCTGGACCACCGGGCCGGCCTGGGTGGCGCGGCGGGAGTACGGCCGGATCTCCTCGTCCATCGCCCCGACGACGACGGCGTCCACCCGCGGGCCGTGGCCGGGCGCGGTGGCCTCGGCGCCGGGGTCGCCGGTGGGGTTGTGGCCCTCGGTCATGCCGTGACCTGGGCCCACTCCTCGCGCCGCTCGAGCATGGCGCGCGCGGCGTCCTGGGCGCCGGTCAGGGTGTGGCTGGCGGCCCACCCGCACTGCGTCTCGTTGGCGGCGGGGACCTCGGTGGCGTCGACGACGTCCTGCAGCGTGGTGGCGACCAGGTCGAGGACCTCCTCGTAGGGGTGGTCCCCGACCAGCAGCAGGTAGAAGCCCGTCTGGCAGCCCATGGGGGAGAAGTCGACGACGTCGTCGGAGTGGTTGCGCACGTGCTCGGCGAAGGTGTGCTCGAGCGAGTGCACCACCGGCATCTCGAGGTGGTCGACGTTGGGCTGGCAGAAGCGCACGTCGTACTTGGTCAGCACGTCACCGCCGGGCAGCTGCTTGGTGTCGGCGACGCGCACGTACGGCGCGGCGACGGTGCGGTGGTCGAGGTTGAAGCTCTCGACGTTCATGGGCATGGGGTGCTCCTTCGGGTCTGGGGTGTCATCCGGCGGCGGGCGCGGGAACGAGGAGCGCGCGGATCTGCTCCGCGTCCACCTCGTCCACCCGCGCGGGCGACCAGGATGCCTTGCGGTCCTTGTCCACCAGGACGGCGCGCACGCCCTCGGCGAAGTCGGGGCGGGCGATGAGCCAGACGGCGGCGCGCAGCTCGTTCTCCAGGCACTGCCCCAGCGTGGAGGCGGCGCCGGCCTTCAGCAGCTCCAGGGCGACGACCAGGGAGGTGGGGCACATGATGCGCAGCGCGGCCGCGGTGCCTGCCGCCCAGTCGTCGCCGGCGTCGTCCAGCCGCTCCAGGATCTCGGTCACCGTGCCGGCCGAGAACGTCGCCTCGATCCGGTCGCGGTACGGCGCCAGGGACGGCTCGCCGGCCTCCGCCGGGTCGGCCGCGTGCCGGGCGAGGGCGGCCGCGGTCCCCTCGGCCCCGGCGTCGTCGAGGAGGGCGTCGACGGCGTTCGCCGGGACGAAGTGGGTGGCCAGGCCCAGGGCGAGGGCGTCGGCGGCGCCGATGCGCGCGCCGGTCAGCGCGAGGTAGCGGCCGACGGCTCCGGCGGGGTCGCCGTCGAGGTGGGAGAGGAAGTAGGTGGAGCCGACGTCGGGGGTGAAGCCGAGCGCGGTCTCCGGCATGGCGAGCGCCGCCCGTTCGGTGACCACGCGGGCGCTGCCGTGGATGCTGACGCCCAGGCCGCCGCCCATCGCGACGCCGTCGATCACGGCGACGTACGGCTTGGGGAGCTCGGCGATCGCGCCGTTGAGGGCGTACTCCTCGGCGAAGAACGTGTCCGCGAGCTCCGCGCGCCCGGCGAGGACGGCCTCGCGCGCCGCGCGGACGTCACCGCCGGAGCAGAACGCCCGCCCGCCGGCCCCGGTGATGACCACCTCGGCGACGTCGTCGTCGCTCCGCCAGCGGTCGAGCGCCTCGCGCAGCCCGCGGATCATGTCCAGGTCCAGGGCGTTGAGCGCCGCCGGCCGGTCCAGCTCCAGGCGACCGACCGTCCCGTCGGTCCACGACCTCACCTTCATGCCGTCACCTTCTCACGCCGGGCCGCCAGGCGACCGCGGTGCCTGGTGTCGCGGTCGAGTACCGAGACGGCCGCAGGGCGGGTGCGGGTCGCGGCAACGGTGAGGACTCGGCGCGCCTGCGCCGTCGGGTCCCGTCGCGTCGGGACCGCTGGGACATCACGAGCACCGGGCGCCGGAATGCTACAACTTCGACGCCCTGCGCCGTCGGGTCCCGTCGCGTCGGGACCGCTGGGACATCACGAGCACCGGGCGCCGGAACGCTACAACTTCGACGCCCATATCGCACCGAAGTTGTAGCGATCGTGGCAGGTGGCAGGTGGCAGGTGGCCCGTGGCCCGGCTGCCAGCTCAGCCCTCGGGGTGGCTGACGAGCCCCTCGGAGACCATCCAGTCCATCGCGACGTCGGCCGGCTCCTCGCCGTCGACGTCGACCCGGGCGTTGAGCTCGATGAGCAGCTCGTCGGTCAGCAGCGGGGTGATCTGCTCGAAGACCTCGGTGACGCGCGGGAACTCCTCGACCAGGTCGGTGCCCAGGTACGCGGCCACGTTGTAGGACGGGAAGTACGCCGCGTCGTCCTCGAGCACGGTGAGGTCGAGGGCGAGGATGCGCCCGTCGGTCGTGAAGATCTCGCCGAAGTTGCAGGCTCCGTTCGCGGTGGCGGCGTAGATGGCGCCCGTGTCCATGACGCGGATGTTGTCGCTGGGGACGCCGTCGGGGGAGTCGAGCGGGATGCCGTAGTGCTCGAGCATCGGCTCCAGGCCGTCGTCGCGGCTGCGGAACTCGCTCTCGAC